>JBPCJK010000147.1:0-21751 GCA_051005375.1 Acidimicrobiales bacterium
GGGCGAGCACGATCATGGTGTGGGAGGGGGTGAACAGGTTGTCGTCACGGCCGAAGTCGATGTGGAAGGCGACGTCCCAGTACAGCCCGAACAGGCCGATGCCCAGCAGGAACAAGCCGGTGAGCACGCCGGCCATGGTCCAGCCCGGGTAGCCGGTGAGGCGCCTCAAGCTGGACGAGATGGGCAGGCACAGGACCGAGACGATGTCGGTCTTGTCGCTCGGCGCTCCTGCGATGACGAGCGCCAACACGGCGAGGATGTAGAGGGCGAAGGGGACGGTCACGTAGAGCCAGTGGTCCCAGGTGGTGGTGGCCGCTGCCGCGCCCAACACCGGGCTCGTCGCCGCGGTCATCCAGCTGGTCATGAAGGTGCTCATCACGGTGCTCCCTGTCGACTGGGCGGCCTGTCGTTGCCGACGGCGGCGACCTGGGCCGCGGTGGACGTCGACGCCGCCTCCTCCATGGCCTGGGCCAGCGTCGCCCGCACGGCCACCGAGGCCAGAGGTCGGAGCCGGCGCAGAGATTCGGTCACCTCCGCCAAGCGGGCCGCCGGCATCCCGGCGTCGACGAAGGGCTCCCAGACGTAGCGCTCGAACAGCCCGATGAAGCGCGCCGCCACCCGGGCCATCTCTTCTTGGAGGGCTGCCACCTCGTCCTGGGTGACGGACAAGGGGACCCCTACCGCCACCAGCTCGGCCCCGGCGTGCAGCAGGCTGGGACTGGGGATCCGAAAGGCCTCGCCCTCCGGCTCGATCATGCCCAGCTCCAAAGCCCGCAGGGCCAACTTGGGGTCCTCGGCGGCTTCGGGAAAGCGCTCCAGCAGCTCCTGGAGGGAGACGCTCTGCGGTTCTTCATCGGTCCAGGGGGCGGTGAGCGCCTCTTCGAAGCCCAACACCTCGCCCAGGCTCCGGCGCTCCTCCCACGCCTTGAGCAGTCCGGCGACGGCCGCCAGGGAGAAGCCCTGGTCCTGGAGCCGGGAGATGAGTCGCAACCGGGCCAGGTGCCCCTCGTCGTAGTACCCGACCCGACCAACCAGCCTGGGGGCCGGCAGGATCCCCTGGGTCTGGTAGCTGCGGATGTTGCGAGTGGTCACCCCGGCCCGCTGGGCCAGGGCTTCGATGGTCATGCCGGCGCCAGCGGGAGCCACAAGTCCACCCTACTCTACATCAAAGGATGTTACAAACGAGGATGACGGGGTGGTGCACCCGCTCGGCCGAGAAACAGGGTTGTCTGTGGACAAGCCTGTCGACAACGCGGCTCCACCTGGGGATGAGCCCTTCCTCGGGGGGGCGCTCGCCGGTGGTGAGGGGGCAACGGCTTGGGTCAGCGTCGGCCGGGTCGCTAGCGTCCCCCACGGTGCCGTCACGCCGCCGACCAGCTTTGGTTGTGCTCCTCTTCGCCGCTGCCGTCCTTCTCGAAGGCTGCAGCAGCGGGTTTCGCTTCGGCGCACCCGACCCGGTATCGGGCCAGGGCGAGGACTTCCTCGACCTGTGGCGGGGATTCCACTGGGTGGCGGCGGCGGTGGGCGTGCTGATCTGGGGGCTGGTGGTCTTCGCGGTCATCCGCTACCGCCGGCGGGACGACGACCTTCCCAGCCAGTCGCCCTACAACATCCCCATGGAGGTCCTCTACACGGTGACCCCGTTGGTGGTCGTCGCCGTGCTGTTCGCCTTCACGGTGGCCACCCAGCAACGGGTGACCGCTCTCAGCGCCGATCCCGACGTGGTGGTCGACGTGACCGGCTTCCAGTGGTCGTGGCAGTTCGACTACCCGGAGGAAGGTGTCACTGTGCGCAGCGACGGGGTGGACCCGCCCCGTATGGTGCTGCCCGTGGGTGCCAACGTCCGCTTCCGGCTGAAGGCCAACGACGTCGTCCACTCCTTCTGGGTGCCCCGCTTCCTGGTCAAGCGCGACCTCATCCCCGGTGTCGACAACCAGATCGATGTCAAGGTGACGGAAGCGGGCGAGTGGGTGGGTCGCTGCGCCGAGTTCTGCGGTCTGGACCACTACCAGATGAACTTCTCGGTGGCCGGCGTGCCGCCAGAGCAGTACACCGTCTGGCTCGACCAGCAGCGGGTCGCTCAGGCCCAGGGCCAGCCATGAGCGTCCTCGACGCCCCACCCGGCGCCCCACCCGGCGCCCCCGGCCTGCCCGAGGGACCGGAGGTCGGGGGGCGTCCACCGGAGGAACAGCCCGAGGCCGCCGGGATCCTGGCCTGGCTCACCACCACCGACCACAAGCGCATCGGCATCAGCTACATGGTGACGGCCTTCGGCTTCTTCGTGGTGGCCGGCGCCCTGGCCATGGTCATCCGGGCCGAGCTGGCCGAGCCAGGCCTCCAGGTGGTCAAGGCCGACACCTACAACCAGCTCTTCACCATGCACGGCAGCATCATGATGTTCCTGTTCATCGGGCCGTTCGCCTTCGGGTTGGCCAACTACCTGGTCCCCCTCCACATCGGCGCCCCCGACATGTCGTTCCCCCGGCTGAACGCCCTGAGCTACTGGTTGTTCCTCGGCGGTGGGCTCACCATGGTCTCGGGCTTCCTCACCTCCTCCGGTGCCGCCGACTTCGGCTGGTTCGCCTACGCCCCCCTGTCGACCAGCGCCTACTCCCCCCAGGTCGGCGCCGACCTGTGGCTGATCGGCTTGGCCCTGGTCGGGTTCTCCGGCATCTTCACCGCGGTCAACATCATCACCACCGTGTTCACCATGCGGGCCCCGGGCATGACCCTGTTCCGCATGCCCATCTTCACCTGGAACATGGTGGTGACCAGCCTGCTGGTGCTGATGGCCTTCCCGCTGCTCACCGCCGCCTCGGCCATGCTCTTCGCCGACCGCAACTTCGGCGCCCACATCTTCGACCCGGCCATGGGCGGCTCACCCCTGCTGTGGCAACACCTGTTCTGGTTCTTCGGCCACCCCGAGGTCTACATCGTGGTCCTGCCCTACTTCGGGGTGGTCACCGAGATCCTGGCCGTGTTCTCCCGGCGGCCGGTGTTCGGCTATAAGGGCATGGTCTTCGCCACCCTCGCCATCGCCGCCCTGGCCATGGGGGTGTGGGCCCACCACATGTTCGCCACCGGGGCGGTGGCCCTGCCGTTCTTCAGTGGGCTGTCCTTCCTCATCGCCGTGCCCACCGGGGTCAAGTTCTTCAACTGGATCGGGACCATGTGGGGGGGTCGGCTCACGTTCCCCACCCCCATGCTCTTCTGCATCGGCTTCCTGCTGACCTTCGTGCTCGGTGGTCTCAGCGGCGTGGTGCTGGCGTCGCCGCCGCTCGACTTCCAGGTCACCGACTCGTACTACGTCGTCGCCCACATGCACTACGTCCTGTTCGGGGGCTCGGTGTTCCCCCTGTTCGCCGCCATCTACTTCTGGTTCCCCAAGTTCACCGGCAGGATGTTGAACGAACGGCTGGGCAAGCTCCACTTCTACTCGGTCTTCATCGGCTTCCACATGACCTTCGGGGTGCAGCACTTCCTCGGGGTCCAGGGCATGCCGCGGAGGGTGGCCGACTACCTGCCCAGCGACGGGTTCACCACCCTCAACCTCATCTCCAGCGTCGGTGCCTTCCTGACCGGCATCTCCACCCTGTTTCTGTTGTGGAACGTGGCCGTGAGCCTGCGCCGGGGCAAGGTGGCAGGCGACGACCCCTGGGAGGGCCAGACCCTGGAGTGGGTCACCACCTCGCCGCCGTCGCCCCACAACTTCGACCAGCCCCTGCCGCCCATCCGGTCGAACCGGCCGGTGTTCGACCAACGCTTTGGGCTGTACTCCTCTGAGGTGCGCCACGGTCGAGAGCCCGCCGGCACCGCTGTTGGGGCCGGTGGGGACGGGTCGCTGGTGGACGGCCCCTGATGGCCGAGGGCGACCAGGCCGAGGGCGACCAGGCCGAGGACGACGGCGACGCCCTGACCGCCGGCATGCGGGTGGAGTCCCGCATGTTCCTCGGTGTCGCCGCCTTCCTGATCGTGGCCACCGTCGTCTACGGCGTCGTCTCCTCCGAGCGGGCGGGGACCACGATGCTGCTCTTGGCCGCAGCGATGGCGGTGATCGTGGGCGGTTATCTCGCCTTTCAGGTTCGCCTCAGCGTGGGAGCCGACAAGGCGCAAGCGGTCGGGGAGGGTGCGATTGAGGCGGACGATGATGAGGACTACCTCCCCCACGCCAGCATCTGGCCCTTCGGGATGGGCATGGGGTTGGTGGTTATGGCCAACGGCCTGGCCCTCGGCATGTGGGCACTCGTCCCCGGCGTGTTGCTGGCCGGCTCCTCGCTCTTCGGATACGCCCGTCAGTCCCGACGACGAGATTGAGTCGTCGGCTAACCGGAGGTTCGCCGACGAACTGATTGTGCTCCGTTCGACCGGCGGAGCCGGTCGAACTTCGCCCTGACCGCTCATAGGCGAGAGCTGCGCTCTCGCCGGGCCGCCAGCCAGAGGGGGCGCCTTCGGCGCCGGGTGTGGCCGACGGCCAAAGCCGGCCTGGCGAGCTTCGCTCGCTGCGGCGGGCGCCTCAAGGGATCCCGCCGGGCGGTTCAGCTCTGGGTGGCGCCGGCCTTGGGTTCGGCTTCGCTCTCCGCGCTGACTTCCGGGTCGGATCTCTGGCCGTTGGTGCCGTCGGTCGCGTCGGCGCCGTTGCCGTCGGGAGTGGGGGTGACCCGGTCCTCGGGCGCGAGTGACCCGGAGCTGGGCTGGTCGCGGTGGGTGAGCTCCCGGCACAGGCGGTAGGCGACGAACCCGGCGATCGGGGGGAGCACCAGCAACAGCAGCCGGAAGGCGGGGAACAGGCCGGTGATCGAGGTCTCGAACGTCACCGCCAACACGTCGCTGGCGCCGGCGAAGAACAGCACAGCGTAGAAGGCCAGGGTGGAGACGCCGAGGGCGGTGCGCAGCGGACGGTTGCGGGGGTGGTCGAGCAGGTGGTGCTCAGCCTTGTCCTTGGTGAAGCGGGTCTCCAGGAACGGCCACAGGGCGAGGAGGGCAAAGGTGATCCCCGGCAGCAGCACCGACGGGAAGAACGGGGTGGGCAGCTCGAAGCCGAAGGCGCGGATCTCCCAACTGGGCCACAGGCGCAGTGCCCCGTCGAGCCAGCCCATGTACCAGTCGGGCTGGGAGGCGGCGCTCACCTCGGCCGCCTCGAAAGGCCCGTAGAGCCAGATGGGGTTGATCTGGGCCAGCCCACCCAGGGCGCACAGCACGGCGGCGGTGAGGAAGAACATGGACATGCCCTTGGCCGCGAACGTCGGCCACACCCGTTCACCGATCACGTTGCGCTCGGTGCGCCCGGGGCCGCCGAACTGGGTGTGGCGCTGGCGGGCGACCAGGGCCAGGTGCACCACCAGCAGGAGGATGATGACCGCCGGCAGCAACAGGATGTGGATCACGTAGAGCCGCTCGATGAGCGATGGCCCCGGGAAGTCCCCCCCGAAGAACAGCGACGCCAGCCACGTCCCCCCGAGGGGGATGGCGATGGCGATGTTGTAGGCGATGCGCAGGCCTGTCCCCGACAGTTGGTCGTCGAGCAGGGAGTAGCCCACGAACCCGTTGACGATGGAGAAGATCAGCATGCCCACCCCCAGCAGCCAGTTCATCTCCCTCGGCTTGCGGAAGGCGCCGGTGAAGAAGACCCGCATGAGGTGGATCACGGTGGTGGCCAGGTAGACGTTGGCCGACCAGTGGTGGATCTGGCGCATGACCAGGCCGGAGCGCACCTCGAAGCTGATGTCGAGAGAGCTGGCGTAGGCCCGCGACATCTCCACCCCCTGGAGGGGGACGTAGCTGCCGTGGTAGACGACCTCCTGGGTGCTGGCGTCGAAGAAGAAGGTGAGGTAGACGCCGGTGGCCAACAGGATGATGAACGACCACATGGCCAGCTCCCCGAGCAGGAACGACCAGTGGTCGGGGAAGACCTTGTCGAGGGCCTTGCGAGCGAAGCCGGCGGCGCCGACCCGCTCGTCGAGCCAGCGGGCCGTGCGCCGGGACAGCGGCGTTGCCTTGTTGATCCGCTTGCTGGTGGTGTCTGTCACTACGTCTTACCGGCCCCGGTCCCAGAACCCGCCGGCCACGGGATCGGAGAAGTCGCCGGTGGCGATGAGGAAACCCTCGGGATCGACGCCGAGGGGGAGCTGGGGCAACGGGCGCGCCGCCGGCCCGAACACCGGCCGAGCACCGTCGGACACGTCGAAGGTGGACTGGTGGCACGGGCAGAGCAACAGGCCGAGGTCGGCCTGGTAGAGGCCGACCGGGCAGGCGGTGTGGGTGCATAGCTTGGAGTAGGCCACGGTGTCTTCCGCCACCCAGCCCTCCCGCCCGGGAAGGGGGCGGAACGCCTCCCGGTCGACCCGGAGCAGGAGGGCTGGGGCGTCGGCCTCTCCCACGTGGCCCTCGGGCCATACCGTCAGCAACTGGGTGGGTGCCAGGTCTCCCGCCCGCACCGGCTTGCCGGCCTCGTTGACGAGGCGGCCGCCTCGGGCGTAGGCGGTGGACTTGAGGCCGCCGCCGGGCCGGGGACCGAGCGAGCGCAGGGGGAACACGGCGGCCAGGCCCAGCGCCCCGAGCGCCCCCAGACCGAGCTTGGCCAGCAGCCCCCGGCGGGCCAGGGTCTGTTGTCCCACTTCGAACGAGGCGGTGAAGGCGGCCACCGCCTCCTCGTCGGAGGGGAGCACCGGGCGTTCCTCGGTCACCTCGTCGTCGGGCATGAAGTTCTTGGCCCACAGCGCCGCTCCCACCCCGATGCCGCCGAGGGCGACGGCCAACAGGCTGCCCTCCAGCTGGGCCTGGCCACCGACGATGTAGACCCCCGCCAGGCCCAGTGCGGCCAAGATGCTGACTCCGAAGGCGACCGCCATCGAGCGCTCGGCTCGGGCGACGCGGCGGGTCGGCCGGTCCTCGGGGCGCTGTTCCTCGTCCGGCCGGTCCTCGTCGGACGGTGGGCGCTCGCTCTGGCCGGCCTCGGCTCGACGTCGACCTTCGCTACCGTCACCTCGTCGGAGCCGGCGACTACGCCGACCCTCGCCCGCCACACCGTCACCCCGCTGGAGCTGGCGTCGCCTCCGGCTTCGACCCTCGTCACCGCCACCGTCACCTCGCCGGAGCCGGTGCCGGCGCCGACCCTCGCCGGTCACACCGTCACCTCGTCGGAGCCGGCGTCAGCGTCGGCCTCGGTCGAAGCGTGACGCCGACCGCCGATCAGGAAGGCAGCCAGCACGACGGCGCCGGCGCCGATGACGATGGCGACGAAGCCTTCGGGGATGGGGCCGCTCCTTCCCAGGGCAAGCCCCCCGGGGTCCCCCTGGTCCTGCAGCCGTTCGACGTAGCGCACGATGCTGTTGTACTCCTCCTCGGTGAAGGAGCCCTGGCCGAAGATCGGCATCTGTCCCGGACCGACGAGCATGGCCTCGTAGGTCTGAACGGGAGTCGCCTCGTCTAGGCTGGGCGCGTACTGGCCCAGGCTCAGAGCTCCACCTGCCCCCGTGGCGCTGTGACAGGCGGCGCAGTTGCCCCGGTAGAGGACCCCCCCCTCCTGCAGGTCGGCTCCCTCGAGGTCGACATCGGGGATGGCGGGTCCGTCCCCCAGGGATCCGACATAGGCCACCAGGTCATGGATCTGTTCGGGGCGGTAGGCGGGCGCCTTGCGGATGGCCTGGTCGTCCCGGTCACCGGCATGGGGCATGCGACCGGTGGTCAGGTAGAAGTCGGCCGAGGCGGCCCCGGAGTCGAGCACCGGGGGGCCGTTCGCGGCGCCGACGCCGCCGACCCCGTGGCAGCTGACGCAGCCGGTCTCGAACAGGGCCCGTCCCTCGGCGATGGCCATCGGATCGTCGAGGCCAGCCCCGCCCATCTGCGAGCCCAAGCGGACCGGCGCGGCCTCCTCGGCGGCGTGACCGGCGGTCGTGGCCGCCCAGGTGGTCAGGCCCACAGCCAGGGCGGCGATGACGGGGAGCAGCCGGACGTGCCCGGGGCGCAGGGGTCGGACCATCAGCCGAGGAGGTAGATGGTAACGAACATACCGACCCACACCAGGTCGACGAAGTGCCAGTAGTACTCGGTGACCGTCAGCCCCTCGGCCAGCGACGCCCGGGTCCGCCCGGTCCCGACGCCCACCATGGCCATCATCAGGGCGAGGCCCCCGATGACGTGGAGGCCGTGGAAGCCCGTCATCAGGTAGAAGATCGACCCGTAGGCGTGACTGGAGAGGGAGAAGTCGAACCCGGCGTACTCCAAGGCCTGGTTGGCCACGAACACCGTTCCCATGACCACGGTGACCAGCACCCAGCGGGTGGCCTTGCGCAGGTCGCCGCGCTCAGCGGCCTTGGTGGCAGCGTGCATGGTGAAGGAGGAACTGACCAGGACGACGGTGGCGAGCCCGGTGCGCAGCGGGTCGAGCTCGACCCCTTCGGGGGGCCAGACCGAGTTGGTGGCCCGGAGGGTGAACCAGGCGGCGAACAGCCCGCTGAAGAACATCAGCTCCGACGCCAGCCACACCACCGTGCCCACCGCCAGCATGCTGGGGCGCCCGGCCCGGGCTTTCGCCATGGACTCCACCATGGCGCCCATGTCTACCGCATCCCGGCCCCGACAACCGCCTCGACGCCGTCGCCGTCGTTCCCCGGAGAGGCGAGAGGGCCGACCATCACGAACCTGTGCCGGCCGCCAGGATGAGTGCGCCCTCCCGGTAGCTTGGCGTTCCGTGGGACCGGCGTTGGCCTTCGACCCTGGACCGGCTCTGCTGGTGCTCGTCGCCGCCGTCCTCTACCTGGGCGGCGTCCGTCGCCTGGGCGCTCGGGGACGACCGTGGCCGGTCGGGCGAAGCGCGGCGTTCGTCACCGGGTTGGCGGTGGTGGTGGGCGCCACCCAACTCGGACTGGCCGGCGCCGATGCGGAGCGGTTCAGCTTCCACAGCCTCCAGCACGTCCTGCTGGGCATGGTCGCCCCCGCCCTGTTCGCCTTGGGAGGGCCGGTGACGCTCGCCCTCCAGGCATCGTCTCGTCCCATCCAGACCGCTCTCCTGCGCCTGTTGCACCGCTGGCCGGTGGCGGCCCTGACCCATCCGGTGACAGCCTGGGTGGTCTTCGGGGGTTCCCTCGTCGTGCTCTACTTCAGCCCGCTGCTGGAGCTGTCGCTGCGCCACGAGTGGGTGCACGGCGCCGTCCACCTCCAGTTCCTCGCCGCCGGGGGGCTGTTCTGCTGGACGGCGGTGGGAACCGATCCCAGCCGTTGGCGACTGCCCCATGGGGCTCGGTTGTTGTTCGTGCTGTTGGCCGTGCCGGTGCACGCCATCATCGGGCTGGCCATGGTGGGCAGCACCGCCCTCCTCTCAGGCGGCTACTACGGCACCGGGCCCGAGGCGCTCGCCGACCAGCGGCTGGGCGGCGGCATCCTGTGGGTGGCCGGCGAGCTGTTCGGCCTGGTGCTGGCCGGCGTGGTCCTCGCCCAGTGGATGGAACACGAGGAGCGGGTCGCCGTGCGCCACGACCGCCTCCTCGACGCCGGCCGCACTCTCTCTTGAGGGCAGCCCCGGTCGCCGTCATCGTCGACGCAGTGCGCACCCCGCTCGGCGTGCGCAACGGTGGCCTTTCCGGTTGGCACGCCGCCGACCTCGCCGCCGAGGTGCTCGCCGCCCTCGCCCGGCGCAACCATCTGGAGCCGGCACTGGTCGACGAGGTGATCATGGGGTGCGCCAGCCCGGTTGGCGACCAGGGCCTCAACCTCGGCCGCCACGCCGTCCTCGGCGCCGGCTGGCCCGAGACGGTCCCTGCGACCACCCTCGATCGCCAGGGCGCCAGCTCCCTTCAGGCCCTGGTCTACGCCGCCCAGGGCATCGCCGCCGGCGCCTACCAGGTGGTGGCGGCGGCCGGCGTCGACGTCGTCAGCACCACTCCCGCGGGAGCGTGGTTCACCCCGGGTAGCCGTCCCTTCGGCCCGCGGGTGATCGAGCGCTACGCCCCGTCCGGGGGCATGATCCCCCCCGGCCTGGCCGCCGAGCGGATCTGCGAGCGGTGGCACCTGGAGCGCGAGGATCTCGATGGCCATGCCGCCGAGAGCCAGCGCCGGGCCTGGCGGGCGAGCGAGGGCGGCTGCTTCACGGCGGAGACGGTGCCGGTGGCGGGGCGGCGCTGGGACCGGGAACGTCGCCACGTGGTCGACCTCGACGCGGTGGTGACGACCGACGAGGCCATCCGAGGCGGCTCCACCGTCGCTGACCTGGTCCAGCGCAAGCCAACGTTCGTGCCCGGCGGCCGGGTGACGGCCGCCAACAGCGCGCCGGCGGCCGATGGCGCTGCTGGCCTGTTGGTCATGAGCGAGGACCGGTCGCAGCGGTTGGGCCTCGAGCCCCTTGCCCGGGTGGTCGGAGCCGCCGGCGCTGGTGTCGACCCGCTCACCATGCTCACCGGGGTGGTGCCGGCCACCACCAACGTGCTGACCGCCACCGGCCACACCATCGACGACATCGACCGCTTCGAGGTCGACGAGGTGTTCGCTGCGGTCACCCTGGCGTGGTTGGCCGAGCACCGCGCCGACCCGGTCCGGGTCGGCGTCAACGGAGGCAGCATCGCCCTCGGCCATCCGCCCGGGTGCGCCGGCGCCCGGATGCTGGTCACCCTGGTGCACGAGCTGGCCCGGTCGTCCTCCCGGTTGGGCCTGGCCACCATGGGGGGGGTGGGAGGAGTAGCCACGGCGGTGGTGGTCGAGCGCCGCTGAACTTAATCGGAAGAGGTGGACTCTCGGCGCTCAACCCGCCCGGCGGTAGCGGCGCACGGCCAGAGGACTGAACACCACCAGGATCCCCAGGCTCCAGGCCAGCGATCGGAGCACCACCGAGGTCGTCGGTCCTCCCAGCATCAGGGTGCGGACGGCGTCGACGGTGACCGAGACGGGCTGGTTGTGGGCGAAGGCCTGGAGCCAGCCCGGCATTGATGCCACGGGAACGAACGCCGACGAGGCGAACACCAGGGGGAACAGCAGTGGGAACATGGTGGCCTGGGCGGTCTCGGCGTTGGCCGCGCCCAGACCCACCAGGGCGAAGATCCACGACAGGGCGTACCCGAACAACAACAGCACCAGGATCCCGCCCACGAAGGGCAGCACGCCGGCGCCGATCCTGAACCCGACGAGGAACCCCACCAGGGCCATGAGCACCACGACGAAGACGTTGCGCACGAGGTCGGCGGCGGTGCGCCCGGCCAGCACCGACGACCGGGCCATGGGAAGCGAGCGGAAGCGTTCGATCAGTCCCTTGTGGAGGTCTTCGGCCAGACCGATGCCCGTGCCCACGGCGCCGAAGGCCACCGTCTGCACGAATATCCCGGGCATGAGGTAGTTGACGTAGGACTCTCCTGGCGGGGCCTGGATGGCGCCACCGAAGACGTAGCGGAAGATGAGCACGAACATGATGGGCTGGATGGTCGAGAACACCACCAGCTGGGGCAGGCGCAGGTAGGTGAGGAGGTTGCGCCAGGTGAGGGCCAGCGTGTCGGAGAGGGCCCAGCGCAACTTGCTGCCCGTGGTGGTGGGCGAGACGGTGGAGGACGAGGCGGTAGCGGGCGAGGCGGTGGCGGGCGAGGCGGTGGTGGTCCGGGTGGTCATGGGCGCTCCTTGGAGACGAGGACCCGTTCGGCGTCGCCGTCGCCCTCCGACGCCTCGGTGGGGGCGTCGACGGCGCGGTGGCCGGTGAGGGCCAGGAACACATCGTCGAGGCTGGGCTCTCGTAAGACCAGCGAGGTGGGCGTCAGCCCGTCCTGGTCGACGGTGCGCAGGGCGTCCATTACCGAGCGGGGGCCGTCGTCGACCGACAGCTCCACGGCGGCGCCCTCCACCAATGGGGGGGCACCGGCCAGGTGGGCGAGCAGGCCCGCCGCCCGGTGGGCAGCGCTGGCGTCGTGGAAGGACAGCTCCAGCACGGTTGAGGCCATCCTGGCCTTTAGCTCGGCTGACGTGCCCTCGGCGATGACGGTGCCCCCGTCGATCACGGCGATGCGGTCACAGAGGTGGTCGGCCTCCTCCAGGTACCGGGTGGTCAGCAGCAGGGTGGTGCCCTCGGCCACCAGCTCCTCGATGATCCTCCACAGTTCGCTCCGGCTGGGGAGGTCGAGGCCGGTGGTGGGCTCGTCGAGGAACAGCACCGGGGGGCGATGGACCAGGGCGGCGGCCAGGTCGAGCCGTCGACGCATGCCTCCCGAGTAGGTGCGGGCGGGGCGGTCGGCGGCATGGGTCAGCTCGAAGCGCTCGAGCAGCTCGGCGGCGCGGGGGGCGACGTCAACCCGAGGCAGGTGGGTGAGGCGCCCGATGAGGCGCAGGTTCTCCCGACCGGTCAGGTTCTCGTCGATGGCGGCGTACTGGCCGGCCAGGCCGATTCGGGCGCGGACGTCGTCGGCCTGGGCGACCACGTCGAGGCCGAGCACCCGGGCGTGGCCCTGGTCGGGGCGGATGATGGTGGTCAGCACCCTGACCGCGGTGGTCTTGCCCGCACCGTTGGGGCCGAGCAGGCCGAACACCGTCCCCTGGGTCACGGAGAGGTCGATGTCGTCGAGGGCCAGCACCGATCCGAAGCGCTTGGTCACTCCCTCTAGAGTGATGGCGGGGTCGTTCATGGCCGACACCATAACTGCATCGGTTGAGTTCCGTCCATGATTTAGCTTGAACAGCTGTTGAGCCACCTCTAGGATTCGAGTTGTGAGGAGCGATCCCGCCACTGAGGCTTGGCTGTGCATCATCCAACTCACCCAGGGAGACGAGAACCGCCGGCGCTTCTTCCAGGCGGCTACCGCCCTCGACGCCAACCCCAGCCTCCTGCGGGGCCTGCTGTGCCTGGCGCCGGGTGAGGAGAAGCCCATGCGGGCCCTGGTCGAGGAGTGGAACTGCGACCCGTCGTGGGTGACGTCGGTGGTCGACGAGCTCGAGCAGCGGGGCTGGGCCGAGCGGCGAGCCGACGCCGTCGACCGTCGGGCCAAGACCGTGGTGCTCACCGAGCTCGGCGAGCAGGAGCGCCAGCGGGCCTTCACCTACCTCGGGGTGCCGCCCCGGGGCATCGCCGCCCTGACCGTGGCTGAGCAGAGCACCCTGCGGGACCTGTTGGGCAAGGCCACCGCAGATCTTCCACCGCTTCGCTAGCGCTGGCGCACGGCGGCCTCGCCAGCCTCCCGCGGTTCTGGCCCCAGGAGCCTCGCCAACTCAGCGCGGTTCTGGCCCCAGGAGCGAGACAATTTCCCCGCGATTCTGGGGCCAGAACGGCAGGCACGCTTGCCCACAACGATAGACAGGCTGGATCGAGAGTCTGCATCCGAGAGACAGGAGTGAGGATGGATTCCGGCGATACGGCGTGGATGTTGGTCTCGACCGCCCTGGTGCTGTTCATGACCCCGGGGTTGGCCCTTTTCTACGGGGGCATGGTCCGGTCCAAGAACGTACTCGGCATGCTCATGCAGAACTTCGCCGCCATGGGCCTGGTGGCGGTGCTGTGGGCCCTGGTCGGGTTCTCCCTGGCCTTCGGTGACTTCGGCAACGGTGGCGTCCTCGGCAGTCTCGGGCACCTGGGGCTGTCGGGCGTCGGGGCGGAGCCGGCACTGGGCCTCACCATCCCCTTCGTGTTGTTCTGCGCCTACCAGATGACCTTCGCCGTCATCACCCCTGCCCTCATCACCGGCGCCACCGCCGACCGGATGAAGTTCAGCGCCTACCTCGTCTTCATCGGCGCCTGGCTCATCCTGGTCTACGCTCCGGTGGCCCACTGGGTGTTCGCCGGAGGTTGGCTGGCCGAGCTGGGCGCCCTGGACTTCGCCGGTGGCGCCGTGGTGCACATCAACGCCGGCGCCGCCGCCCTCGGGGTGGTACTCGTCCTCGGCCCCCGTCGAGGCTGGCGCAGCCAGGCCATGCCCCCCCACTCCCTGCCCCTCACGATGCTCGGGACCGGCATCCTGTGGTTCGGCTGGTTCGGCTTCAACGCCGGCTCGGCCCTGGCCGCCAACGGCGTCGCCGCCCAGGCGCTGATGAACACCTTCCTGGCGGCGTCGGCGGGGATGTTGGGCTGGATGCTGTGCGAGCGGCTCAAGGGCGGCCACGCCACCACTCTGGGCGCCGCCTCCGGCGCCGTCGCCGGCCTGGTGGCCATCACCCCGTGCGCCGGGTTCGTCGGTGGCCTGAGCCCCATCGTCATCGGTGCCCTGGCCGGTGGCCTTTGCCTATTGGCCATCCGGCTCAAGTTCCGGTTCGGCTACGACGACGCCCTCGACGTGGTCGGCATCCACCTGGTGGGCGGCCTGCTCGGATCGGTGCTGTTGGGGGTCTTTGCCGACGTATCGGTGAACGAGGCCGGAGCTGACGGGTTGCTCTTCGGCGGTGGGCTCACCCTCCTGGGCGTCCAGATCCTGGCCAGCGTCGTGGTGTTGGCTTTCTCGCTGGTGGTGTCCTACGCCCTGGCCAAGGTCATCGACACCGCCATGGGGATCCGGGTCAGCCCCGACGAGGAGCTCGAAGGTCTCGACCGCAGCCAGCACGCCGAAGCCGCCTACTTCCTCACCGACCTCGGCTCCGCCCTCGGCCCCCCGGTCGAGTCCCTCACGGTCGAACCGGAGGTTCGACCGTGAACTGAAACACGACCGGTTGGCCGCCGGCCACGCCCGCTGCCGAAGGCGGCCTCCCTCTGGCTGGTGGCCCGGCGAGCGGAGCTCGCCTTGGAAAGTGTTCTGTGCGCAGGGTGCCGGCGGCCACGGCGGATTACCGCCGTAAGTGGCATAGAGCCGGCGCCCGGAGCGCCGTCAACTCGCCGTCGAACCTCCGGTTCGGGGGCGAATGGCGATGGTCCGGGGCTCGAAGAACAGACAACCCTCAGGGCAGGCGAAGGGCACCTCCTGGCTGGCCCCGATGCGGCAGCGCTGCACCACCCCGTCGGCCATAGTGCGCGTCGAGTAGTGACGGCAGTCGTAACGCACTTCCACCTGACCATTGTGCCTGGCCGCCACTACCGTTCCTGACAGAGGTCGCCGTGCGGCGGCGTCGCCAACGCGGGAGCGCCCCAATGAAGCTGGTCACCGCCGTCATCAAACCCCACAAGCTCGACGAGGTGAAGGCGGCCCTGGCCGATTACGGCGTCAAGGGCCTCACCATCACCGAAGCGGCGGGCTACGGGCGCCAGCGGGGCAAGACCGAGGTCTACCGAGGGACCGAGTACACCGTCGACGTGGTGCCCAAGACCCGGGTCGAGGTGCTGTGCGACGTCTTCGACGCTGAGGACGTGGCCACGGTGATCGTGTCCGCCGCCCGCACCGGCAAGATCGGCGACGGCAAGGTGTGGATCAGCGAGGTCGACCGGGTGATCCGCATCCGCACCGGTGAGGTCGGCGACGAGGCGCTGTGATCAGGGGTCCGGTGAACGACGGGATACGGGCCCGGCGAACCGCCGTCGTCGACGACGCGTCGCTCCAGGGCAGGGTGCTGTGCCGGGCCCTGTCGGAGGTCATGGACACCTGGCTGGGGGAGCTGTTCGCCGAGGCCACGGCCGGCGTCTGGGCCGACCGGTCCGAGGGGCTGGCCCTGGTGGCGGTCGGGGGCTACGGACGGGCCGAGCTGGCGCCGGGAAGCGACCTCGACCTGTGGCTGGTGCACGACGAGCGAGCCGAGGCCGCCGAGGTGTCCACCCTGGCCGAGCGGCTGTGGTACCCGGTGTGGGACGCCGGGCTGAAGCTGGGCCACGCCGTGTGCACCCCTCGCCAAGCCCTGGCTCTGGCCTCCTCCGAGCTCGACAGCGCCACCGCCGCCCTGTCCGCCCGCCCTGTGGCCGGCGACCTCAACGTGGCTGGCGACCTCGCCGCTCGGGCGCTGGCCCAGTGCCGGAAGCGATCGGGGCGGTGGCTGGCTGAGCTCGGGCGCCGGGTGGCCGAGCGCCATGCCGAGGCCGACGAGGTGGCGTTCCTGCTCGAGCCCGACATCAAGGAGGCCCGGGGTGGCTTGCGCGACGTCCACGCCCTGGCCTGGGCCCAGGCTGTCCGACCGGTGCTGCTCCCCGGGGACGCCGCCGCCCTGGCTGCCGCCGAAGATGTCCTGCTGGCGGTGAGGGTCGAGCTCCACCGGGCCACGGGGCGGGCCGCCGACGACCTGCTGCTCGAGCGCCAGGACGACGTGGCCCGGGCTCTGGGCGACGGCGATGCCGACGCCCTGATGGTCCGGGTGGCCACTGCCGGCCGCACCATCGCCTGGACCAGCGACGAGGTGTGGCGCCGGCTGGCATCGTCGTTGGCCGGCCCCCTGGGGCGGTTGTCACGGCGGGACCGCTCCCTCGGTCCCGGCCTGGTGCTGCGCGACGGTGAGGTGCACGTCGAGGCTTCGGCTGAACCTGACGTCGACGGCGCCCTCGTCGTGCGGGCCGCCGCCGCCGCCGCCCACAGGCGGGTGCCAATCGACCGATCCTCGCTGGAGCGCCTGGCCGCCGAGTCGGCGGTCCTCGACGGCCCCTGGCCGGAGGGCGGGCGAGCCGCCCTGGTCGACCTCTTGGGCACCGGCCACGACGCCATCCCCGTACTGGAGACGCTCGACCAGCGGGACCTGATCTCCCGGGTCCTGCCGGAGTGGGCGCCGGTGCGCAGCAAGCCCCAGCGCAACGCGTACCACCGCTTCACCGTGGACCGCCACCTGTGCGAGGCGGCGGCCAACGCCGCCGCCCTGACCGGCGGTGTGGCTCGACCCGACCTGCTCCTGGTCGGCGCCTGGCTCCACGACCTGGGCAAGGGCTACCCGGGGGATCACACCGAGGTGGGCATGGAGCTGCTGGTCGGCGTCGCCCCCCGGTTGGGCTTCGACGCCGACGACACCAAGGTCCTCGTCGACATGGTCCGCCACCACCTCCTGCTCCCCGACGTGGCCAGCCGGCGCGACCTGGCCGACGACGACGTCATCGAGGGGGTGGCCAAGGCCGTCGGCTCCCTCGAGACCCTCGACCTGTTGGCGGCCCTGACGGAGGCTGACTCACTGGCCACCGGGCCCTCAGCTTGGGGGACGTGGAAGGCGGGCCTGGTGGGGGAGCTGGTGGAGCGGGTGGCCCACGTGTTAAGGGGTGGCGACGTGGCCGAGGTGACCGGGGGCGGCTTCCCGGGACCCGAGGTCCGCAGGCTGCTGGCCGCCGGCGCCACCGTGGTGTCGGGCCAGGACGAGGTGCTCACCGTGGTCGCCCCCGACCGGCCGGGGCTCTTCGCCCGGGTGGCGGGGGCGCTGGCCCTCAAGGGGGTGGCGGTGCGGGCCGCCGACGCCCTCAGCGCCGACGGCATGGCGGCGTCGCAGTTCCAGGTCGAGCCCGGCCAGCCAGGGGTCGACTGGGACAGGGTGGGAGCGTCGGTCAGGCTGGCCATCGACGGTCGCCTGGCCCTGGGCGCCCGTCTGGCGGAGCGCTCGCACCGCTCCCGCCGAGCGGCGGGGACCTCCTTGCTGGCCCAGCCCCGGGTCCACGTCGACAACCACGCCTCGGCCTCCTCCACGGTGGTGGAGGTGCGGGCGCCCGATCGTGTCGGGGTGCTGTACCGCATCACCAACGCCCTGGCCGAGCTCGACCTCGACATCGGCCTGGCCAAGGTGTCCACCCTGGGCCACGAGGTCGTGGACACCTTCTACGTGCGCACCGCCGCCGGGGACAAGCTGGCCGACCGGGAGCACGTTCGGGAGTTGGAGCGAGCCGTCCTCTACGGCCTGACCCTATGAATCGCCGCCGGTAGCATCGCCGGCCTTGTCCAAGGACCGTCAGCGAAAAAAGGCACAGGCCCGACGGATCCGCCAGGAGCACGGGTTGCGCGTCGTCGCCACCGCCGCCAGCCGTCCCCGCAAGCGGGCCGCCCGGGTGGCCGTCGGCCTGGTCGCCACCCTCGGCATCCTCTTCCTCGGGGTGCTCGGCTCGCTGGTGCGCCAGGAGGCCGCCGAGCGTGATCCGAACGTCACCGGCTCTACCACGGTGATCACCACCGAGCCGGCCGCCGCACCTGACGCATCCCCGGAGCCGCCCCCATGCCCAGCTGCTGACGGCAGCTCCTTGCGCCGGACCAGGTTCGACATGGCCCCGGGGCGCTGCATCGACCCGGCCAAGAGCTACCGGGCCCGGTTCGTCACCTCGGCGGGAGTATTCTTCGTCGAGCTCGATCAGCAGCGGTCGCCCCTGGCGGTCAACAACTTAGTGTTCCTGGCCCGGTACCACTTCTACGACGGACTGACCTTCAACCGGGTCGTCTCCGGCTTCTACGCCCAGGCCGGCCAGATCAGCCAGGACCAGGTGGGCCCCGGGTACACCTTCGACGACGACCCGCTACCGGCCAAGGGCGAGTACCAGGTGGGGTCACTGGTGCTGGCCCACCAGCGGGCAGACGACAACGGCAGCCAGTTCCTCATCTGGCTCGGACCCCAGGTGAAGGACCTCGACCCCGTCTTCCCCCTGTTCGGCCAGGTCACCCAGGGCCTCGACGTCATCGCTGAGATCGGTGCCGGTGGGAGCAAGGACACCAACGACCCGAAGCCGGCGGTCCCCCAGGTCATCACCCGGATCGAGATCATCGAGACCCCGTAGCCGCTCCCCCGGGTTCGAGCGTGGGAGCCCCGCCACTGGCGGCCAGCGCTCACGTGTTTCGCCCGTGTTTCCGAAATGGTTGACATCGACCGGGTTGGCCGTTAGACAAACACAGTTCGCTGGGCGAGCGCTCCTTCGCGGGCGCGGCGCAGCGAGCAGGGGCCAGCGCTCACCGAGATTGGTGAGCGCCCCGGCCCAAATGCAAAGCACAGCACCACCTCACCTAACCCTACGAACACAGGAAAGGAGGTGAATTGGTATATGAGTACACACAAAACAACGGACGCTCGCAAGGGCGTCGTGTTCGGGTTGCTGTTCGCAGCGGTCTCGATGGCGTTTCTGATCCTCTTCGGAGGTATGGCGTCTGCTGAAGAGACGACCCCCACCACGGCCCCCGCAGCGTCCGCTGAGACTGCACCTGATGCTGCTGCCGAACCGGTAGCAGCGGACTCCGGCACAACCAGTACTGATAGTGGCGGAAACGCCGATGTCGGGACCGGGGACGCCGGATCCACTGGCAGCGAGTCCAGCCCCACCGTGTCCCAGACAGTGACGGGCCACAACGGCGCCATCGTGATCGTCGGGCAGGACGCCAACGTTTCCAACAGTGGAAACGCCACGTCCAACACCGGCGGCAACACGGCGACCGGCAACGGTTCGGACAACACTGCCAGCAACGATCAGGCGTCAGGATCTGGAGGCTCGGGGTCAGGCGTGAGCAACAACACGTCTGACACGTCCAACGGCTCCGGCGGCACCGCCACCATCAACACCGGCGACGCCACGGCGACGGGGAACTCCTCGAGCACCGATGTGAACCAGACCGCAGATGTCAACATCTGCGAAGCCAGCAATGGCTGTCTGGGCGGCATCGTGATCATCGACCAGGATGCGTCCGTCTCGAACTCAGGTTCGGCGACGGCCACCACGGGCGACAACACGGCCACCGGCAACGGATCGTCCAACTCTGCGAGCTCTTCGCAGGGGACGACCGGCGACGGTTCCATCGGGAACAACAGCGCCACGACGAGCAACTCGTCCGACGGTTCAGCCGGCATCAACACCGGTGACGCCGACGCCACGGGCAACTCGTCCAGCACTGGGGTCAACCAGATCGCCAACGCCTCGATCAACGGCAGCCTCGGTGGCATCGTGATCATCAACCAGTCAGCAGACGTCTCCAACTCCGGAGACGCCACGGCCGATACTGGTGGTAACGACGCAACCGGGAACGACTCGAACAACGGGTCGAACACCGTACAAGGCGCAGTCTCTGGCGCCGGTCCACCGTCTGGCAGCTCCATCGCCAACAACGACGGGCAGGCAACCAACGACTCGGACGGTTCCGCCACCATCAATTCTGGTGACGCCACCGCCACGGGCAACCACTCAGACACCAATGTCACCCAGCAAGCAGACGTGCACGTGGCCGGAAGCGGCCTCGTTCTCGTCAACCAGGACAGCAACGTGAGCAACAGCGGCACGGCGTTCGCTTCCACCGGCGGTAACACCGCCACCGGGAACGAGTCGACCAACGTCGCTGGCAACGACCAGTTCTCCGAGACCTCCGGCGGCGACGCCGGCACCTCGGTTGCAGCGAACTTCGGTACCTCGAGCAACTCGAGTGACGGGTCCGCCGACATCACCACCGGCAACGCCGATGCCACTGGCAACTCCTCGACCACCAACGTGGTCCAGGGCGCCAACATCGACACCGATGGGGGTCTCACCTTCGTGGACCAGACCAGCACCGTCGACAACTCCGGGACCGCTGAGGCGTTCACCGGCGACAACGACGCCACTGGCAACTCGTCTACCAACCTCGCCGACAACTTCCAGACCGCTCTCTCCGGCGACGCCGGGGGCACCAGCGTGGCTGGCAACTTCGGTGAAGCGGTCAACACCTCCGATGGTTCGGCCAGCATCGCCACGGGCGACGCCACCGCCACCGGGAACGACTCCGACGGGTCCACAACGGTCACCCAGGTGGCCGACGTCTCCGGCGCGGACCTCGCGTTCGTCGACCAGAGCGCCGACGTGGACAACGCCGGATCTGCAGTCGCCGACACGGGGCTGAACAGCGCCACCGGCAACGCCTCCTTCAACTTCGCCACCAGCGACGAGTTCGCTGAGGCCGGAGACGGGGGCGACAACAGCGTGCCCGGCAACTTCGGGACCGCCAGCAACACTTCTGATGGTTCGGCCAGCATCGCCACCGGCGACGTCACCGCCACCGGCAACGCCGCCACCACCGACATCGTCCAGGACGCCAGCGTCGACGGCGGCATCGTCTTCGTCGACCAGTCCGCCGACGTCGACAACACTGGTGGCCGCCTGGGCAACACTGCCTCGGCCAACACCGGCGGCAACGCCGCCGTCGGCAACGCCTCGGTGAACGTGGCCGCCAGCTTCCAGGCAGCGCTGACCAGTGACGCCTCGGGCAACACTGTGGCGGCGAACTTCGGTAGCGCCACCAACACCAGCGACGGTTCCGCCGACATCACCACCGGCTCCGCCTTCGCCACCGGCAACGCCGCCACCACCAACATCGCTCAGGTAGCCGATGTGGATGGCGACGACCTCGGTTTCTCCATCGTCGACCAGTCGGCCGACGTGGACAACGCCGGCTCCGCCGTCGCCACCACTGGCGGCAACACCGCCATCGGCAACGTCTCGACCAACATCGCCGTCAATGGCCAGCTCGCAGCCGCGGGCTCGCGCCGAGGCGACGTCGACGCCGACAACGTGGTCGCCAGCAACGACGGCCAGGCCATCAACGACTCCGACGGGTCCGCCAGCATCACCACCGGTGACGCTTGCGCCTTCGGGAACGCCGCCACCACCAACATCGGCCAAGTGGCCGACGTCTCCGGTGGCACCGGTTTCGCCATCGTCGACCAAACAGCCGACGTGGACAACTTCGGCGAGGCCACGGCCGACACCGGCAGCAACGTCGCCATCGGCAACGCCTCCACCAACTTCGCCGGCAACGGCCAGCTCGCAGCCGCGGGCTCGCGCCGAGGCGATGTCGACACCGACATCCTGGTGGCCTCCAACGTGGGCACCGCCACCAACACCTCCGACGGCTCGGCCACCATCTCCACCGGTGACGCCGTGGCCACGGGGAACGCCTCCCTCACAAACGTCGGACAGCTGGCCGACAACGATGGGGACGACTAAGGTTTCGCCACCGTCGACCAATCGGCCAGCGTGGGC
>JBPCJK010000148.1:0-5362 GCA_051005375.1 Acidimicrobiales bacterium
GCGGTCATGGAGGTGGCGGCGTCGAGGTCCCACAGCTTGGCGTGGTCGAACTCGCCGTAGGCGGCGCCCAGCTTGGCCGAGAGGCGGTCCAGCACCTGTTGGGCAGCCACCAGCTCGGGACCGTCCATACCGAGCTCCAGGGCCTCCACCGCCGCTTCCAGCGCTTCCACTACCACGTCTATAGCGTACACCAGTTCGTAGCAAGAGTCAAGGGAAACATTCCAGAATCGGGAGAAACATTCGAACCGGCGGCGGGCCATGGGACGCCCCGAACGGCCTGAGCGTCCCTAGGAGAGCTGCACTAAATTGCAACGGTGTAACTTCGCAGGCGTGGCCGACCTACCGATCCACCCTGACCAGAGGCTTGACGCCTATCTGGGGAACATGGTGGCGAACCGCGGCTGCGAGGTCGAGTATCACGACGAAGTACGTGAGGCTGCGCCGCTGGTGCCAAGTACGCTCACGTGGGCTGAGCAGCTAGAGGCTGCGCTTGCCCGGCCTCGCGTTTCAGCCACTCCCGTACCCGCTTAGCCGCCCGCCATAGCCAAGGGCAGGTGCCAGGTCAGCTGTAGTCACCGAGACGTGGCCGTAGGGAACCCGCTTCCCCGCACCGCGCCATGGTGATCGCCATGGAGGAGGGCGGGCAAAACCCCCGTCCTGGTTCAACCGTTCATTTCTTCCCTTCGGGGCATCTCAAGAGCGCGTTCGATCCGGTCGAGCACGTTGGCGTCGGATTCGTCGTGATCTGAGGCATCGCGACCAAGAGGTCGACATTCGCACTCTGAGCATCGCGCCTACCGGCGGAGGAGCTCGTCCAGAAGCTGGCGGAGCGCCGGTGACAGCTCCGTCTCGCCGGCTGAGAGCTGGTGGCGCTGGTCGCCGGCGGTGACACTGATGTCGTAGTGGAAGCGGTCGACGTTGCTGGCTGACCCCGAGGGCGTGTCCTCGAGCGGGAGGGGGGCGACCCCTTGAGTGGCCTGTTGGATCATGGCCGCCTCTTGGGGCGCGAGATCGGCGGTGTCGACCGAGGCCCGCATGGTGATCCCGGCGAAGCCGCCGCTGCGGATGAGATCGATCCGCATGCCCTCCCCGCTCACTGCGCCGGGTGCACCCCGACCTTGTCCCATCCCTCCTGCACTGCGCTCGCCTCCTCGCACCTCACGCCGTATAGAGCGCAGGCGGCCGGATGCATCCCGCTCCCACGTCTTCCCGCACGTTACCGGCCAAGTCCCAAGTCAAGCTGAATCCTCTTCTTCGCCACAGGATCAGTCCTGCTGGCACACTTGGGGGATGGCACGCCGTGCACTCACCGTGGAGGTCGACGAGAAGCTGCTCGCCGCCACGCGAGCGGTGGTAGAACGGGCAGGAGTTCCGGCAGATGAGCTGTTCGAGCGTGCCCTGCGTGAAGTGCTGGCCCGTGACTTCGCCGACCTGCAACATGACATCGCCGCTGCCCAGGCGGAGCGCGGTGCGATCTTGACCGAGGAAGATGGCCTGGCATTGGCCTACGAGGAGCTTCGAGCGGTCCGAGCCGAGCGACGCAACCGTTCTTAGGTCAGTGGCCTTCGTCTTGGACGCGGGCGTGTTCGTATCTGCCGTCATCACCCCAGGGGGGGTGGCCAGCCGGATCGTCGCCGCAGGAATTGAGGGTCGCTTCGAGTACCTTCTGTGCCCGCAACTGGTGGGGGAGCTCACCGACGTGCTCGGACGGCCGAAGTTCAACCGCCTTGTCGGTGCCGACGACCGCCAGCGGTTCCTCGCCGAGGTGTTGGCGGCAGGCCGGGACGTGAATGACCCTGCCGAGGTCCCGGCGCTGAGCCGGGACCCGGAGGATGACTACCTCCTCGCCCTCGCCGGTGAGCATCGGGCCGAGCTGATCGTGACCGGCGACGCCGACCTGCTCGACATAGGCGGCCCGCCAGTGCCCGTGATCGGTCTGCGGGCCTTCCTCGAGCTACTGGCCAGGGAGAGGAGGTAGCGCCTCGAACGCCCCGAGGCCGTGGCCGGCCAGATCACCGGCGCAATCGAGAACGCCAGGCTGCACCGCACCCTTCGGCGCCTACTGCCCTCACTGCGCCGGTCGCACCCCGACCTTTTCCCATCCCTCCTCCACCGCTCTCGCCTCCTCGCAGTCCACGCCGTAGAGGGAGCGGGCGGCGTTGAGGGTGATGCGGGCAAAGGTGGCGAAGTCGTCCCGCGGCTTCAGGGCCGGGTCACGGACGGCCTCGTACCAGATGCGCCCCGCCCGCTCCCACGCCTTGCCGCCCAGGGTCATCGCCGTGGTGTAGAAGGCGTGGTTGGGGATACCCGAGTTGATGTGCACGCCGCCGTTGTCCGCCATCGTGTCGACGTAGTCGTCCATGTGTGCTGGCTGTTGGTCCTTGCCCAGCGTGGGGTCGTCGTAGGCCGTTCCCGGCGCCTTCATCGACCGTAGGGCGTCGCCCTGGATGTCGGGGCTGAACACGTCGGCGCCGATTAGCCAGTCCGCCTGGCCGGCTGTCTGTTGCGCCTTGTACTGCTTGACCAGCGAGCCCCAGACGTCGGAGAGGGACTCGTTGAGGGCTCCGGACTGCCCCAGGTACTCGAGCGCCGCCTCGTCCTCGGTGACCCCGTGGCCGAGCTCGTGGCCGACCACGTCGAGCGATCCGGTCAGGCTCGAGAACACGACACCGTCGCCGTCGCCGAACACCATCCTGCGCCCGTCCCAGAAGGCGTTGGGGTAGGACTGCCCGTAGTGCACCACCCCGCGAAGGGGCATTCCCGCGTCGTCGATCGAGTTGCGCACGAACACGTCGCGGAAGAACGAGAAGGTGTCGCCGAGGGCGTCGTAGGCCTGGTTCACTGCCTCGTCAGGCGTCGGGTCGTCGCCCTCGCCGCGAGCCACTGCCCCGAGCACGTCCTCCCTGCCCTCGGCGTCGCGGACCTCTCGGCTGGGATGGATGTCCTCGACCCCGCCGACGGTCCGGACAGCGAGCGCGTCAGCGCCTTCCCTGGGACCTCGTCCCCGCACGGCGGCGTTCTGGATCCGCGCCGTTCGGATCGCCTGATCCCGCACCAGCGCGCCGAGAGCCCACGCCCGTTGCTCGGCGGTCCCGTTGCGGGCGATGTGCTCGAGGACCTGAGGGGGCAGGAGACACTGGACGGAGCACGACCCGGGCATCGGTCCTCCTTTACGGGAGCGGGCACCGAGTGTGCCACGTTGGAAGGTCCGAGCTGGACGGCTCGAAGGGCGAGGTCCTCAGCCTCGGCGTCCTCAAGCGGTCGACGGTGCCAGCACCTGGCACGGCGTGCCGAACTCGTCCCTGACCTCTGCCATGAGGCGCGACGTGTCCACGGCCCGGGTCGTGCGCCGTGGTCGAGCGCGCTCATGAGCGATCCAGTCATCGAGGCTGGCCCGACGCAGGGCCTGCTCGATCGCCTCCTGGTCTCCGCGCCGATCGCTGTGGCCTACGGCGCCGGGACGATGTGATGGACGAGCAGTGAGTCGTTGTCCTGCGGTTCCCACAAGATGAGCCACTCGTCGTCGCCACAGGTGACGGCGATCCCCCACAGGCCGATGGTGTTGAAGCGTCGCCGCCGGTTGCGTGCGTCGCCGGGATTGATCTCAAGCAGGTCGAGCGCTGTGTTGAGGCGGGCGGCGCACCGCCGCTGACTCTCGTCAGCCTCCATTCTCGTCAGTACGTTGTCGGCCTCCGGCGAGAAGATCAGTTCGGCCACGGGCTACTCGCGAGGAGCAGCGGAGCGGTCCCGGCGCCGAAGTCGACTCGGATCGGATCGGTTCGCTGAGATCACCTTCGTGAGGCCCTCGTCGGAGAGCAATCGTGCTTCGGTAGCCGACATGACCTCGGCCGGTTCCCAGATGAGTGTGCCGTCCGGCTCTCGATGCACGAGGTACCGGTCGTGTTCAGCGAGCTTTCCCAGGTTGGCTCGGCTCCGGTCTTGCAGCGTGACAAGGATCGGCTCGCTCATGCGTGCACGCTACCCGCTTGCCCTGTTGCCCACAGTGGGTTTCGGCTACACGGTGCCTGACGTCGCATTGCCAGCTTCGCCGTCGCCGAAGCTCGGCCCCAGGAAACCAGTACCGACTGGACCACCCGTGGCCGGCTGGCCGAAAGGGGCAGCCCCGTCGGGTTAGCATCAGGCCGGATGGCATCGGAAGGCGATTCGGGCGAGCTTGACCTGCGCGGCTACCTGGCGGTGGTGCGCCGGCGCAAGGCCCTGATCATCATCGCCGTCCTCTTGGTGGTCGCCTCGTCGCTGGCTGCCTCCTCCCTGCAGACCCCCGTCTACCAGGCGTCCGCCGAGGTGCTGCTCCAGGCCCGGACCTCCGAGCAGATCTTCTCGCCCGCCGCCGTGGCCCCGGCGACCAGGGTGAAGACCGAGATCGCCGTCATGCAGTCACGATCGGTGCAAAAGGCGGTGGCCAAGGAGCTGGGCCGTGAGGCGACGGTGGCCGTCGCTCCCATGGAGGGCACCGATGTGGTGGTCCTGACGGCCGAGAGCACAGCGCCGGCTGAAGCGGCCCGCGTTGCCAACGTCTACGCCGAGACCTACATCGCCACCCGCCGGCAACAGTTGATCGACGACCTGCTGGCGGCCGGCGAGCAGGTGAAGGCCAAGGTCGACGAGATCGACCGCCAGATCGGCGATGAGGATGCCAGTCGACAGGCCGGGCTGCAGACCCGCCGGGAGAGCTATGCCGAGCAGCTCGACCAGCTCCAGTTGGCCCGCAACCTGACCGAGACCGGCGGCGCCCAGATCGTCTCCCAGGCCGACCAACCGACATCGCCGGTGCGCCCCACCCCCTTGCGCAACGCGGCGGTGGCCCTGGTGGTCGGGCTCATGCTCGGTGTCGCCCTGGCCTTCCTGAGGGAGTACCTCGACGATACGGTCAAGACCAAGGACGACCTGCAGCGCGCCACCGAAGGGCTCACCGTCCTCGGGCTCATACCCACGGTGGCCTCCTGGAAGGACCGCAAGACCCCCCAGGTGGTGTCCGACACCGATCCCAAATCGGCGGCGGCCGAGGCCTACCGGTCGCTGCGCACCTCGGTGCAGTTCATCGGCCTCGAGCGCCCGGTGACGGTCATACAGCTCACCAGCCCCAACCCCTCGGAGGGCAAGACGACCACGTTGGCCAACCTGGCCGTCGCCCTGGCGAGCGCCGGGCAGCGGGTCATCGTGGTGTGCTGTGACCTGCGGCGACCCCGCATCCATGAGTTTTTCGGCCTGTCCAACAGCGTGGGCTTCACCTCGGTGCTGCTCGGAGACACCCCGCTGTCGGCCGCCCTGCAGCGGGTGCCGAGGCAGAGCGGGCTTTCCATGCTGGCCTCTGGTCCGGTGCCGCCCAACCCCTCGGAGC
>JBPCJK010000149.1:0-20021 GCA_051005375.1 Acidimicrobiales bacterium
TGGCCACCCGCACGGCCCGGCCGTCGGAGCGGCGGATGAAGGTGTAGGCGTTCTTGCCGTGGTCTCGGTGCACCAGGTTGCCCTTGCCGAAGGTGCAGCCGGTGAGGAACTGGATGGCGTCGACGCCACACATGTCGGTCTCGACCACCGCCACCACCTCCTCGTCTGCGGCGTGGGCCCCGACCTGGTCGAGCGCCACCTCCGCCGCCCGGATGCCCATGGCCAGCCCCGCGCACATGTGGCCGTGGAAGTCCACCACTCGAGCCATGGTGTCCGCATCGATCATCTGCTGCCTCCTCGTCGCCTCTGCATTGGGTCAGAGTACTTGCCCCGGCCCGCCACTGCAGGAGAGGAATGGCTGACCGCGGCACGTAGCGCCTCACGGCCCGTCCCGGGGACAACTGAGGCCGCCAACAAGACGAGCGGGTGAACAGTACGCCTGGCAACCAGCTTGGTAACATGGCTGCCATGCGAGTTACCATGGGAACCTCAGGTCGACTGGTCATCCCCAAGCCCATACGGGACGCCGCCGGGTTGGAGGCGGGCCAGGAGCTCGAGATCTCCGAGCGCGACGGACGGGTGGAGATGGCGGTGGCGCAGCGACCGATGCGCCTGGTGGACCGTGACGGGTTCCTCGCTGCCGAGGTGGAAGGTGACGCGGCGCCGGCGCTGACCGCAGCGCAGGTGCGCGAGCTGTTGGAGCACGTCCGGCGATGAACACCGCGGACTCGTCGGTGCTCGTCGCCGGGTTCGCCACCTGGCACGAACGCCACCAGGCGGCCAGGGCCGCCGTAGCGGCCTGTGACCTCCTCATGGTCACGCTGCCGCCGAAACCTTCTCGGTGCTCACCCGCCTGCCCCCGCCGCGACGGGCCGATCCTGAGCTGGTCGCGGCGTTCCTAGCCCACCACTTCCCGAACCCGCCAGTGGTCCTCGACGGTGGCGGCTATCAACGTCTCCTGGCCGCCGGAGTCGAGCACCGGATCCTCGGCGGCATGATCTACGACGCCATGATCGGCCTGACCGCAGTCAGCCACGGCGCATGCCTGATGACCCTCGACACCCGAGCCACGCCGGCCTATCGGGCCGTCGGAGCCGATCACCAGCTGCTGTATTGAGCAAGCCGGCTCGGGCAGGGGCTCCCCGCCCCATCCGTGGCACTCTCGCCTCCGACGCCTACGCTTCGACCCTCCATGGCCACCATCGTCATCGCCGCCGGGGGAACCGGCGGTCACATCTACCCCGGGCTGGCGGTGGCCGATGCGCTGCGCCGGGCTGATCCCAGCACCCGCATCTCCTTCCTCGGCACCAAGCGGGGTTTGGAGACCACGCTCATTCGCGAGGCGGGCTTCGACCTGCACCTGGTGGGCATGGTTCCCTTCGCCGGGCGGGCCGCCGCCCTCCTGCCGGCCGCCCTGGTGCGGGCCACCCTCCAGGCCCGGGCCATCCTCCGTCGCCAACACGCCGACGTCGCCGTGGGGATGGGGGCCTACGTCAGCGTCCCCCTCGTCGTCGCCGCCCGCCTGGCGGGCGTGCCCTCGCTCATCCACGAGTCGGGAGCGGTCCCGGGCAGGGCCAACCTGGCCGCCGCCCGCCTCACCGGCAACGTGGCCACCGCCTTCGCCGAGGCCGCCACCGCCTTTCCCCGGTCGGCAGACGTGCGCACCGTGGGCATGCCCCTGGCCACCGGCCTCGACGCCTTCGACCGTGCCGGGCTGCGGGTCGAGGCTCGCAAGGCCTACGACGTCGACGACGACACCCTGCTGGTCCTGGTCAACGGTGGCAGCCAGGGCGCCGCCTCGCTCAACCGGCTCGCCGTCGACCTGGCCCAACGGTGGAGCGAGCGCAGCGACGTGCGCATTCTGCTCAAGGCCGGCCCCCGCGACCACGCCCACACCGAGGCCGCCCTGCGCAGCGGCGGCGGTAGCCACCTCGTCGAGCTGACCCGCTTCATCGAGCGGATGGACCATGCCTACGCCGCTGCCGACGTGGCCGTGTGCCGACCGGGGGCCGGCACCGTCGCCGAGCTGGCGGTGGTGGGGTTGCCCGCCGTGCTAGTTCCCTATCCCCACGCCCCCTTCGACCACCAGGCCCGCAACGCCGCCGCCCTGGTCGACGCCGGGGCCGCCCTGATGGTCCGCGACCACGAGGTCAGCGCCGAGGTGGTGGGCCCGTTGCTCGAGCACATCCTCGACGACCGCTCCGAGCTCGACCGCATGCGGGCCGGGCTCGAGGGCCTGGCCCACCCCCACGCCGCTGACGTGATGGCGGCGTGGGCGCTCGAGCTGGCGGGGGCGGCGTGAACGTGGAGGGCGTGGAGCTGGGAGACGTGGAGCTGGGGCACGTGGAGCTGGGCGGCATGGTGGTACGGGCCGACGACCAGGCCCTCGATGCCCTGGCCCAGGTCCAGGAGGGCGGTGAGGGGCTGGCTGTGGTGACCGACGGCGACGGCCGGGTGATCGGCACCGTGACCGATGGAGACGTCCGCCGCGCTGCTCTGGCCGGCAACGACCTCAGCGTGCCCGTCGCCTCCATCATGGGGGACGACCCGGCCATGGTGGCCCCAGGCGCCTCCGACCACGAGGTCCGAGCGGCGCTCGAACGGCACGGCCTGCCCGCCGTCGCCGTGGTCGACGATGGCCGGCTGGTCGGCCTCCGCCACATCGCCGATGTCGGCGGCGCCCTGGCTCCGGTCAGCGCCGTCATCCTCGCCGGGGGCCGGGGCCAGCGCCTCCGGCCCCTCACCGACAAGGTGCCCAAGCCCCTGCTCACCGTGGGCCGCACGACCATCGTCGAACGGCTCCTCGAAGGGCTGGCGACAGCAGGGGTGGCCGAGGTGTACCTGGCCGTCAACTACATGGCCGAGGCCTTCGAGCAGCGCCTGGGTGACGGTGAGCGCCACGGCGTCCACCTGCGCTACCTGCGGGAGCGCAAACCGCTGCACACCGCCGGTCCGTTGACGTTGCTCCCCGAAGTGGTGCCCGGGCCCATCGTCGTCATGAACGCCGACCAGGTCACGGCGCTGCACTTCGCCCGCCTGGTCGACTTCCACCGCCAACAGGGCGCCGCCGTCACCGTGGGGACCTTCGAGCACATGGTGCAGGTCCCCTACGGCGTCCTGCGACTGGACGGGCCGAGCGTGCTGGGGATCGACGAGAAGCCGGTGGTGCGCCATCTGTGCAACGCCGGGATCTACGTGGTAGAGCCCGACGTGGTGAAGCTCATCCCCCGCAACACCTTCTTCGGCATGCCCAACCTGGTTGAGGCGGCGCTGGCCGACGGCCGGTCTGTGGCCGCGTTCCCCATCCTGGAGAAGTTCATCGACATCGGGACCCTCGAGGAGCTGGAGGCGGCGTTGGTCCTGTTTGCCACGGGAGAAGAGGTATGAGCGACTGGAAGGGTCGCACGGTGCTCGTCACCGGCGGCGAGGGGTTCATCGGCAGCACCCTGGTGGAGCGACTGGTGCGGGAAGGGGCAGAGGTTCGGGCCCTCGTCCACTACAACCCGTTTGGCACCGCCGGCTGGCTCGACCCCGAGGTCCATCGGGAGGTGCGGGTGGTGCCGGGTGACGTGCGCGACGCCGAACGTGTCTTCGAGGCGGTGGACGGCTGCGAGGTGGTCTTCCACCTGGCCGCCCTCATCGGCATCCCCTACTCCTACGTAGCGCCCGAGAGCTATGTGCAGGTGAACGTCACCGGCACCCACCACGTGGCCCGGGCGTGCGTGCGGGCGGGCGTGGCCCGCCTGGTGCACACCTCCACCAGTGAGGCCTACGGCACCGCCCAGCGCGTCCCCATCGCCGAGGACCACCCGCTCCAGCCCCAGTCGCCGTACTCGGCCTCCAAGATCGGCGGCGACATGATGGCGCTGTCGTTCTTCCACTCCTTCGGGCTTCCGGTGGCCGTGGTGCGGCCGTTCAACACCTATGGGCCCCGGCAGTCGACGAGGGCGGTGATCCCGACCATCCTGGCCCAGCTCCACGCCGGCGCCACCGAGATACAACTCGGCGCCACGTCACCCACCCGAGACTTCAACTACGTCGACGACACCGTCGCCGGCTTCCTCGCCCTGGCCGGCTGCGACCGGGCCGTGGGCGAGGTGGTCAACGTGGGGTCGGGCCGGGAGATCTCCATCGGCGACCTGGTCCAGCTCCTGATCAGCATCACCGGCAGCCAGGCCCGGGTGGTGACCGACCCGGCCCGGCTGCGTCCTGCCGGCAGCGAGGTCGAGCGCCTGTTGTGCGACAACACCCGGGCCCGGGAGTGGGCGGGATGGGCGCCCCAGGTTTCCCTGGAGGAGGGCCTGGCCCGCACCTCGGCCTGGGTGGCCGAGCACCGCCACCTCCTCGCCACCGGGGGCTACGCCGTCTGAGTTCCAGCGGTCCCGCCTCGCCCGGATCAGGCTGTCTCGTGCGCCAAAGTGCGAATGATCCGGACTCACGCACACGAGAGGGACCGCCTGGCCTCACCGGTCGCTCGAACCCGTCCGTCGGCCGTGTGCGCTGGCTGACCCGCGGCGTTCATCCGCCGGCAACGGTGTTGAATCCCCTGACTGGTTGAGTCCCGGCCATGACCAACCGTCTCGCCGAGCCGCCCGTCATCCGGTCGCCAGCTGCTGAGGTCACCACCGCCGGTTCCCACCGGGGCGGCCACTGGATCGACCACTGGGACCCCGACGACGAGGCCTTCTGGGAGGGCACCGGGAAGCGCATCGCCAGGAAGAACCTGGCCCTGTCCATCTTCGCTGAGCACATCGGCTTCAGCATCTGGGTGCTGTGGACCATCGTCGTCATCAACCTGGCCAACATCGGGATCACCCTGTCGGTGTCAGAGCTGTTCCTGCTGGTCGCTGTCCCCAACCTGGTCGGCTCCATCCTGCGCATCCCCTACACCTTCGCCGTGCCCCGCTTCGGCGGGAGGGCCTGGACCACCGTCAGCGCCGGGCTGCTGCTCATCCCCACCCTGGCGCTGGCCGTGGTGGTGCCGAGCGGCTGGCTGGCCGGACAGAGCCAAGGAGCTCAGCTGTGGGTGCTGATGGCGTGCGCCGCCACCGCCGGCATCGGGGGCGGCAACTTCTCCTCGTCCATGGCCAACATCTCGTTCTTCTACCCCGAGCGCAGGAAGGGCTTCGCCCTCGGCCTCAACGCCGCCGGCGGCAACCTGGGCGTGGCCTCGGCCCAGCTCCTGGTGCCGCTGGCCATCATCGTGGGAGTGCCGGCGGCAGCGGTGAAGCTTCCCCAGCACCAGGTGCACATGGCCTACGCCGGCCTGATGTGGCTGCCCCTGGTCGCCATCGCCGCCATCGGCGCATGGACCTACATGGACAGCCTGACCCAGGCCAAGGCCGACACCACGTCCTACGTCGCCGCCCTTCGCAACCGCCAGACCTGGGTCATGTCCTTCCTCTACATCGGCACCTTCGGCTCATTCATCGGCTTCTCCTTCGCCCTGCCCCTGGTCATCAAGAACACCTTTCCGGAGTTCCTGGCCGGCCACCCCTTCATCGCCACCTACCTGGCCGGCCTGGGCTTCCTGGGGGCGCTGGTCGGCTCGGTCTCCCGCCCGTTGGGGGGGTGGCTGTCCGACAAGGTCAGCGGGGCCAAGGTCACCCTGGCGGTCTTCCTGGGCATGGCCGCCTTCACCGCCGCCGCCATCGGTGGGGTCCAGCGGCGAAGCTTCCCCATCTTCTTTGGCTCCTACATGGTGATCTTCCTGCTATCGGGCATGGGCAACGGGTCGACCTACAAGATGATCCCGTCCATCTTCGCCACGCTCGGTCGCAGGGAGGCCGCCGAGAAGGGCAGCGACCCCAAGGAGGCGGCGGTCGAGTTCAAGCGCCGGGCGGCCGCCGTCATCGGCATCGCCGGAGCCATCGGAGCCTTCGGCGGCTTCCTGATCCAGGTTGTGCTGCGCCAGGCCAGCCTGGAGATCTCCGCCCTGGTCAAGGCGGCCAAGACACCGGTGGAGAAGGTGGCGGTCGCCGCCGCCCACGCCGACTGGTCGGTCCCCGCCCTGTGGATCTTCCTCGCCTCCTACGTGGTGTTCGCCGCCGTCACCTGGCTCGTCTACGTCCGCCGCCCGGATGAAGCGTCGTTCGCCGGTTAGGTCTGCTCGGTGCGGGCGGCTGCCGCCTCTTGCTGGAGCCCGCGAGCCTGCTGCCAGCACCACTGCGGCCACCCACTCGCTCGCCCGGTTACTCCCTGGTGCCCGAGGCTTGCGGATCCGCGGCCAGGTGCAAGCGTGAGGAGGCAGTAGCGAGGCGCTTGTCCCTGGTCCACAACTTGGCGCCAGGAGTGAGCCGCGTCGACGCCAGAAGCTGAGCGTCGACGTAGCCGATGCCGAGGCCATGGAGCTCGTGGCGCTCGATGAACGTAAGGACCTCTGCCGGAGTGGCCACCGTCGCCCCTGGAAGGCTGCTCAGGAGCCGCAGAACCTCATGGCGCGGAGATAGGTGCCCGAGGGCGAGCTCTCCGACGACCCAAGGGTGGCCCAAGACGGTGCCGTCCCCGAGTAGTTGTGCAAGTCTGGCGTGCCCGTTCCGGAGGTGGTCGACCCAAATCGAGGTGTCAACGAGGATCACGGGGGTTCACTGCGACGCCTCGGAACTGCCGTCAGCCTTGGCTCGCTGCCCCCCAACCTGGCCAGGCGTCGAGCGCTCTCCTGCTCGATCAGCGCCCGAAGGGCCTGCCGAACGAGCGCTGTCTTCTCCTTCGTCCCGGTGAGGCGCTGAGCCTCGGCAAGCAGATCGTCATCGAGGGCGAGGGTCGTCCGCATCGTCTTACGGCCTCTCTGGCACGGGTTCCGCCATCAAGTGATGATGATAGCCGTGGACAGCGGTTCACGTGAACCGCTATCCATCAGCCTCGAGAGTTGGAGCCAGTGCTTTTGCGGAGCGGAGCGCCCCTCCCGCGAGTGGACGAAGTGAACTGCTACGGGGTGGTGGCGCTGGCGGAGGGACGGGACTGGCGGGCGATGTTCAAGAGGATGCCGGTGGCGGCCATGGTGACCACCAGCGACGACCCGCCGAAGGAGATGAAGGGCAGGGTCAGCCCGGTGATGGGCAGCAGCCCCACGACGCCGCCGATGTTGACCAGGGCCTGGGCCAGGACCCAGGCGGTGATGCCCCCGGCCAGGAGCATCCCGAAGCGGTCGGGGGCGCGCAGGGCGGCGCCCATCCCGAGGGCAGCGAAGGCCAGGAACAGCCCGACCACCAACACCGCTCCCGCCAGGCCGAGCTCCTCGCTGATGATGGCGAAGATGAAGTCGGTATGGGCGTTGGGCAGGAACCCGTACTTGGCCCGGCTGGCCCCCAGGCCCACCCCGAACAGCCCTCCTGAGGCCACGCCGGTCAGCGACTGGGTGATCTGGTAGCCGGTGTTCAGTGGGTCCTTGGTCGGGTGCAGGAAGACCAGCAGGCGGTCGCGGCGGTAGGTCTTGCCCAGGGCCAGGACCACGAACCCCACCGAGCCGAGACCGAGCACGCTGCTCAACCGGGCCAGGGGGACGCCTCCGAGGAACAGGGCGGACACCACGATGGCCCCCAGCACCATGGTGCTGCCGAGGTCGGGCTGCAACATCACCAGACCGACGGCCACGCCGCCCACCAGCAGCACCGGGCGCAGGGTCAACCGGCTGTCGTCGAGGCGGTGGGCCCGGCGGGCCAGGAGGTCGGCGCAGAACAGCAGCAGGGCCAGCTTGGCCAACTCGGAGGGCTGCATGCGCAGGGGGCCGAGGTCGAACCAACTGCGAGCCCCGTTGACCTCCACGCCGATCCCCGGGACGAGCACCACGACCAGGAGCAGCACGGTCACCACCAGCAGGGGCAACGCCAGGCGCCGCCAGCGCCGGTAGTCGACCACGGCCGTGGTCACCAGAGCGGCGCTGGCCACCACCATCCAGCTGGCCTGGCGGGCGAAGTAGACCCAGGTGGAGCCGAACTCGCGCAGCGACTGCACCGACGACGCCGACAACACCATGACCAGGCCCACCAGGTTGAGGACCACCACCAGCACCGCCAGCAGCAGGAACCCCGACGGTCGGAGCGAGGCCGGGGGCGGGAGGCCCTGGGCGGGGTGCTTCGGCGACGATCCTGACCTGGCTGGCGTCCTGGATGTGGGCCGGCGTGCCGTCGTGGCCGTGGTGCGGCCGGGGGCTATGGGGCGACCGGTCGGTGTGGGCCTCCCGGGGGCCGTGGCCCGACCAGTTGTCGTGGGTCGGCCGGGCTTCGCCGTGGGTCGACTGGCAGTGGTCGACATCGACTTCGACCTCGGTCTCGCCACAGAGGGAGGGCGGTTGCTCATGGGTGCGCTCCCATGGAGTCGGCCACGGCACGAGCGAAGTCGTCGCCTCGCTCCCGGTACGAGGAGTACCAGTCGTAGGACGCACAGGCGGGCGAGAGCAGGACGGCGTCGCCGGGGCGGGCGGCGGTCCGGGCCGCGGCCACGGCCTCGTCCATGGACCCGGCTCGGGCCACGGGCACGACCCCGGCGAATGTGCGGACCACCTCGTCGCCCGCCTCCCCGATGGCCACCACCGCCCGCAGCCGGTCGGCGTGGGCCACCAGGACCGAGAGGTCGAGGCCCTTGTTTCGTCCCCCGGCGATGAGCACCACCGATGGGAACCCATCCAATGCCGCCGCCGTGGCGTGGGGGTCGGTGGCCTTGGAGTCGTCGTAGAACGCCACCCCATCGTCGGTGCCTACCAGGCACAGCCGGTGGGCAAGGCCCCGGAACGACCGCAGCGTGGAGCGCACCCCCTCCAACGAGGCGCCGGCGGCCACAGCCGTCGCCGAGGCGGCGAGGGCGTTGGCCCGGTCGTGGGGCAGTGCCCGCCACAGTTCGTCGACGCCGACCAGGACCTGGCCGTCAGGCTGCAGCAGGGTGTGGTCACCGGCCCGCCAGTCCCCTCTGTCCAGCCCGAAGGTCACCAGCCGCGACCGCACCTTGGCTGCCCACCCCATCACCACCGGGTCCTCGGCGTTGGCCACGGCCACGTCGTCGCCCTCCTGGGCTGCCCACACCCGGGACTTGGCCCAGGCGTAGACCTCCTGGCTCCCGTGCCAGTCGAGGTGGTCCTCGGCCTGGTTGAGCCACACCGCCACCCGGGGCCGGAAGCACCGGCTGAACTGCAGCCGAAACGACGACGCCTCGACCACGATGAGGTCGAGCTCCGGCTCCCGGGCCAGAGCGTCGACCAGGGGCAGGTCGTTGTTGCTGGCGGCCACCGTGCGAAGTCCGGACGCCTTGAGCATGCCCTCGACCAGGGTGGTAACGGTGGTCTTGCCGTTGGTCCCGGTCACCGCCACCATCGGCAGTGACGACCAGCGGGCCGCCAGCTCCAACTCGCTGCAGACGTCGGTCTCCATGGCCAGCGCACGGGCGATGGCCGGGTGTGCTGCAGGCACGCCAGGGCTGGGCACCACCATGTCGGCGTTGTCGACCAGGGAGGCCATCGCTGCTGGGACCGGCGACTCGATCACGGCCACGCCCCGGGCGGCCAAGGCCGACGATCGGGCCCGAGTGGCGGTGCTGGGACGGTCCTCGGCGACGGTGACCGACCATCCCCGCTCGGCCAGACGGCGGGCCGCAGCCTCGCCGGCCAAGCCCAGCCCCACCACCAGGGCCCGCCCTGGGCGAGCGACCTCAGCTCCCGCTCGGACCACGTCAGCCACCCGGGCGGGTCGAGAGGTAGTCGGCGTAGTACAGCCCCGCCGCCAACGCCGTGCACATGCCGGCGAGGATCCAGAAGCGAACGATGACGGTGGTCTCCGGCCACCCCCCCAGCTCGAAGTGGTGGTGGATCGGCGCCATGCGCAACACCCGTCGGTGGAAAAGGCGGAACGAACCCACCTGCAGGATCACCGACAGGGTCTCGACCACGAACAGCCCGCCGATGACGGGCAGCAGGAGCTGGGTGTTGGTGGTGAGGGCCAACGCCGCCAGACCGGCACCGATGGCCAGTGAACCGGTGTCGCCCATGAAGATGCGGGCAGGGGCGGCGTTCCACCAAAGGAACCCGGCGCACGCCCCCATCATCGACGCCGCCACCAGGGCCAGGTCGAGGGGTTGGCCGTAGGTGTAGACCTCGGGGTGACGCAGGGCCCAGAAGGCGATGACCACGAAGGCCGAGAACGAGAAGACCGACGAGCCGGCGGCGAGACCGTCGAGGCCGTCGGTGAGGTTGACGGCGTTGCTGGTGCCGAGGATGAGCAGGACCGCCCAGACCGACCACAGCACCGGCCCCAGGTCGAGGCCGATCGAGCCGATGCGGGTGAAGGACAGCTCGGTGGACACGTCCGCCTTCTCGATGGCGAGGACGGCGAAGACCCCGGCCACGATGACCAGTCCGGCCAGCTTGGTGCGCTTGTTGAGGCCGAGGTTGCGGGCGTGCTTGACCTTGATCCAGTCATCCAGCAGGCCGACGAACCCGGCGCCGGCAACCGCCAACACGGTGAGCATCCCCGCCCAGGTGAAGATGGCCCCGTTGCGCAGGTGGGCGACGAGGTAGCCGGCCACGGTCCCGGCCACGATCATGATCCCGCCCATGGTGGGCGTTCCCGTCTTGGTCAGGTGGCCGGCAGGGCCGTCCTCGCGGATGGGCTGGCCGATGCCCTTGGCCCGTAGCCAACGCATCAGCAACGGGGTCCCCACCAGCGAGACCACGAAGGCCATGCCGGCGGCGAGTAGGAGGCTGATCACGGTTGCCCTCCCGACGAGAGGCCGAGGCCGTCCAGCTCCTCCTCGACGACGCGGGCATCGTCGAAGTCGAAGGTCCGCCCGCCCACAAGCTGGCTCTTCTCGTGTCCCTTGCCTGCCACCAGCACCACGTCCCCGGCGGTGGCGCCGGAGAGCACCAGGCGAATGGCGGCCCGACGGTCGGGTTCGACCACGACCTGACCGGGCCCGGTGGCGCCGACGGTCACCTCGGCGATGATGCGACCGGGGTCCTCGTCCCTCGGGTTGTCGGTGGTGACCACGGCCAGGTCAGCCAGGTTCGCGGCCACCCGGCCCATCAGCGGTCGCTTGTCCCGGTCACGGTCACCGCCGCACCCGAAGACAACGGCCACCCGTCCCCCGGCGGAGGCAGGTCGAGCAGCGACCAGGAGCTGTTCGAGGGCATCAGGGGTGTGGGCGTAGTCGACGACCACGGTGAAGGGTTGCCCACGCTTGACGGTCTGGTAGCGGCCGGGGATCGGCGGGGAAGCGGCCAGGCCCTCCACCACCACATCGGCGCCGACTCCGAGCTCCAGGGCGACCGTCGCCGCCGCCAGCGCGTTCGAGAGGTTGGCGGCGCCGCCGAGAGGCACCTGCAACCGGCGGCCCCGCCAGGTGCAGGTGGAGCGGTGGAGCCCGATGTCGAGGTCGCTGACGTCATCCAGTGAGAAGGGCCGGGTGGGGATCTGGGCGGTTTCCAGGAGCAGGCGGCCGTGGGGGTCGTCGACGTTGACCACCGCCGCCGCCGCACGCTCCGGCTGGAACAACCGGGCCTTGACCGCGAAGTACTCCTCCATCGACTGGTGGAAGTCGAGGTGGTCACGGCCGAGGTTGGTGAACACCGCCACGGCGAAGTCGGTGCCCTCGACCCGGGACAGGGCCAGGGCGTGCGACGACACCTCCATGGCCACGCAGGCGCACCCCCCGCCGGCCAGGCCGGCGAGGGTCTCCTGGAGGTCGGTCGACTCCGGGGTGGTACGGGGGCCGCCCAGCGTCCCGATCACCCCGGTCCGTCGACCGGCAGCTTCGAGCACCGATCGCAGCAGCCAGGTGGTGGTCGTCTTGCCGTTGGTGCCGGTCACCCCCACCACCTGGAGCCGGCGCGCCGGGTGCCCCCAGAAGGCGGACGCAGCCCGTCCCATCTGGGCCCGGGCGTCGCCGACGACCACCTGGGCGACGGGAAGGTCGAGGGGCCGTTCGCACAGCAGGGCGACCGCACCCCGGGCCAGGGCGTCGCCGGCGTGGAGGTGGCCATCGCTGTGCCGGCCAGGCAGGCAGCAGAACATCGCCCCCGGGCCAGCCCGGCGGGAATCGTAGGCCAGCGAGCTCACCTCCACCCGGGCTGGGTCACCGACCAGGCTCACCACGTCGAGTGCCGCCGTCAAGGCGTCGAGGCGCATCAGCTCACACGCCGATGGCCTGCGGCCGCCACGACGGATGAGAGTCGCGGGACCATCGGCCGCCGGCCACTCCCGGGGGACCGCATCAGTCTCGGGGTGTGACGGCGACCGCCGCGGGCTCGGTGGGCGAGGCGGGGGCGCCCTCCGGACCTGTGGTCGGTGGCCCCTCGGGGGGCGGGATGCGCAACAGTCGCAGCCCGTACTCGGCGATCTGGGAGAAGACCGGGGCCGCCACCACACCCCCGTAGTAGGGATGAGGCTCGTCGAGCACGACGATGGCCGACAGCTTGGGGTCCTCGGCGGGGACGAACCCGGTGAACACCGCCGTGTAGGCCCCGGGTTCGTACCCTCGGATCACCGCCGAGGGCTTGCGGGCGGTGCCCGTCTTGCCCGCCACCTGGTAGCCCTCGACCGTGGCGTTGGTGCCGGTGCCGTCGGCCACCGCCGACGTGAGCATGGTGGTCATCTCCGCCGCCGTCTCGGGCGAAACCACCCTCGCCCCCGGCGCCACCGGCTGGGGGTGCTCCTCGCCATTGCTGTCGATGACCGACCGCACCAGCCTCGGCGTCACCTGCACCCCCTTGTTGGCCACGGTGTTGGTCGCCCCCAGCATCTGCACGGCGTTGACGGCCACACCCTGGCCGATGGCGATCGAGCCGATGGTCGTGCTCGACCAGGCGTCGAGCTTGGGAACGATACCGGCGCTCTCCCCGGGGAACTCCAGACCGGTGGCTCCGCCGAAGCCGAACCGGCGCAGGTAGTCGTCGACCCGTTGGGGGCCCAACTGGCGGGCCAGGGTGATGGTGCCCACGTTGGACGACTCGGCCAGGATCTCCTCCACCGACATGGGCCGGGTGGCGTGCGACTCGCTGTCGGTGAAGCGCTTGGGCCCGACCTGGAGGTTGTCGGCAACGCTGAGTACGGTGTCGGGTCGAGCCACACCCTCTTGCAGGACGCCCGACATGGTCACCACCTTGCTGGCCGACCCCGGCTCGAACACGGCGGTGAGGGCAGCGTTGTCGGAGGTGGGCCGGGGGGGCTGGTCGTCCTCACTGCTGGCCACGCTGGCCATGGCCAGGATGTCGCCGGTGGTGGGGTCCATGACCACGCCCATGCCCCCCTTGGCCTTGGTGGCCGAGACCTGGGCGATCAGCGCCTGCTCCACCTCGTACTGGAGCGACCGGTCGATGGTGAGCACCAGGTCGTCGCCTCTGGTCGCGGGGCGCAGTCGGTGTTCCCCCCCGGCGATGGTCCCCCCGTCGATGCCCTGCTCGACCAGGAGCTCGCCCGGGCCGCCGGAGAGCCCGTCCTCGTACTGGAGCTCGAGCCCGGACAAGCCCCGGTCGTCCACGTCGACGTCGCCCAGCAACGACACTGCCACGTCGCCCGCCGGTCGGAACCTGCGGGACTCGTCCAGCAGGCCGACGCCGGCGAGGTCGAGCTTGGACACGGCGTCGGCCCGCTGGTCGTCGATCTTGCGGGCGAGGTAGACGAAGCGGGCCTTGTCGTCGCTCAGTCGGGACCGGAGGTCGGCTTCGGCCACGCCGATCACCGGTGCCAGGGAGGCCGCTGCCGCCGCCGGGTCCTCGACCTGGCGGGGGTCGGCCCACACCGTGCGTTGGCGGACGGACAGGGCCAGCTCGTTCCCGTTGCGGTCGAAGATCGACCCCCGCTCGGCCGGAAGCTCCACGGTGTGCAACCGCTGGGCCATGCCCCGCTCGGCGTAGGCCTGGGGAGCGACCAGTTGGAGCTGGGTGAGGCGGGCGGTTACCCCGGCGAAGGCCAGCAGTATGGCAAGCAGCAGCACCCGGCACCGGCGGCGGGGTGCTCCCGGTCGGCTCCCCCTGAAGACGACGGAATTCCGCCGGGCCGGACGGGGGCGGGACGTCGGCCTCGTCCGGGAAGAGGACGCCGGGGCTGACGCGGCAGTGCGCCGACGGGAGGGGCGGAGGGGCAGCAGGCGCCGCCCCCCGGTGCGACCGGCGGATTGGCTGGCGGGCCGGCTCGTGGGCCGGATGGCGGTACGGCGACCGGGCGGGGCGGTGGTGCGACCGGCGGGACCCCGGTCGCCGGTGCCGCTCTTGGACAGGTTACCGGGGCTGTTGGAAGCGCGGCCAGGGTTCCGGTTGGTCGGCTGGCGGGAGCTGGCACCGGTCGATCGGCTGGTGGTGCTGCCCGGGGGCCGGCGAGGGGCGCGGTCCGCGGGCCGGCGGGGGGTGCCGCTCGAGGATCGGCCGGCGCTGCGGCCGGATGGCGGTGCGGCGCTGCGGCTGGTGGGTGGGTCGCCGGTTCGACGTGGGGTGCGGCCGACAGGTGGGCGGGCGGTTCGGCGTCGAGCGCCAGATGCTGGTACCGGTGCTGGGCCTTGGCGTCTACGCGTCGGGCCGGTCCCGGGAGCGGTAGGGCGGCGGGAGGTGGAGGCGGCCGTTTCCCTCGCCCACGGCGCCCTCCCGTTCGGACTGGGGTGGGGAGAGCGGCGGCGTGACGTCATGGGCCGAGGTACGGCTTGACCGAGCCCCACGACGGGAGGGGACCGTCGGCCGGTGCCGTCGGTGCCGGCGGAGGCAACGACGGCGAGGTCACGTCGGGTGGTGTCGCCGGGTGCAGGTAGGTCACCGCCTCCGGCGGCACCATGCCCAGGCGTTCGGTGGCCGCCGACACCACCCGATCGGGAGCCTCCAACCGGGCCACCTCCAGTCGGAGCGACTGGTGGCGAGCTTGGGCCTCCGCTGCCTGCTGCTCCAGCTCGTCCAGCCGGACCTGGCTCGAGACCAACATGGCGTGGGCACCGGCCAGGGCCAGCAGCGACACGCCGGCGAGGACGGCGGCGACCACCATCACCCGCCGAGCCCGCTTCCGGTGGACGGCAACCTCAAGGCGGGAGTTATCGACCAGTCGAAGGGGCGGCCGGCTCTGAGGTGTGCCGGGCGCTTCCCGCCTCCGGGGAGCCGGTGCAGGGGGAGCAAGGGCACGGGCGCGCAGAGGAGCCGGGCTCATCGAGGGCACCATCCTTGGGATTCGGGGTCGGCGTCGGGGCCGGGGCCGGGGCCGGGATCGGGGCGCGGATCGGAGCGGGGATCGACGGGAGCAGCCAGCTTCTCGACGGCTCGCAACCGGGCGCTGGCGGCTCGGGGGTTGGTCTCCACCTCGGCCGGGCTCGGTTTGCGGGCACCGGCCCGGAGCAGGCGGACGAGCGGGACCGCCCCGCAGGCGCAGGGCAGGCGGGGCGGGCAGGTGCAACCGCCGGTGGCGGCGCGCCGGAAGTGGGACTTGACGATGCGGTCTTCGCCCGAATGGTAGGCGAGCACGGCGCAGCGACCACCGGGAACCAGGAGCTCCAAAGCCTGGTCGAGGGCGTCAGGCAGGAGCTCGAGCTCGCCGTTGACGGCGATGCGCAGCGCCTGGAAGGTCCGGGTGGCGGGGTGGCGGCCATGGCGCCGAGCCGGAGCGGGGATGGCATCACGTACGATGTCGGCCAGCTGCGAGGTGGTGTCGATGGGACGGGCGGCCACGATGGCCCGGGCGATGCGGGTGGCGTAGCGCTCGTCGCCCAGGCGGCGCAGCACGTCTGCCAGCGCCCCCTCGGGTTCGTCGTTGACCAGGGCGCCGGCGGTCCGGTCCGTGGGGCTGGTGGGGTCCATGCGCATGTCGAGGGGGCCCTGGCGGCGGTGGCTGAACCCACGCTCGCCCCGGTCGAGTTGTGGTGAGCTCACCCCCAGGTCGAACAACACGCCGCTGGCGGAACGCACACCGAGCTCGGACATGGTTGTGGCGAGACGGTCGAACCGAGCATGGCGGCACCTCGCCCTTCCGGGGAAGTCGGCCAGCCGCTGGACAGCGGCGGCCACGGCGTCGGGATCCCGGTCGAGTCCCACCACCGAGAGGTGGTCCCAGGACTCGAGCAGGGCCCGTGCATGGCCGCCGCCGCCGACGGTGGCGTCGACCACGGTCCCGGGGGGAACGGGACCGAACAGGTCGACGACTTCGTGGACCATCACCGGAAGGTGGTGGTAGATGGTCTCGCTCATCGGCAACCCCCCGACCGGCGACGTCCGTCGGGATGTCTCCCCGATCGAGCTTGATGGCAGCGGGCGGAGTAAGGGCTGTCCATCTCGCCGATCGGAGGGCAGCGGATGAGCGACGACCAACTCGGTGGCCATCCTCGGTCCAATCTGTTCTCGGCGCTCCTCTCTGTCGGGTGTCTCTTGTCTCGGATTTCGGTGTCTCGGACTGGTGTGCGGTTGACGGGTGGGGGGCTCAGATGCCGACGGCGTCGAGGGCGGGATCGGACTCCCGCATGCGCTCGGAGCCCAAGCGGTCGACCTCGACCCACCGCTCGGTGTTCCAGAGCTCGACACGGTTGACGTTGCCGATGACCTTGACCTCGTGCTCCAGCTCCAGCTCGGCGAACTCCCGGAGGTTGGGGGGGATGGCCACCCGGCCCTGCTTGTCGGGCGTGATCGGCTTGGTGCCGGCGGAGAAGGTCCGGGCCACGTGGCGCTCCTCCCGTCCTCCCTTCCCGTACTCCTGCATGGCTGCCTGCACTTTCTGGAACTCCTCGGGCCGGTAGATGGCCAGGCACCCGTCGAGGACCTTGGTCATGAACCCCTTCTCCCCGAGCAGCTCCCGAATCTCGGCGGGCAGGATCACCCGCCCCTTGGCATCGAGGGAGTGATCGAACTCCCCGTAGAACACCGGCCGGCCTTTCGATCGTCGTTTGGGCCACTGGCTTGACGACGAGCACCCTAGGCCCCCACATGCCACCCGTCAATACCCTTCTTCACCACTTTCCACCACCAGCCGGCCCAGAGGGGTGTCTGAGGAGGCAACGATGACGACCCGGTGACGATGCGCCCGCTGGTACGTTGGCTGGTGGACGCGGAGGCAGGCCACATGACATCCGCATCGGACGTCAAGCCCGGATGGTCATTCCCGAGGCCCTCCGCCACCGACTCGGCGTGGGGGAAGGCGACATCCCGCGAGCCGAGATCGACGAGCGGGAGCGGCTCGTCCTTGAGCCGGTGGCTGCCGACCCGGTGGAGCGTCTCCGCCGCGCCGGGGCTGCCGTGTACGAGGGCATCGTCGGGCACGCGGAGCAACGGCGCCTGCGACGCGAGTGGGAGTGAGGCTTCCCGATGTGGTCACCCTCGACACCAACTGCTGCGTCTACGTCTACGTCTACGTCTGCGAGGGAGCGAGTGAGGCCCGCTCCGGGCTTTCTGGCTGGCCCGGCGCGTTCGCTCCCGCTACCCGAAGTCGGCCCGGTAGGCCCGACGGGTGTTGGCGAAGGGGGCCCGCTCGGCGAACCAGCGCCCCACCTCGGTCAGTGGCTCGTCGCCCTCAGGTTCCTGGGTGCTCTGCGTGGCCCGCTCGAATCTGGCGGGCAGGATCTGGAGCCTCACGACCGGCTACCCCTGGTTGGCTCACTCGAGCTCCGTCCACGATGCTTCCGCCTGGAACCGTCGGACCGACGATGCCTCGAGGGCCAACCAGTGCCCGGGATGGGCCTCCCAGCCAGGAGCGCCCTCGGTACGTCCGCCGGCATCGACAAACAGCACCCAGGACACGCTCTGGGGTCGCATTGCCGAGCGGTAGCGGATCCCCCGGACCGGGTCGGAGCCACCGAGTACCTGACGCACGTACTCGGTGAAGACCTGAGTCGGCACGTAGTCCACCGCCGCACCGCTGGGGCTCGCCGGGAGCGACACGTCGTCGGCGAACGCCTTGAGGAACAGGCGCCAGCGCCGTTGGCTCTTGCCCACCATGTCGAACAGCGAGGGAACGTCGACGTCGACCAAGTCGAGGAAGCGCAGCGGCCGAGCCGTGGTCCAGGCCCCCACCGTGGCCAACCGGGTGAGGGACGCTAGGCGCAGCTCAGCCAGGGCGGTTTCAGGATCCTCGGATCCGTAGAACATGGGGATGCCGGCCGGGCTCATCCGGTTGGCCCCGGAGCGCTCCCTGGGCGGGCTGCCCAGCTCGATGGCGTGGCCAAGGTCTTATCGGGCGAGTGCTGACGGGCCCGGTAGAGCGGCGACCCTGGCTGGAGTGTGCGGATGAGGTCCCCGTTCTCCAGGGCCATCCCCACCTCCTCGAGGAGCTGGGCCGGCGGGATCAGCTCCTCGTCGTCCTGATGCCCCTGACCGGTCTGCAGGAACAGGAACCGGGACTCTTCTTTGACGTAGTGGGCGAAGGTTTCCCAGCCGTAAGCCAGTCGCTCGTGGTGGGCCATGCGGAAGGCGTGGCGGGAGATTCGGTCGCCCTCGAAGGCGGTCACGAAGGCCTCTCGCAACTCGTCGTTGCCCAAGGGCTCGTCGAGCGCCCCCAGCAGGTCGGAGCTGTCGTAAACCGCCGCCCCGCCGCTCTCCCAAATCTCGTCACCCTCCCCGAGGAAGAGCACGTCGATAGCTCGGTCCCATTCGGTGCCGATGCGGCTGCCCATGTAATCGAACAGCGTTCCTAGACTGAGGCCCCGAGGCCCGGGCCCGCCGCAGAAGTCGCACCGCTCGATCTGGGCATGGCCGCCCACAAAGAGCTGGAGACCGTCATCATCGATGCAGCTGGGGCACACGCCGAGGTGGTCCTTAGCCGGGTCGAGGTCGTAGCCGAGCTCGCCCTGTTCAATCTGTCGGTTCTTGAGGAACCCCACCACGGGCAGAGTAACTCGCGGTTCTGGTAGGATATCGCGCGTCAGAACCCCGGATGAGGAGCTTGCCCGTCCCGGCGCCAGCGCGCTACCCCTAACCCGCGTTAGTGGATGCATTGTTGGCCACTTTGGCGCCGTTATTCAGACGACCCCGACGGACATCATCCTGGTGGCGGAGATCCTGGGGCATAGCGTCGAGACCGCCCGCCGCTACGCGCTGCCCACCCAGCACGACCGCCAAGCGGCGATCGAGCGCCTCACCACGGATCAGTAGGGCAGGGGCGGGCCGCCACCGTCAAGTCCATGCCCTGTTCGTAAGCGTTGCCTATTGCGCCGATACTGCCGCTACCCCCACATGCGTCGGTCCGACACCGCAGGGAACTTTACCCAGCGACCGACCGTCGGGGGCGTAGGCCTCGATCTGCCGCCCACGCACCCCCACCGCCACCACCACTGAACCGTCAGGCGATGACGCCACCCCTCCGGGCATCGCCGGCGCCGGGAGTTTCCGTGTCGTCCCGTCGGGAGCGATGAGCGTGACGGTGTCAGCAAACTCGTCGCCCACGAATACCCCTCCCCCTGCCGCCGGCGCCGCGTCGTGAGGCTGGCGGCCGACCGCCGTCTCGCTGACCACCGCCCCCGCCGGCAGGGAGATCCGGTAGAGGCGGTCATTGCCCTCGGCGGGGGCCAGGACGGGGCCGCCCGGACCGGCAAGCTGCAAGTGGCGGGGCGAGCCGCCGAGCGGAATGCGGGACCGCTCGATCCCGCTATCCAGGTCCACGAGGGCTATCCCATCGGGCTTGCGCACCGCCACGGCGAGTGTTCCGGTCCGGCTGTCCAGGGCCAGGCCCTCGGGCTCGCCGGGCAGGGCCACGATGCGCCCCGGTGGCGTTACGGTGACCGCCGGCGAGATGGCCGGCTCGGGCACATCGGTGCGAGCCGTCTCCTTCCCGTCATCGCCACCACAGGCTGCCATTGCGACCGCCAGAATCAAGGCGACGCCCAATCTCGCAAGCCGGCGTTTCGGCGACCTGGTCGGCCTCTCACCAAAGGGTTCTGTCACTTCATGACGCATGCGGCACTTTGCCCCGATGGGCAGGACCGCTGCACCGGAAGACCTCTATAGCGGATTGTCCGCATCGGACGACGGGAGGAACGGATCTTCGGCAGCTCGACGCCGACCGCAAGCCGGTCGAGGTCTAGCTCTCCCACCCGGGCGGGCCTTGGGACTCTGTGGGCACGGTGCCAAGGTACCCCCGGGGTACGAT
>JBPCJK010000150.1:0-6814 GCA_051005375.1 Acidimicrobiales bacterium
CCTCCGCGCAGGTGGCTCTGGCCCCGGACGTCCCCGAGCTCCTCGAGGGCCCCGAAATCGAAGCGTTACCGCTACTCGAGCTCGAGCGTGACCTCGGCATGGGCGGCGCCGGCGACGACCACCCGGCCGCTTCGGTGCTCGCCCTGCTCGCCGAGAGGGTCGACGCCCTGGATGCACGGCTCAGCACCGTCAAAGAGCACAAGAGCGAGGCAGAGCACGAGGAACCCGTTCGTGCCGCCCGCATCGAATTGGCGCTGTCCGACCTCAGCCAGAGAGTGGCGCAACTCTCCGAGCAAGCGATCGGTGTTCCGTCAGCTCCGGAGTTGACGGTCGACGTCGAGTCGGCGGTGTCCGCCCATCTGGACGAGCTCGTCGCCAAGATGACGGAGCACCTCGACCGTCTTTCCGGCCGGGTGGCGGAACTTGAGGCGAAGGAGGGGGCGAGGCCCGAAAGCTCCGTCCAGGCGGTCGTCGAGGACGCCCTCAAGGGCGTCGACCAGCGCATGCAGCAGTTGTCATCCCAGTTGTCGTCCCAGTTGGCGTCGCTCGAGGCGCTGCCGTCGCGGATGGCCGAACTGGAGCGGGCAGGCGAGATGCCACAGGAGAGGTTCACCGAGATGATGTCGGAACGACTCCTGCCGTTCGCGTCCGTGCTAACGACGTTGAAGGGGTTGCCTGAACGGTTGACGGCGCTGGAGGAGGTTACGCCCAGCGGGGACCAGCCGGCGGTCCCCCCAGTACTGGTTGAGGACGTGGAACGGCTGTCAGCCCAGGTGGCGATGCTGAGAGACGTGCCTGACCAGGTCAAAGTGGTGGTCGAGGAGGTGAAGGAGCGCCTTGGCGGGTTCCCCGATCCGAGCGTCCTCACCGACGTGGTCCAACGGTCGGAGCGCACTGTGGCCCACCTCGACCGACTGTCGTCCCAACTGGCGCCCATGCAGGCGGTACCGAAGAGGGTCGAAGCGGTGGAGAAGGTTCTGGGGCGCGTCAATGCCCTCCAGAAGGTGGTGGCAGGCCTGGTCCACGGCGAGCAGGAGCGTGCGGCGACGATGGCCAGCCTGGAGGAGGTGCCCGAGCGGTTGGCTGCGTTGGAGCACGTCGAGGCCAGGACGGGGGTCATCGACGCCGGGCTGGTCGATCTTTCCCGAAATCTCGAGCAGTTGTCGGCCCAGCTGTCTTCACTCGGTGACGTGCCCAAGAGGCTGGAGGCACTCGAGCAGTTCCCGAGCGCTGCCACCGAGAAGCTGCTGGAGTCGATCACGGAGCGACTGGACCTGCTCGCCGCCCACGCTGCCCAGCTACAGGATGTCCCCGAGCGCCTGGCCGGCGTCGAGGTGGGTTCCAGGACCAGGAGCGAGATCGTCCAGAATCTTTTCATCGACATCGGCGCCCAGCTGAACGCACAGAAGGCCGTGCTCCACGGCCTCCCGGAGCGTCTCGACCTCCTCGAAGATTCGGCCGTCCGCACGTCGGCCCTGGCCGGCGGCTTGGGAGCGGCCATCGACATGCTCGACCAGCTGGCGGCCCAAGTGGCGGCACTCGAGCCGGCGTCGGCGATGGGTCTTACTCCCCAGGTCGACGTGGGCTAGCCTCTCGACGCAGCTCCAAGGCGCGGCCGGCGTGGTTCAGGACGTGAGGCGAGGGCACCGACAGCACCGACAGCGTTGGAAAGAAGGAGTGGCATGAGCACACCGCAGAGCAGCGACGTGGTCATCAGCGACGTGGTCATCATCGGCGGCGGACCGGCGGGGTCGACGGCGGCATCCTTCCTGGCCCGCAAGGGCCACCAGGTCATCGTCTTGGAGCGGGCCACGTTCCCCCGCGACCACGTCGGCGAGTCGCTGCTCCCGTTCTGCTACAAGATCCTCGACGAGCTGGGCCTGATCGACGAGATGAAGCGGCGCTACGTGCGCAAGCCCGGTGTCCGCTTCCTCGACACCGACGGCGTCACCCAGACCACTTGGTGCTTCGGGAACAAGATCCACGACCCGAGCTACCTCTCCTTCCACGTCATCCGCTCGGAGTTCGACAAGCTCCTCTTGGACCATGCCGCCGGCGAGGGGGCGACGGTCAAGGAAGGGACCAAGGTCGAGGCCGTCGACCTCGCTGCCCCCGATCCCGAGGCAGGGGTCAACGTGGAGGCCGTCGGCCCCGGAGGCGAGCGCCAGACCTACCGGGCCCGCTTCGTCATCGACGCCAGCGGGCGGGAGACCTTCCTGGCCAACCGCATGAAGACCAAGAGCGCCCACGAGGAGTTGGCCCGCACGGCGCTCGACCGCCCCTGGACGAACGTGGACTACACCGGGGGGCTCGAGGACGGCCTCATCCAGATCGTCTACACCGGCGGGGAGAAGCAGGGATGGATGTGGGTCATCCCCCTCAGCACCGACCGGGTCAGCATCGGGGCGGTGATGAACACGTCGTACTTCCGCAGCCAGCGCCAAGCGCTCAAGGCCGAGGGCATCGACGACTGGCAGGATGAGCTCTACCAGCGGGAGATCCGATCGTCGCCCTACATCCGCGAGATCCTCGGGGCCGCCCGCCCCATTCGGGCGGTGGCCTACAACGGCGACTACTCCTATACCGTCGAGTCGAAGTGGGGCGACAACTTCGCCCTGGTCGGTGACGCTTCGGCCTTCATCGACCCCATCTTCTCCAGCGGTGTGTACCTGGCCATGAACAGCGCCCGGCTCCTGTCGGACGCAGTCGACGCCCGGTTGTCGGGGGGCGCCGAGGAGGGCAGCCTGGCCATGAAGGGCGTCTACGAGAAGATCAGCGGCGCCTACCGGCTGGTCGACAAGCTGATCCGGCTCTTCTACACGCCCGAGACCGTCAACTTTGCCCAGCTCGGTCACGCCGCCGCCGCCTTTCCCGACATGGAGCACCACGTCAACGCCATGTCGCTCCAGCACTTCCTTCTCGCCGGTGACTTCTTCGAACAGAGCGGGCGCTACTCCGACTTCGTCGACACCCTGCGCGACCCCACGCTGTTCCGGCGGTACAAGCACCTGGTCATCGACCGCCCGGTGTTCCAGGAGAGCACCTGCACCCACGGCGACGAGTCGATATTCCCACCCACGCTGGCGCAGCTCGACCAGCGCCGGGCCGAGTTGGGGATCTGAGCCGGTGTCCGCAGAGCCTGACTTCGACATCGGCATCATCGGCGGTGGCCCAGCGGGGTCGGCTACGGCGGCCTACCTGGCCAAGGCGGGGGCACGGTGCGTGGTCTTCGAGCGAGAGCTGTTTCCCCGGCCCCACGTGGGCGAGTCTCTGGTTCCCTCGTCCACCCGGGTGCTCAAGGAGCTCGGGTTCATCGAGAAGATGGAAGAGCACAAGTTCCCGCGAAAGTATGGCGCCGCCTGGACCTCAGCGACGGGCCAGGCCTTCGGTCACGACTTCGAGGGCCTCTCTGCTGACTGCCTGGTCGACTTCGAGTTCAGCGAGCGAGCCCAGCCGGGTGTTGACATGCCCTACACGTACCACGTGAACCGGGGCACCTTCGACCTCGCCCTGCTCCAGCATGCCAACGGGCTCGGTGCCACCGTCTACGAGGGGATCAACGTGGCCGGCGCCGAGTTCCCCGAAGACGACTTCGCCCGCGTCCACTACACGATGGGTCGGCGACAGTGCTCGACCACGTGCCGGATGGTGGTCGATGCCAGCGGGCGCCGCACGATGCTCGGCAACCAGATGAAGTGGAAGGTGATGGACCCGATCTTCGACCAGTACGCCCTCCACACCTGGTTCGAGGGCTACGACCGCGCTGCGGTGGCGGGCGACCCCAAGAAGCACGAGTACATCTACATCCACTTCCTCCCGATCACGAACACCTGGGTCTGGCAGATACCGATCAGCGATGACATCACCAGCATCGGCGTGGTGACCCAGAAGAAGAACTTCAAGACCAGCAAGGCCAACCGGGAGGACTTCTTCTGGGACTGCATCTCCAGTCGGCCCGAGTTCCTCGAGGCGTTGAGGTCGGCCACGCAGCTGCGCCCGCTCAAGGCCGAGGGTGACTACAGCTATGGCATGAAGAAGATCGTCGACGACCGCATCGTGCTGGTCGGCGACGCCGCTCGCTTCGTCGACCCCATCTTCTCCACCGGCGTGAGCATCGCCCTCAACAGCGCCCGCTTCGCCAGCACCGACATCCTCGGGTGCCTGGAGCGTGGCGATTTCAGCGCAACGGGGTTCCGGGAGTACGAGACCAAGATCCGGCGGGGCACCAGGAACTGGCACGACTTCATCACCGTGTACTACCGGCTCAACGTCCTGTTCACCGCCTTCATCCGAGACCCTCGGTACCGCCTCGACGTCATCAAGCTGCTTCAGGGTGACGTCTACGACGATGATGCCCCGGCCGTGCTGGGCAAGATGAAGGAGACCGTCAGCAAGGTGGAGCAAAATCCCAACCACCTCTGGCACAAGGCCCTGGGCGACCTCACGTCCAACGCCTTCGCTCCGGGCTACTGACACCGACCTCCGCCTTGGGCTGACCTCATGGCCGCCGGTCGCACGTGGGGCTCTAGCCGCCCCCTGCTCACCTATCTCGCGTTCGTCGTCCTCGGCATCGCCACCCTGGTCCTGGTCCTGCCTGCCGGCCGCCAACTGGCCCAGGCACCGATGGCACCGGTCCTCAGCGAGGTGAGCGAAGCGGGCCGCCCCTGCCTGGGCCTCCGCCTCAGCGCCGTACAGTCGGGCGTCTTCCTCGACCTTCACGTCTCTGGCCCGGAGGCCAGCGGCTCGGCCGGGGACGACCTGGGACCTCGAGTGGCGCAGGGCCGGATCGACCCTACGTCGGGCCTGGCCCGGCTGAGGGGCACTTGCCCCCCCGGTACCGACCTCGCCGGACGGGCGCACCGCCTCGAGCTTCAGCTGGGGCCGGCAAGGCCGTCTCCGGGTGGCGCCGCCCCTGACGGTCCCGTTGCCGGGACCCTCCTCGTCGCCGACGCCGCTGTCGACGCCGTCGACCTGTCCCTCGTCCCGACCGGGGCCGATCCCCTCGGCCCCGGCCCGGCCCCACTGTCGGGCAGCGGGCTGACGGCCCGGATCCTCCTGGCGGTGTCGGTGGTGATCCTGGCGTCGAGGGGAGTGGGGTACCTCTTCAGCCGCATCCGCCAGCCCCGCGTGGTCGGGGAGATCGTCGCCGGCGTCGTCCTCGGCCCCAGCCTGCTCGGTCTGGTCCTGCCCGGCGTCACCGCCTACCTCTTCCCGCCCGAGGTCACGGCCCTCCTGGGGGTGGTAGCCCAGTTCGGCCTGATCTTCTTCATGTTCCTCATCGGCCTCGAGCTCGACCTCCGCCTGGTGGCCCGTTCGGGACACGCAGCCGTGCTGGTCAGCCACGTTTCGATCGTCTTCCCCTTCGTGCTCGGCCTGGTGGCCTCGCTCGCCCTGTACCCCCTTCTCGGCAACGGCAGCTTCGTGGGCTTCGCCCTGTTCATGGGTGGGCCGCCCTGGCCATCACCGCCTTCCCGGTGCTGGCCCGCATCCTCACCGACACTGGGCTCCACCGGACCCGCCTCGGCACCCTGGCCATCACCTGCGCCGCCATCGACGACGTGACCGCCTGGTGCCTGCTGGCCGTGGTGGTCGCCGTGGTCAAGTCGACCGGGGTCCTCGACGTCGTCACCACCATCGGGCTCTCCCTGGTCTTCGTGGCCGGCATGGTCCTGGTGGTGCGGCCCCTGTTGGGCCGCCTGGCCAAGGGCGGGATTGGGGCGCGGCTTCACCCGCCGGTCATGGCCGCCCTGTTCGCCGGTCTGTTCCTCGCCGCCTGGACGACCGAGGTGATCGGCATCCACGCCATCTTCGGCGCCTTCCTGCTCGGGGTGGTGATGCCCAGGTCCGAGGGGCTGGTGCAACAGGTGCGCGAACGCATCGAGGACGTCACCGTGCTGTTCCTGCTCCCGGTCTTCTTCGTCGTCGTCGGCCTGTCCACCAGCATCGGTCTCCTCAACCAGGCCGTCCTGTGGTGGGCGGCGCTGCTCATCCTCGTCATCGCCGTGGTCGGGAAGTGGGCAGGGTCGATGCTGGCGGCACGGGCCTGTGGCACGGGCTGGCGCAACGCCACCGCCCTCGGTGCCCTCATGAACACCCGAGGTCTGACCGAGATCGTGATCCTGACCATCGGCGCCAGCCTCGGGGTGGTCTCCCCGGCGCTGTTCACCATCATGGTGGTGATGGCCCTGGTCACCACCTTCATGGCAACCCCGCTGCTTGGTCTCATCTACCCCAGACAGGTAATCGACAGGGCGTCAGCGGCTCCGAACCGGCCTCTCCTCCAAAGCGCGTTCGACTACCGGGTCCTCGTGGGCGTGGGCACCCCTGGGCGGTCAGACGCTCTCCTGAACGTGGCCCGTGACCTGTGCCGGCGGCCCGGGCGGCGCCAAGAGGTCATCCTGGCCCACGTGGTCCCGCCCCCCGGGCGCGAGGAGGTACGAGCCAACCTGGCCGCCTTGGAGGACGCGGCCGCAGCCGCCCGGGCCGAGCTCAGCCCCCTCGGTACTGAGCTCATGCAGACCGGCACCGACGCCCGCCTGCGGGCCTCGGTGAGCACCGACCCGGCCAGGGAGCTGAGCAGGTTGGCCACCGAGGAGTGCGCCGACCTCCTCGTCCTCGGGTGGCACGGCGCCTACGCCAGGCGCCACGAGCTCTCCGGTGTGGTAGCCGACGTGCTGGCCCAGGCTCCCCTGCAACGTTGCCGTGCTGCTCGACCATCGCCCCGGAGAGCCGGGTGACCAGGCGCCTGTCGCCGTGTGGTGGTCCCGGCGGGCCCACGACCAGGCCGCCCTCGAGGTGGCGGCGCGTCTGGCCG
>JBPCJK010000151.1:0-45592 GCA_051005375.1 Acidimicrobiales bacterium
TCGTCCGCTGTCGTCGACGGCGGAGAAGCCTCGGGCGATCTGGCGCCGTGCGGGTCAGTGGGAGATGAGATCTGAGATCTTCACACACCCGACAGCCCAGGTGGTGGACCTACCTGAATGGTTACGAATGACAATCCTGAAAGAACGGTAGTGCCCTCTGGAAATCCGTAGAAGTTACACAAGCTCTCAGCTGCTTGTTCAGTTCCGTAGAGGACAACGACAAACAGGTACGCCATCGCTGCAGCCACCAGAGCACACACCAAGCTCCCAGTAATCGCCTTGAGGTTCACGTCAGCGAAGTGTGATCGCCGGCCCTCTTGCTCCGCACATCGCCGAGGAGCCGGGGCACCTCGCCACACATCGTCGGGGGGCGGAGCGACTTGGCCACCGCCGACCCGTCGCTGCTGGTCGACGCCGAAGTGGGCACTGCCGGTACAGGTGGCGGGAAAGGTGCGGGCCCACGTTCGGGTGCTGGTCGACGCCGACCGGGCCACCGTCGAGGCGCCGGTGCTGGCGATGCCGGCGTGGAGGCCGCCCTGGCCGGCCGACCCGTGCGCCGAGTGGTCGGCGTCCCCGCCGGGATGGTCAACCCGTTGGTGCAGTCCCGGTTCCTGTCACACACCCGTCGTAGCCTCGTGATATGTGTTTGGTCTGCCAACGGTTCGACGATCGGCTGACGGCTGCTAGCTTGACTGACCTGAGCGGGGGCGTAGCTCAGCTGGTAGAGCGCCTGCATGGCATGCAGGAGGTCCGTGGGTTCGAGTCCCATCGCCTCCACACTCTAAGTGATGTCACCGCCGCGGATCGTGAGAGCGGCTTCTTCCTCGGTGGACTCGTCGCTGGAGAGGGCAGCTTCATCGTCACCCGCAAGCTTCCCGCCTTCGCCAACGGTGATCCTCGCCTCCGCTTTGTGTTCCAAGTCACCATGGCGGATCGCGACCGGCGCCTCCTGGAGGACCTTCAAGCATTCCTGAAGTTCGGCTCGCTCTACGACCGGACAGCGCGCAATGGTCGCTGGCTCCCGACGGCGTCATTCACCATCAACTCGATCTCCGCTCATCGAGCGGCGACCATCCCATTCGCCGAGCGGTACTTGTTGCCCTGTGCCAAGCGAGACCAGTTCGAACTGTGGCGGGCTGCCCTCGATGCCTTCGACGCCGCCCATCCCAACCGCTACGGCAAGGGCCCTTCTCCCTGCTCGAAACCGGGATGCGGACTTCCCGTACGAGGGAGAGGCCTGTGCCGGTCTCACTACTACCGTGCTACCGGCTACTGACATTGCCTCCTTCGTCGCCGGCTTCGTAGCCGCGGAGGGCTGCTTCATCGTTTCCGGAGAGCCGCTGTCGTTCACCTTCGCGGTCGCCCTCGGAGCGGCTGACGCGGGGACGTGCGAGTTGCTGGCGGAGTTCCTCGGCGTGGGCCACGTCACCCAGGCGCCTCGACGCCACGCCCACTACGACGACGAAGTTACCTTCGCCGTGCGCTCACTCTCCGACCTCGTCGAGGTAGTGGTGCCGTTCATGGACGAGCACCTGGTGTCGTCGTACAAGCGGCGGCAGTACGAGGTGTGGCGGGGCCGCCTACTCGACTACTGGGAGCACCATGCCAAGCGAGTGCGCCCCTGTTCGGTGGACGGTTGCGCCCTGCCCCGAAGGGCGAGAGGGCTGTGCCGGCATCACTACTACGCCGCGTACCACCGCTGACGTCGGAGCCACCGTGCGTGGGTTTCACCGGTCAAGATGGTGGTGACGGCCATGTCGGCCGGTGTTGACCAGGTCGGCGCCGTTGATGGCGGCACGGGCGGAAAGCCATCCCTCGAGAGGGACGGCTTTCCACGCCATGTCCGAAAACCGCTGCCAGGGGCAGCGAAGAGCTGGGCGGTCGCCGGTTACACCACCCGGAGGGTCCGCCAGATCAGTCGTAGGTGGCCTCCACCGTCCAGCGCCGGTCCTGGAGGACCAAGAGGTAGGCATCACCAGTGGTGGTGACTACTTGGATCCGGGCTTGGCGGCACCGGGCGGCTTCGTCCCACCACCGCTCGTCGGTGGGCCAGGGGCCGCACCAGGCGGCAACCTCCACCCAGGGCCCCCCGACCAACGACACCCAAGCAGGAGCAGCGGTGACCAGGCCCCGACCGCTCACCTGCACGGGCCGGCCGGCGGTGTCCACCACCTCGGCGGGCACGGTCCCCTGGTGGACCACCACCGGCGAGGGCGCCGGCACGCGCCCCGGCCAGGGGGCGTCGAGACCGTCTCCCTGCCCAACGGCGTGGCTGGCTCCTGGCCCGACGGACCGGCTGCTGTCGGCCCGACGACCCTCGGCCGGCTGCTCCTCGGACCGTCTGGCAGATCCCCGAACGTCGGCATGGGCAGCCACCAGCGTCACCCTCGTTCCTGGCCCCCGCCCGCCCCGGGGCCGGGGGACGACCACGGCCTCGGGGCCGAGCAGACCCTGGAGCCGGGCCACTCCCCGGGCCGCCCGCTCGTCGGCGGCGGTGGCCCCACCCCAAAAGCCCAGCTGGCTACCGCGGTCGGCCGCCACCTCCTCGGGGACCAGGCGCAGGACCGAGATCCCGCCGGAGGGGCGCACGGCGGCGGTGCCGTTGCACCACCCGTCCAGCTGCCAGCGGGTCCGCTCCACCAGGGCGGACGCCAGGGCCAGGCCCTCGGTCCGCCACCGCCGGGACAAGGTCTCGCCGTGCTCGGTCTCGGCCTCGATGCGCACCCGGGCGCAGGCCAACCCCCGCACGGCCAGGCGCTCGGCCAGCTCACCGGCCAGGGCCCGGGCCACGAAGGCGGCGGCCTCGACCTGTGCAGCCGGAGGGTCGAGCTCGGCGGCCACCGTGAGATCGGGAGGAGAGACCCGAGGCCGAGGCGGACGGTCGTCAAGGCCCCGGCACAGCCGGGCCACGGTGGCCCCGGCGGGGCCGAAACGCCCGACGAGGCTGGCGACGGGAACGCCGGCCGCCGCACCCAGGGTGCGAAGGCCCAGCCTCGGCAACAGCTCGGCAAGCTCAGCCACCGCCTCGGTTGGCCCGAAGCCCATCGCCGCAGCGTGGTGGAGGGAGGCCACGGGCATCGGAGCCAACCAGGCGGCGCTGGCGCCGGGCTCGACCACCAGGCCCCCCAGGTCCTTGCGAGCAGCCAACAGGGCGGCGAAGAGGCCGTCGGCCATCCCCACCCGACACCGGTCCCGGCCATCGGGGCCTCGGCCCTTGCCTGGGCGCTGGCTCACGCTGTCGAGGGCCTCCTCGACCTGGGCGGCGACCCGGGCGGCGAGGACGTGATCACCACCGAAGTAGCGCGACGGCCCCCGGGTGGGCAGGGCCAGGGTGCCGGGGCGCAGCACCTCCAGGCGGGGGGCGATCGCCTCTACGGCGGTGGCCACCACCTCGAAGGCCCGAGCCTCGCCGTCGGCATCGGCAGCGACCACCCGCACCCCCGGGCAGCACGCCTCGGCCTCCCTCCTGCGCATACCCACGTGCAGTCCCCGAGCCCGAGCCGCCGCCGAGCACGCCACCACCCGCCCGCCGGCTCCGCCCACAACCGCCACCGGTTCGTCGGCCACGATGCCAGCGGTGATGGCGGCGGCCACCACCGGCCAGTCGGGGTACCACGCAACCAGGGCCCGCACCGGCTTCGAGTCCGTCACCCCACTTGCCCTCGTTCTTTGTCAGATGAACCGTCCTGGGCACTGCTGAGCCGACAAAGGACAGACTGGGGCGCGGGCACGTCTGCCCCCGGAGCCAGCCGCCCGTCAGAGCCGGGGAGCCACAGCGGGATGCGCCGCTCCCGAGCCGACGCCCCCCGCCCTTCGGCCACCACCTCCACCTGTCGGGCCTCCAGGTGACCGGGGCCGCCGAGAGGGCCGATCCAGGCCGAAGAGGCGGTCCGGAGGCGGATGTCGGCGGCTTGGGGCCAGCCTCGACCAGCGGGAACGGCCGCCCCCGCCCCGAGCGCGTGCGGGGCCACGGGCACCAGCACCGAACCGCGCTCTCGAGCCCGAGCGACCAGGCGGCGGGCCTCGCCGAGCGCCACCCGCCGGGGCAGGCCCACCCAGACGAGGTCGACGGCATCGAGCAGGGCGGCCACCACCGTGGCCCACGCCCCCGACGGTGGATCGGGCACCACCACCACCCGCTCCAGGACCACGCCCAGCTCGGCGGCGGCCAGCAACCCGAGCGACGGCAGGTTCACGGCGGCCCCCCACGATCCCGCTGCCGAGGCTGCCGCCCCCAGCGCCAGGGCCAGTGAGGTGGCTCCCGGCGCTCCTTGCACCATGACCGTCGACCCCCGCCGCAGCCCCCCCTCGGGGAAGAGCGGCTCGAGGGGCGCCAGCACGGGCAAGAGCTGCTCGGCGGCGCCGGCGACGGGACGGACCCACTCCCCCACCTGCCGCAGGGCATCCGCATCGACGGTTCGGGCCAGGGCCACGCCCGCACTGTAGCGAACGTGCGTTTGACCATGTAACCGAAGCGGGGAGCCTGGCTGGTCCAGTCGCTGGACATATGCCGGTACGTTCACGTTCACTCCTGCCGCCGGAGGCGCACGTCGACAGATCGGGCGAAGTCCCGGAGATCACTGAGGTGCTCGAGGTGCTCCCATACCAGCGACGGATCGACCTCCAGGTAGCCGTGTACGAGAACGTTGCGCAGCCCGGTCGCTCTCCGTAGCTGGTTCGCCAGCTCGCTGGTCAACCACCCCTGATCGGCGAGCAGCGAGAAGGTGCTGCCGTAGGTCTCTGGTGTCGCCGCTGAGTCCTCAGCCACCACGTGCAGGGCGACGTCGATGGCCGACTGGATGGCAAGCTGAAGGTGCCGCTCGGCCTGGGCCTGGCGCCCGATGTCGGCCAGGAAGGGCTCCCGCCCCTCTGCTCGGAGGGCCTCCAAAATACTTACCCGCCGATCGATCTCCCGGAGGCGACGCCGGACGGTCTCAGCCTCGACCAAAGCGGTCCTCCTCCAAACGGTGGCGCAGACCCTGCTCCAGGGTCCGTCGGAGCGGGGCCATGTCCAGGTAGCGATCGACCGTCTCCACCCAGTGGCGCACCCGTGCACCTTCGTCGTTGACGACGATGGGCCGGCCGTCGCTGATCACCCTGTAGGCCAGCGCCACCGGTGCGTTGTTGAGGACGACGACATCGGCCCGCTCTGATCCCACCACGTCGGCGACCGCGTCGATCAGATCCAGGTCACGGGCGGGAGGCCAGTCAGGGGCCAAGAGGACGGCGACATCGACGTCCGAACGGCTGCCGGCCGTGCCACGAGCCTGGGACCCGAAGAGGTAGGCCACCAACACGTCAGGCTCGGAGCCCAGGCGAGTGGCCAACGCCTCGCCCAGCACCTCCCACCCCCGATCAGCCTCAGCCCACCTGGACCCAGCCGAACCGGGCTCCGTGGCCATGACGTGATGGTAGGCGTACGCCAGCTGCTCTCGGCCGCCAGGATCCGAGGCACCATGGAGCATGGCCGGCAGCAGGAGGGAGGGCAGGGCCCTCACCCTCACGGGAGCAACGCTGGGCCTGGTCGCCGCCGCCGGGTTCGCCCTGATCCTCGTGGTGGGCGCCGAGCCCCCGGAACGCAGCCTGGCCAGCCTAGCCTTCCCCCTGGTGTGGGCCATGCCGGCGCTGCTGGCCCTGCTGTCGCTTCGCTCCCGACCGGTGCTGCTGGTCCCCGCCACCGTGGTCAGCGTCCCTCTGGCGCTCACCGCCTTCTCCGGCGTCACCCTGGTGCTGCTCGTCCCCGCTGTCTTCTACGCGCTGGCCTACCGCCGCCGTCGACCGAGCCCGACGACGCCGGCGCGCACGGCCCTGGCCGTCATGGCGCCGGTGCTGGCCACCGCCGGTGCCGTCGTCGTCCTCCTCGCCCATCCCGACCCGTTGTGTTGGAGCTATGTGGAGGACCGCGGGGGCGACCGCACCTACACCACGGCGGACAGCAATGACTGTGGCCAGGAGATGGGAGGCGGACGGATCCCGACCACGCAGGACGTCGCGGTGCCGCCGGCCAACCCTGATCTCGTCATCGGGCCCGGGACGCAAGTCGTTGCCTCCGGGGGCGGCAGCACCAGCGACACGGTCACGCCGGCGGAGGCAGCGGGCGCGGCCGGCCTCCTCGCCGCCGGTCTGGCGGTGGCCTGGACGGCCGGTGCCAGGCGCCAGCCCCACGACACGCCTGGGTAGCCTCGTCCCCGGGCGATGGCAGGCGCACGGCGGCCACCCCACGATCCCGCCGCCGAGGCTGCCGCCCCCAGCGCCAGGGCCAGCGAGGTAGCGCCCGGCGCTCCCTCCACCATGACCGTCGACCCCCGCCGCATCCCTCCCTCAGGAAAGAGCGGCTCGAGGGGCGCCAGTACAGCCAAGAGTTGCTCGTCGGTGCCGGCGACGGGACGGACCACTCCCCCACCTGGCGCAGGGCATCCGAATCGGCGGTCCGAGCCAGGGCCACGCCGCTACGGTAGCGAGCGACTGTTCCGAGCGGCCGCTGCCGGGCCCCTTGGCCCAAGGAACGTCAGGGGAGCCACATTACTGCTTGACCACCGTCAGATCCCATACTATTCTAGCAGAGACTGTTTCCAAAAACAGCCGTTACTGGAAAGACATCAGATGCAGTGTCTTTCTCCGCAAAGATACGCCTGACGAACAGCGGTACCGAACATCCGCTGGATCGACGCCCTAACTATCTCACTAGTCCTCGTGCAGTTGGGCAAACACACAGAACTCGACCACACTTAGAGGAGGGAATATGTTCTTCCGCCGATTCATACTTGCGGTTTCACTAATCTCACTCTTCATCTTTGCACCAGCAACTCCAGCGTCCGCCACTACAGACGATGCTAGCGGTTGCAACCTCAAAACCTGTATCTACGTCGCATCTGGTGGTGGCTCTGGCCCAGATATAGTCGAGATTCAGGTATCAACCAAGAGTTCCGTACCGTATCAATGCGCGATCGCTTCTCTTTACATAAATGGTAATCTAGTCGTGACGGACTCCGCCGGTTGCGCGCAGGGATTCGTCCATTACTTCTCTAGCCCATGGGTCCCGCACACTTACAACAGAGGGGACCGGATCTGCGTCAAGGGTAGTTGGGGTAACGGTAAGCCTTGCGAAACCGTCGGATAGGCAGTCGTCGACCGAGCGAACTGGTTTCGGTAGGGCCCGTCCTTGCGCTCGACGTAGCGTTGAGCGCAAGGAAGACTTGGGCCGTCCGAGTTACAAATGTTGCTGGACTTGTTGGAAAACGTGGTATGAGCCTGTCTCGGATTACGCTTGAGTATCAGTCCAGGGATAGGGACGGCGTCCTGTGCGAAGCATTGGCCATAGACGAGCGCCTTCCAGAGACCATATATCTGGATGGGTGGTGTCTATCCCAGGGCGGTGACGAGATCGATCTTATGGGCTCTTTCCCCGTGTGGGAGTTCGCTGGCTCCCGTCCGATCCATATCGAGAGGGGAAACAGATGCGGTATATCGTTCTCTCTCGCATGTTTCGGCGGCGATCCTGAATCGGGAAACGTCATCGGACGTGTGGGAATAGGTAACCGGGGCGTCCGCGCTATCTTGGCTCATAGCATCGGTGGGGGAGGAAGTTCGATGCCCATCGCACGGTGACGACGAGGTCCGCTGCTCCTGTAGAGCCACCACCTAAATAGATGGTGCTGATCCCTACGCTGGCTCCGGCCGTCCCCAGGGCGCCGGCCGACCCTGATCTCGTCATCGGGCCCGGGACGCAAGTCGTTGCCTCCGGGGGCGGCAGCACCAGCGACACGGTCACGCCGGTGGAGGCAGCGGGCGCAGCTGGACTCCTCGCCGCCGGTCTGGCGGTGGCCTGGACGGCCAGTGGCAGGCGCCAGCCCAGAGATACGCCTGGGTAGCCTCGTCCCATGATGCCCGTCCTCTTCCGGGAGCGGATCCCCGAGATGGAGGCATGGCTCGCTGATCGAAGAGAGCGCCGGGCCGACTGGCGCGACGAGGTGTGGGAGGGAACCTACGTCGTGGCACCAGCACCGCACCAACGCCACGGCCGGATCGCCGCTCGACTGATCGCCCGCCTGGTGCCCGCCGCCGACGCCGTGGGCCTGGAGGTCGCCGACCTGGCCAACGTCGGTGGGCCGGATGACTACCGGATCCTTGATGCCGTCGTCTACCGGGCCGAGGCCGGGGACCGCTCCGAGCCCTACCTGGCTTCAGTCGAGCTCATCGTGGAGATCCGCTCCCCCGGGGAGGATCCGGTGGCGAAGCTGCCGTTCTACCGGCGGCACGATGCCGGTGAGGCGGTGCTCGTCGATCCGGAAACGGCCACCGTTCAATGGCTCGCCATCCAAAGAGACGAGTAGGCCCCCGTCGACCACAGCGACGTGCTCGGCGTCGACGTGGCCGAACTTGTCACCGACCTCCTGAGATGAGGGGTCAGGCTCCGCGGCGACGGCCGCCACTCCGGCCGGTGGAGCGGCGCCGGTCGAGGAAGTCGACGAGCACGTAGTCGCCCAGGTCCTCCGGAGTGGTGAAGAAGGCCCGGCCCCGGTTGAGGCGGGTGAGCTGCTCGACGAAGTGGCGCAGCTCGTGGGTGGCGTCGAGCACGAAGGTGTTGATGCGGATGCCCTCAGCGGTGCAGCGGTTGACCTCCGTCAGGGTGGCGTCGACCGTCTCCCGAACGGGCGGGTAGTTGAAGAAGGGCTCGACCATGCCCGCCTCGAAGTGGGCGGTGGGCTCCCCGTCGGTGATCATGACCACCTGCCTGGTACCTGACTGGCGGGAGAGCAGGCGCCGGCTGAGTGCCAGCCCGTGTTGGATGTTGGTGCCGTAATCGAAGTCCCACGAAACCTCGGGCAGGCGCTCCGGGCGCAGCTCCCGGGCCACCTTGCCGAAGGTGACCATGCCCAGGAAGTCGCGGGGGAACTGGCTGGAGATGAGGGCGTGCAGGGCCATCGCCACCTTCTTGGCGGCGAGGAAGTTGTCGCGCATGGCCATCGACAACGACACGTCGAGCATGACCACGGTGGCTGCCCGGGTGGCGAGCTCAGTTTGCTCCACCTCGAAGTCGGCGGGCTCTAGACGCACGGGGGTGCCACCGCCCGATCGCTGGATGGCGTTGCCGAGGCTGCGGTGGATGTCGAGGTTGAACGGATCACCGAACTCGTAGGGCTTGGACTGGTAGGCCCGCTCGTGACCCACCCCAAGCCGGGGCACCTCGTGGCGACCAAGGGTGTCGGCGCCGAGGCGGGCGAACAGCTCGTCCAGAGCGTGGGCGCCGATGCGGCGGGTGCCCCGGGGGGTGAGCTGGTAGCGGCCTTCCCGCTGCTCGATGAACCCGGCGTCGCTCAGCATCTTTGCCACCTCGGTCATGCGCTCCAGGCTGAGGGCGGCGTCCTCCCCCAGGAGCTGGCTGGCGCGCTCCAGGTCGACCTCGGCCAGGGCGCCGGGGTTGACCGCCCCGGCCATGAGCTGCTCGAGCTGGTCGAGATCGCCGAGCTCGGCCAGCACCTCGGCGGCCTCGCCCCAGGTGAGCGGATCGGCCCCGCTGAAGTCGTACCGGCGGTCCCAGCCGGCATCGGGGAAGGCGGCCCGCAGGTTGGCGCCGAGCTGGTCCATCTGCCAGCGCAGGTCCATGTCATCCAGGAGCGCCTCGGACAGCCCCTGGAGCTGGGCCCGCTGCTCGGGCGTCATGGAGTTGAGCATGGCGGCCATGGCGGCCATGCGCCGGGCCATGACCTCGAGCAGCTCGTCGAGGGTTCGGGGGTTCTCGGGGAAGAGGTCGCCGTAGCGGGACATGAAGCCGTCGAAGTCGGGCTCTTCGCCACGGCGGATTATCGCCGTAGGTGGTGCAGAGCCCCGGGCCCGCTGCTCCAGCATGGCGTTGAGCTCGGCCAACATGTCCTTGGTGCGGGCCATCTCCTCGGGCGAGACCTCGCCCATGGCCCCGGCCATCTGGTTGAACCACGACTGGGCCAGCTGCTGGCGGAGCTCGTCGACCAGGGTCTCAAAGCGCTGGCGGGCCTCGGGTGAGGCGAAGTCGTAGCCCGAAAGCTCGCGCACCTGGCCGGCCAGGTCGGGAGGGAGCAGGTCGAGCTGCATCCGCCGCGCCGCGGCCGCCTCCCCCACCACCTCCTGGCGCCGACGGTCGCCCGACGCCTGAGCGGCCTCCTCCAGGGCGTCGAGGCTGGCCCATTCGACTTCAATCACCTCCCGCAGCCGCTCCGCGATGTCCTCGTAGACCCCGCCGAGGTCGCGCTCCTCCAGGCGCTCCCGGCGTTGACGGCGGAGACGCTCGAGCAACTCGCGCATCCCCTGCACCTGCTGCCCGGAACGGTCGCGGAAACCCGACTGCAACATGCGCCGAAGGGCGGCGTTGGGGTCGCCGTGGTGGGTGAGGTCGTCGGCCAGGTTGGCCATGATGGCGTCGGCGTCGAGGTCGAACCCCCGCTGGGAGCCGTCCCACCGCGAGTAGCGCGCGCCCCGGCCCACACGACGAGGCTATCGAGCGCCAGGTCCGTCGTGGCTTTGGGGCTGGTCACCGGCGGGAGCGGTAGACGTCCCGGCCGCCCGAGGCGGCATCCTTGTTGAGCCGCTTGGCCAAGTGCAGGCCCTCGAGGAGGAACTCCACCGCCGAGGCCACAACCGCCGGGCTCTCGGTCCCGCCGGCGAGCGCCGACACCGGGGCCCGCAGGCCGGGCACGTCGGCGAGCAGCGTGACGTAGGCCGAAGAAGCCACGTCGTCGCCGACGTGCACCACTCGGCCACCGTTGAAGGCCGCGACCAGGTCACTCATGGTCTCCATGCCCACCCGGCGACGGAACACGGTCAGCACCGCCGCCGAGAACAGGTCGTCCACCACCGCCTGGTCACGACCCTCGTCGAGGGTCTCGATCTCGATCTTGCCGACAGTGGATGCCGTGAGGGCGTCAAGGTCGCTGACCCGGGGGACCACCTCGGGCTCGCCCAGGCGCAGCGCCCGACGGGCGGCGTTGGCCACCAAGGTCTCCTGGTTGGCCACCGTCAGGCGCACCGACACCCCGGAACGCTGGTTGACGTGGGGACTCGAGCGGGCCAGGTGCGACACCGTGGCCACCACCTCAGTCAGCACCTCGGGTACCGTGACCGGACGGCCGTCGACCTGCATGGGCCGGGCCTCCTGGTCGGCGATGGCGACCTCGGTCTCCACGTCGACGGGGTAGTGGGTCCGGATCTGGGAACCGAAGCGGTCCTTGAGGGGGGTGATGATGCGGCCCCGGTTGGTGTAGTCCTCGGGGTTGGCCGACGCCACCAGCATCACGTCGAGGGGCAGGCGGACCTTGTAGCCCCGAACCTGCACATCTCGCTCCTCGAGCACGTTGAGCAGGCCCACCTGGATGCGCTCTGCCAGGTCGGGGAGCTCGTTGATGGCGAAGATCCCCCGGTTGGTACGGGGGACGAGCCCGTAGTGCAACGTCGACTCGTCGGCCAGGTAGCGGCCCTCGGCCACCTTGATGGGGTCGACCTCGCCGATGAGGTCGGCGATGGAGGTGTCGGGCGTGGCCAACTTCTCCCCGAAGCGGCGATCACGGTGCACCCACTCGACGGGCGTGGCGTCACCCTTGTCGGCCACCAGGTCACGAGCGTGGCGAGACACCGGTGCGTAAGGGTCGTCGTTGATCTCCGAGCCGGCCACGACGGGAAGCCATTCGTCGAGCAGGCCGACCAGGCTGCGGATGATCCGGGTCTTGCCCTGGCCCCGCTCGCCCAAGAAGATGATGTCGTGGCCCGCCAGGAGGGCATTCTCGAGTTGGGGCAGGACGGTCTCGTCATATCCCAGCAACCCGGCCAGCAATGGCTGGCCCGCCTGGATGCGGGCTATGGCGTTGCCCCGCACCTCGTCCTTGACCGACGAGGAGGCCCAACCGGAGTCCCGTAGCTGGCCCAGGGTGGCGGGAGGCGACGACATCGCCACAACGCTAGCGGCGGCCCCTCGGGGTAGCGTCCGGTGATGGAGCTGGCCCCGCCCGTCGACCTAGGTGGTACGTGGCGGGTGGCGGAGGCCGGTGAAGAGCTGCGCCGGGAGTTCTGCTCGCCCGACTACCACGACGATGGGGGCGACCGCTGGCATGACATGACCGTCCCCGGCCACTGGCGGTCCACGGCCTCCTTCGCCGACAGCGACGGCCCCCTGCTGTACCGGCGCCGCTTCGACTACCCCCCTCCCGACGAAGGCACCCGGGCCTGGCTCTGCCTCGACGGCGTGTTCTACCAGGGCGACGTGTGGCTCGACGGTGACTACGTGGGCGACACGGAGGGGTACTTCGTGCGCCGGGGCTTCGAGATCACCGAGGCGCTTCGAGCCCGCACCGAGCACCTGCTCGGCGCCGAGGTGGCCTGTGCACCCGAGACGGACCTCACCGCCAAGCACAACGTCACCGGCGTGTTCCAGCACTGGGACTGCCTGGACCCGACCTGGAACCCGGGGGGGATCTGGCGGCCGGTGCGCATCGAGCTCACCGGCCCGGTACGGGTGCGCTACCTCCGGGTGCTGTGCAGATCGGCCGACGTCGACCAGGCGGTGGTGTCGATCCGTGCCCAGTTCGACTGCGACGGCTTCCGTCAGGTGGTGGTGCGAACGTCGCTCGCCGGCGTCGAGCAGGTGGTCGATCACACCCTGGCCGAAGGCGCCAACCTCGTGGAGTGGACGGTGACCGTGGCCAAGCCGGAGCTGTGGTGGCCCCACGCCCTCGGCGACGCCCTCCTGCACCTGCTGCGCATCGAGGTCGACGTCGACGGGCAGACCAGTCACGCTGTCGAGCGCCGCATCGGCCTGCGCTCTCTGCGGTGGCAGGACTGGACCCTGTCGGTCAACGGTGAGCGCCTCTTCCTCAAGGGGGCCAACCTGGGCCCGACCCGCATGGCCCTCGGCGAGGCCACCGCCGAGGAGCTCCGGGGCGACGTGACCCTGGCCCGGGAGGCTGGCCTCGACCTGCTGCGCCTCCACGCCCACATCAGCCGGCCCGAGCTCTACCAGGCGGCTGACGAACAAGGGATGTTGATCTGGCAGGACTTCCCACTGCAGTGGGGCTACGCCCACACCGTGCGGCCCCGGGCTGTCCACCAGGCCCACGTCGCCGTCGAAGCGCTCAGTCACCACCCGTCCGTCGCACTGTGGTGCGCCCACAACGAGCCGCTGGCCATCGACCCCCGCTTCGACGAGCAGCGCAGCCGGGGCGACGTCATCCGGGTGTTGGCCCGCTTCGCCGCCAAGCAGGAGCTGCCCAACTGGAACAAGACGATCCTCGACCGCTCGGTCAGGCGGGCCCTCGTCGAGAACGACGGGACCCGGCCGGTGCTGTCCCACTCCGGGACGCTGCCCCGCCCCGGCTCGGTCGGCGGCGACAGCCACCTCTACTTCGGCTGGTACTACGGCGACGAGCGGGACCTCCCCGGACTGTGCCGCGCCTGGCCCCGCCTGGCCCGCTTCGTGAGCGAGTTCGGCGCCCAGGCCGTTCCTGACAACGCCGAGTTCTGCGAACCGGAGCGATGGCCCGACCTGGACTGGGCCCGACTGGCCCGCACACACAACCTCCAGAAGGGCCGCTTTGACCGCTACGTCCCCCCTGCCGACTTCGCCTCGTTCGACGAGTGGCGCGCCGCCACCCAGGCCTACCAGGCCAGCCTGGTCAAGCACCACGTCGAGACCCTGCGCCGGCTCAAGTACCACCCCACCGGCGGGTTCTGCCAGTTCGCCTTGGGCGACGGGCACCCCGGCGTCACCTGGGCCGTGCTCGACCACCTGCGGGCGCCCAAGGCCGGCTACCACGCCCTGGCCGAGGCGTGCCGGCCGGTGATCGTGGTGGCCGAGCGCCCGCCGGCCACGGTCAGGCCCGGCGACGCCGTCGCCCTCGACGTCCACGTGGTCAGCGACCTTCGGGTCGCCCTGGACGAAGTCATGGTGGAAGCGCGTCTTTCGTGGCCGGAGGGTGAGCACCGCTGGCGCTGGCAGGGTGACATCGGGGCCGACGAGTGCGAGCGGGTGGGCACGGCGCAGTTCGTCGTCCCCGAGACCGCCGGTCCCCTTGTCCTCGGGCTGACCCTCACCGCCGGAGAGGTGACTGCCGCCAACCGCTACGAGTCGACCATCGCTGCGCCCGCGTAGGAGCCGAGCATGAGGGATGGCCTCTGGTAGGCTCTTTGGTACGCTAAGTAGTATGACCAACGTGAGAAAAGTCACCCTGAGCCTGCCGGCGGAACTGGCGGCGAACATCGAGGACCGTCAGGCTGACAGCGGCGAAAGCCGCTCGGCGGCGGTGGCGGACCTGTGCTGGCGGGGTTGGTGGCAGTGGGACGAAGAGCGTCGCACCAGCCAGTCCGATGCCGCCTACACCGCTCTGCCCGAGAGCGACGAGGAGCAGGCGTGGGCCCGGGCGGCAGCCGACACCATGGCCGGTTGGGACCGGTGGGACGGGCCTGAGGCCCGCACCGTGATCGATGAGGAGCGGGAGGAGACCCTGGCCCAGGTCCGACGCCTGGCCGCCGAACCCGGGGCTTCCGCCTTTCGGGCGGCCCTTCGGGCGACCCTGGAGGAGCCACCGGCGGCCCGTGCTGCGGGCTGATGTCTGGTGGGCGGCGTGGCCGCCTGGTCAACGCCATCCCGTCCTGTTGCTCAGCTGGGACTCCGGCCGGGGTCGACGGACACAGGTGACCGTTGCCGAGGTCACCACGACCGTCCGGGGCCATGCCCAAGAGGTGGCCCTGGGGCTCGCCGACGGGATGCCCAGAGACTGCGTGGTCAACCTCGACCGCCTCGTCACCGTCCCCCGCCCGGTGCTGGCCCGCCGGATCACCACGCTGACCGTCACCCGTATGGACGACGTGGAGCGGGCCATCCACCTCGCCCTCGGGATGCGCCTACCGTGCCGGACAAGCTGATCCGATCTTTCAACCGAGGAGGACCTGGGAGACGTCGGCCTCGGCCAGCCGGTCCTCGGTGTACGGCGGGCGTCTTCGACCAGCAGGGGCGCTCGCTTGAAGTCAAGGGTCCCCAGCCGTCCCACCGGCGGGCACAGGTAAAGGTCCAGGCCAGGGCGGGCCAGCAGATCCCGCTCGTTGAGCAGCCCGGCCAGCTCCACCGACCGCTGCAGGATCGCCCCGATGCTGGGCGGGTCGACGTGCCCGGCCCTGCGCCGCACTCTGCGAGCCAGAACCAGCCATCCCGACAGCGTCGGCCCAACCACACCCCTCATGCTGAGATCGACCTTGCGGCGCAGGTCCACCGCGATCACCCTCCCGCCCCCCAACGCCTGCTGCATCACGTCGATGGGCAGGTTGTTCAGCAGGCCGCCGTCGACCAACAGGTCGGCCCCGTGGGGCACGGGTGGGAGGACCCCCGGCAACGACACGCTCGCCCGAAGGGCGAGCGACAGGTCCCCGCGGTCGTGGACGACCTGGACGGCCTTGGACAGGTTGGTCGAGACCGAGAAGAACCTGGTCCAGAGGTCCTCGATCGAGCGCCCGTCGGTCTCTTGGAGCATGAGCCGTTGCAGGCGGCGCCCTGAGGACATCGACACGAGCGGGAGGGTGGGCTGGATGATCAGTCGGGTGGAGAAGAACAGCGGCAGCTTGGCCAGGCGCTGGTCGTGGTCCCAGCCCATGGCGAACATGAAGGCAGCCACCGAGCCGATGCTGGTCCCCCCGACGGCGTCGATGGGCACGCCGCCCTCCTCGAGGGCCCGCACCACCCCCAGGTGGGCCGCGCCTCGTGCGCCGCCGCCACCGAACACCACGCCGACGCCCCGCTCGGTGGCGAGGCGAGCGAGGCGGCGGTAGTGGGCGGGCTAACCTTCTCGGAGGTGGTGGTGGCCGTCCACCTGGCGGCCCTGGAGCCACGCACTGGTCCCGGTCGGCTCAGCGACCCCCCGGCCGTGGAGCAGCACGAGCTCCCGCCGGGCACTGGTCGCCGCTCCGACGGGGGTGAGCAACTCCTCCTCGACCCGCCCGGGGCCGGGCGGGTCGCCGGCCCGGGCCACCAGGAGCACCCGGTCGGCCTGACGCAGGCAACGCCTGGTCCAGTTCGTGGGCGCGGGATCGGCCTCGAAGAGCACGTTGGCGGTGCTCCCGTTCGATGCGCTGCAGCCACTCGACGATCCTGCCGTTGCGAGCATCGCCCGGCCCGATCTCCGCCGACCCCTGGCCGAGCTCGTGATCGATGGTGCGACTGGAGAGCAGGCGCAGCGGGCCGAACGGTGCCAAGGCACGAGCGAGCTCGTCGACGAAACCCCCGGGCAGCGCTTCGCCGCCGGCAGGCAGCACAGCCAGCGTCACCACTCCCCGCCTGGCGCCACTGCGTCCCTGCTCGTCCGAGAGGAGCAGCCTACGTACGAGCTGCCTCGCCAGCCGGAAGGGGACTTCGGGGTGCCACTCGGCGAACCGTTTCAGGCCAGCACCCGACAGTCGCAGTAGCAGCGAGTCGCGCACAGCCTCGACCGAAGCGGCAGGCGCGAGGTCGGCGAGCAGGCCCCATGGCCGGCGGCAGCCTGCCCCTGGCGGATGACCACCTCCCCGGCGGCGACGTGGACGGGCTCGAGGTAGGGAAGCAGGCCGCGCAGCTCGTCGCGCGACATCCCCGCGAACGCCTGGGTGGACTCGAGGAAGTCGAAGACGTCGTCGTCGGCCAGGTCCGACCAGCTCTCGAGCAGGAACAGCAGGTGAGGGGCGCGCCGTCTGGTCCGGCCCGACAGGAGCTCGTCTCGCCCCCGCAGGCCTCCTGCCTCGCCTCCCCCCTCCTCTGGCATGCCAGCGCCGTGATCAGTACCGCAGGGCGCGGGCCACGTCGCGGTAGAGCTCGGTGAGGGGGTGGTCGGGGTGGCGCAGGGCGAAGATCCCGGCGCTGGAGAGCTCCATCAGCTCGGGCGAGTGCGGCAGGACGGCGGCGACCTTGCACCCGTAGGCGTCCTCGACGCGTCGGCGCACCTCATCGAGGTCGAACATCGGCGGGGTGTTGTTGACCACCAGCACCATCTTCGGCACCCCAAGCTTGCGGGCCACGCTGACCGTCACCTTCGTCCCCTCGAAATCCTGCTGATCGGGGCGCAGCACGATGGCGACGGCGTCGGACATGGCCAGGGAGAGCAGAGTCTCCTCACCCAGGCCCGGTGGGTGTCAAGGATCAACACATCGAGGGACAGGTCCCGGATCAGCTCCCTGAAGCCCTCGTTCAGCAAGCCCACGTCGTAGCCCTCGTGCATCACCCGGGCGATGTCGTGGGCCTTGATGCTGGCAGGGACCAGCCACACCCGACCCTTCACGCCTTCCGGGGTCACGTCGTGGGCTGCTTCCTTGATCCCGCACTTTCCACACAGGTAATCGTTGAGGGTGCACCCGCAGGACATCCTGGTCGACCCCGAACAGGACGTGGATGCCAGGGGACTGCAGGTCGGTGTCGACCACTGCCACATGGCGGCCCTCCCCGGCGATGAGGGCCGCGACGTTGGCGGTGGTGTTCGACTTGCCGGTGCCACCCCGGAAGGAGTGGATGGAGGCGATCAAGGCTGGCCCGTCATGGCGCCAGGTTAGGGCTAAGGCCGGGAGGCGATGCGGAGCTGCTCGGCCTTCTCCTGGAGCCGTCGGAAGTAATCCGACTCGGTGATCTCCTCGACCTGGCGGTCTGTCCGGGCGTCGTCGATCTCGATGCGCAGCTGACGAACCTCCTGGCGCAGGCGCTGCTCGCGGGCAGCCACCTCGCGGGCCATTCGCTGGAACACCCGGGCCAGTTGCCCGAGGGCGTCTTCCCGCCCCCCGACCTGGTCGAGGCAGTCGGGGTGAAACGTACCCGCCTCCATGGCTCCGGCGGCACCGGTGACATGATCGACCTGCTCGACGTAGTCCACCATCTCCTCGAACAGCCTGGCGTTCTCGATGGCGCCGGTGATCTGGCCGGCTACGGTCTCGGCCAGGGAGATCTCGGCGGTGGAGAAGCTGCGCCCGGGGCGGTCGGTCTCCAACAGCAGCGCTCCGATGATCTCGCTGCGTAGCTGCAACGGGACGACGAGCAGCCCGTGGGCGCCCCGCTCCGCCAGGATGCGGCCAAGCTCGGTCCCCACGCCCGGGTCCTCAGCACCGGACAACGCCATGGGGGCGGGGCCGGCCACCAGCCTCTGGAGGGCCGGGCTGTCGTCGACGCGCAGGACCCGGCCTCGCAACGGGGGGGCGACCGCCCCGTCCACGGTGCTGTCAGCGGTAGTGGAAACCGTCCGGAGATCCCGGTCGAGCAGGGCGACGGCTGCGGTGCGGACGTCGAAGATCGAGAGCATCTCCGCCGACACGACGTGGAGGGCCCGGTGCAGGTCCCGCTCGTCGGCGACGGTCTGGGTGATGCGGTTCAGCACCCGTAGCTCGGCCAGCCTGGACACCAGGCCCGAGGTCATGGCGCCGGCGAAGGCGGCGATGATGAAGCCGATCCCATCCGGAACGAGATCGACACCAACAGCAGCTCGTTACCGAACGTCACCCGGCCGTAGAGCTCCCGCATGGTGTACAGCACGGTACGGCGGCCATCGTCCACAGCGCTCCTCGGAGCTGGAACAACGCCGCCGCCCCGAGAGGGATGATGTAGAGCACGGCCCAGATCGCCGTCTCGGGGTCGAAGGTGTAGGCGTAGACCAGGGCCATGATGGCGATCCCGTCGATCAGCACCGAAGCCAGGGCCAGCCGGCCGGTGGCGGCGCCGCCGGCAGCACGCGTCAGGGTGATCCAGATCCCGGCGTTGCCGAAGAGCAGCACGCCGACGGCGGCGACTGCCCAGGCGAGGACACCGGGCGGGTAGGGACGGTAGTAGGTCACCACCTGGACGACGGCCCAGGCGATCGCCGCCCAGCGGATGGTGGCGAGGTTCCTCACCGTGCGCAGCTGCCGCGACGGCTCCAGGCCGAGGCGGCCTGCGTGCCCCCCGTGCCTGCCGTAGGCCATGGCGCCATGATGCCACCAACGGCGCGTCCGGCTCACGCAGACCGTGTCCCTCGGGCAGGGCCGGAGCCTGGAACACTGGGGCGGTGCAGGTCCACCACCACCGCTACGACGCCGTCATCGTGGGAGCCGGCGGAGCCGGGCTGCGGGCGGCCATCGAGGTGGCGGGCAGGTGCCGGGTGGCGGTCCTGTCCAAGCTGCACCCCACCCGGTCCCACACCGGGGCGGCCCAGGGGGGCATGTGCGCAGCGCTGGCCAACGTGGAGGAGGACTCGGCCGAGTGGCACACCTTCGACACGGTCAAGGGGGGCGACTACCTGGTTGACCAGGCAGCGGCACGCATCATGTGCGCCGAAGCCGTCGACGCCGTCATCGAGCTCGAGCACTACGGCCTGCCGTTCAACCGCACACCCGACGGGCGCATCGACCAGCGCCGCTTCGGGGGCCACACCCGCAACCACGGAGAGGCGCCGGTACGCCGGGCCTGCTACTCGGCCGACCGCACCGGGCACATGATACTCCAGACCCTCTACCAGCAGTGCGTCAAGCGGGGCGTCACCTTCTTCGACGAGTACATGGCGCTGGACGTGGCCCTGGTCGAGGGCCGGGTGGCCGGCGTGGTGGCCTACGAGCTGGCCACCGGCGACCTCCACGTCTTCGCCACCAAGGGCCTGCTGTTCGCCACCGGCGGCTTCGGCAAGATGTTCAAGGTCACCTCCAACGCCCATGCCCTGACCGGCGACGGCCCCGGCCTGCTGTTCCGCCGGGGCATCCCCCTGGAGGACATGGAGTTCTTCCAGTTCCACCCCACCGGCATCTACAAGCTGGGGATCCTGTTGTCGGAGGCAGCCCGGGGCGAGGGGGGGGTGCTGCGCAACGCCGACGGTGAGCGCTTCATGGAGCGCTACGCCCCCACGGTCAAGGACCTGGCCCCGCGCGACATGGTGTCGAGGGCCATGCTCACCGAGATCCGAGCGGGCCGGGGCATCGGCCCTGACGCCGACTACCTGCACCTCGACCTCACCCACCTGCCTCCCGAGCAGATCGATGCCAAGCTCCCCGACATCGCCGACTTCGTGCGCACCTACCAGGGCCTCGAGCCCAAGGTCGACCTCATCCCCGTCCAGCCCACCGCCCACTACGCCATGGGCGGCATCCCCACCAACACCGACGCCGAGGTGGTGGTCGACGCCACCGGCACCGTGGTCCCCGGTCTCTACGCCGCCGGCGAGTGCGCCTGCGTCTCGGTGCACGGGGCCAACCGCCTTGGCACCAACTCCCTGCTCGACATCGTCGTCTTCGGCCGGCGCGGGGGCCAGGCCATGGCCGCCTTCGTGGCCGGCGCCGCCCAGGTCCCGCTGCCCGGCGACGCCGCCACCGACGTCGAGCACCGGATCGAGGCGATGAAGACCGGCTCCGGAGGCGAGCGGGTCGCCCAGGTCCGCCAGGAGCTGCAGTCGGCCATGATGGAGCTGGCATCGGTGTTCCGCACCGACGAGAGCCTGGAGGAGATGGGGGCGGTGCTGGGCGACCTGCGCCGCCGCTACCACGATGTCGCCATCGACGACAAGGGCCGGGTCTTCAACTACGACCTCACCGAGGCCCTGGAGCTGGGCTACCTCATCGACCTGGCCGAGGCGCTGGTGGTGTCGGCCCGGGCCCGCACCGAGAGCCGAGGGGCGCACTCCCGCGACGACCACCCCGCCCGCGACGACGCCAACTGGATGCGCCACACCCTGGCCCATCGCCAGAGGGACGGGGCCATCGGCCTGGACTACAAGCCGGTCGACGGCGGGCTCTACCAGCCCATGGAGCGCAAGTACTGACCTCTACCGAGGAATTGTGGAGGATCGCCGTCGCTCACCGACCTCGAAGCTCCACAATGGGCCGGTGCCCCCCGAGACGATGACGGTCACCCTGCGGGTCAAGCGTTATGACCCCGAGGTCGACCGCAAGCCCCGCTGGCAGGACTTCACCGTGCCGGGCATGCACCGCACCGACCGCGTCCTCGACCTGCTGCACCAGGTCCGGTGGTTCCACGACGGTTCACTCAGCTTTCGCCGCTCGTGTGCCCATGGGGTGTGCGGCTCCGACGCCATGGTCATTAACGGGGAGAACGCCTTGGCCTGCCAGGTCCTGCTGGCCGACGCCGGCGCCCACGTCACCGCCGAGGCCATTCGCGGCCTTCCCGTGATCAAGGACCTGGTGGTTGACATGGCGCCCTTCTTCGCCCAGTACCGCTCGGTGCTCCCCTGGCTGATCACCCCGAGCGACGACCCCGGCTACGGCGAACGTCGCCAGAGCCCCGAGGAGCGGGAGCGGTTCGACGACACCACCAAGTGCATCCTGTGCGCCGCCTGCACCACGTCGTGCCCGGTGTTCTGGGCCAACGGCAGCTATGTGGGGCCCGCCGCCATCGTCCAGGCCCACCGCTTCATCTACGACTCCCGGGACGAGGGAGCTGCGCAGCGGCTCGATGTGTTGAACGACCGCTCCGGGGTGTGGCGCTGCCGGACGGCGTTCAACTGCACCAACGCCTGCCCTCGAGGGATCAAGGTCACCCAGGCCATCCAGGAAGTGAAACGGACAATCCTCTCGGATCGGGTTTGAAGAATCCCTCTACGTGAGAAAAAAGTTCGGGTTTTGGCTGACATGGCCGGCGACGACTGCAATGATCTCGGCTGAGCGGCGGTAACCCACTCTCCGTCACTCTGGATGCACACAGAGCATTGGGGGAGCAGGGAGCATGGCTCGACGGAAACCCACGCTGGCGGTCCCGGCCGCGCCGGCGCCCACCGGCCGCGACGTGGACATCGGTGACATGGCGGTCGGTGAGCTGGCCCCTGCCCCTCCCGCCCTCCCCGAGGCGCTCGGACCGCTCACCGCCGGCTGCCTGAGCCGGTTTCGCACGGCCTTCCCCCGTCCGGGCCAGGCCATGGCCGCCACCGGGCTGGTGCTGGCCTCGGCCACCATGGCATCCCTGGGACTGGTGGCCGTCCACGCCCTCCCGTCCGCCCGGGGGGCAGAGGCCAGCCGGAGCCCCGTCGGCTCCCAGCTCCTGGCGGCGGGGGTGGCGGAGACGCTCGCCCCCGCCATCCCGCCCCCTCCGGCTCCCGAAGGGGGCAAGGTCGCCGGCTCCCCAGAAGCTCCCCCTGCCCTCCCCCCTGCACCGTCCCCTCCCGATGAGGAGCTACGACTGAGCCGGGTCAGCGACCCCACTGTGGCCAAGATCTCCTCCCCGCCGCTCGTCGGACCGCCCACCGACCCGGTCGGGCCCGCCCCGGCCCCGGCGCCGGCGGGCCTGAGTCGGTTGTCGCACTCGGAGGTGCTGGCCAGCCTGGCGGTACCCGAAGCTGTGCGTGACGCCGTCGTCCCCACCGATGCCGGCGCACTCCCACTGGGCAAAGGCATGTGGCTGTACATCCCCGAGGAGATCGAAGGCGGCGACATCAACGCCCTGGTGGCCCGGGCCCAACAGGTCGGCCTCACCCACGTCTACGTCCGCACCGGGTCATCCCGGGCCGGGTTCTACGCCCAGAACTACCTCGACCAGCTCCTGCCCAAGGCCCACGCCGCCGGCATCCGGGTCTACGGCTGGGACTTCACCTACCTCGACGATGTCGACGCCGACGTGGCCAGGTCGGTCGCCGCCATCACCTACACCACGCCGAGCGGTGACCGCATCGACGGCTTCGCCGCTGACATCGAGACGACCTCGGAGGGCACCAACCTCACCGCTGAGGGGGCAGCGGCCTACGGGTATCGGCTGCGTGAGGCGGTGGGGACGGCCTACCCGCTGGTGGCGGTGGTGCCCCGGCCGTCGCCGTTGAACCAGGCCCGCTACCCCTACGCGGCGGTGATACCCCCCTTCGACGCCGTGGCCCCCATGACCTACTGGCTCAACCGTCAGCCCGACACCGACGTGGTCAACGACGTCAGCTTCCTCGCCCCCTTCGGCAAACCGGTGGTCCCGATCGGCCAGGCCTACGACGGTTTCGCCGAGGGCGGGAGGTCGGGTCCACCCCCGCCTGAGGAGATCCAGCGCTTCATGGCGGCGGCCGAGCAGGTGGGTGCGGCGGGAGCCTCGTTCTGGTCATGGCAGGACGTCACCCAGGCCATCTGGGACACCATCCAGGCCGCCCCCGAGTTCCGGTGGGAAGCCAAGCCCCCGGAGGAACTACGAGCGGACCAGGTACGGGCCCTGCAGGTGCAGCTCACCCACCTCGGCCACCCGGTCGCCGCTTCCGGCGGATGGGACGACGCCACCACCGAGGCGCTGGGCGCATACCAGGAACGGGCCCACCTGCCCCCGACCGGTGTCCTCGACACCAACACCCTGGCCGTGCTGCTGCGGCCGTTCAACCCACCGGTGCGCGCCCCGGCCGGCGGCTAGGCCCCGGCCCCCGGCTCCGTCTGGGAGGATGGCGGGTGGCCCGCTTTCTAAGTCCCCAGTGGCTCGACGACGCCGCCGCCTGCGCCGCCGCCAGCCCCGAGCTGGCCGGGGCGACGGTGGGAGTGCGCCTGCGGGTGCAGCAGGTGGTGACCGGTGGGCCCGACGGCGAGGTCAGGTACAGCGTCTCGATCAACGACGGCCAGGTCGAGCTGTGCAGCGGCTTCCAGCCAGACGCCGATGTCACCTTCGTGGCCGATTGGGCCACGGCGGTGGCCATGGCCACCGGCACCGTCGCCGCTCAGGAGGCCTTCACCACCGGCCGGCTCCAGGTACGGGGCGACATCGACGCCCTCCTGCGCCACGGCCCGGCCCTGGTGGGTCTGGACGCCGTGTTCGCCTCGGTCAGGGAGCAGACGACCTACTGAGAGAAGCCGGAACTCAGGCCGACGACCACGAAGATGCCCATGAACAGGACGAAGACGCCGATCCCGATCCAACCGAGGATGATGCCGGCGGTGGCCATGCCGTCGCCGGCCTCCCCCCGCTCCTTGATCTGGCGCTTGGCCATGTAGCCGAACACCAGGGCGAGGATGGAGCCGATCCAATAGATCCAGATGATGCCGAGCACCATGGAGGCGATGGCCATGCCGTTGGTGGCGCGTGGGGGCGGGTACGGGGCCTGGGGCAGGGAGTAGCCGCCCCCGGGTGGCGGCGGCCAACCTTGCCCGGGCTGGCCTTGCCCGGGCTGGCCTTGCCCGGGCTGGCCCCATGACGGCGGCGAATCGCTGCCGGGATTGCTTCCCCATTCCGGTGTGGTCATTGGCTGCTCCTGGTTCGACGGGAGGGGCATCCTGCCACGCCGCCCTCAGGTCTGGTTACGACGCGTCATCTCGCCGCCAACCTCTGGATCGACGGCGGTTCGCTGGGGCGAGCTCCACTCGGCCCAGCGAGCGAACCACGGCCAAGGCGGAGGAACGGGCTACCGGGCGATGAAAGCGATGATGGCGCCCAGGACGTACAGGGACAGGATCCCCACACCGATCCAGCCGAGGACGATGCCGGCGGTGGCCATCCCGCTTCCAGCTTCGCCCCGCTCCCTGATCTGGCGCTTGGCGATGTAGCCGAAGATCAGGGCCAGGATCGACCCCAACCACATGAGCCAGATGATGCCGAGCACCATGGAGGCGATGGCCATCCCGTTGGTGCGGGCTTGGGCACCGTAGTACGGGGGCGGGGGCGGGAAGTTCCCACTCGCCGGCGGCGGCGGCACCTCCTGCCCGGGCTGGCTCCACGACGACGGCGGTCGGCTACCGGGTGGGCCCCATTCCGGCGTGGTCATCGCTGGTCCTTCCCCGAAGTTGGTAGTCGCCCGGCGCAGCGGTTGCGACATCCTGCCATAGGGCTCGCCAGGCTTGTGACGGCCGCCGTCAGCGCTCGAACAGACCGGCCACCCCCAGGGCGGATCGAAGAGCTCAGCCGACCAGGCCGAGCTGCTCGACGGACTGGCGCTCCTCGGCCAGCTCGGCCACCGAGGCGTCGATGTGGGAACGGGAGAAGTCGTCGATGTCGAGCCCGCCCACGATCGACCACCCCCCGTCGGCGCACACCACCGGGAAGGAGCTCACCAGGCCCTTGGGCACGCCGTAGGCGCCGTCGGAGAACACCGCCATCGACACCCAGTCGCCCTTGGGGGTCCCGCCCACCCAGTCGCGTACGTGGTCCACCGCGGCGGACGCCGCCGACGCCGCGCTGGAGGCGCCCCGGGCGGCGATCACCTCCGCCCCCCGCTGCTGGACTCCGGGGATGAACTCTTGCTCCACCCACCGCCGGTCGCCGCCGATGGCCTCCAAGGCGCTGACCTCGCCCGCCCGGGCATGGAACAGGTCGGGGTACTGGGTGGCCGAGTGGTTGCCCCAGATGGTCATGCGAGAGACGTCCGCCACCGGCGTCGCCAGCTTGGTCGCCAACCGCGCCCGGGCCCGGTTGTGGTCCAGACGGGTCATGGCCGAGAACTGACGAGGGTCGATCCCGGGGGCGTTGCCCTGGGCGATGAGGCAGTTGGTGTTGGCGGGGTTTCCCACCACCAGCACCCGCACCCCCCGTGCAGCGTGGTCGGCCAGGGCCCGGCCCTGGACGGTAAAGATGGCCCCGTTGACCTGCAGCAACTCCGAACGCTCCATGCCCTTGGTCCGCGGCCGGGAACCGACCAGCAGGGCGAAGTCGGCGCCGTCGAAGGCCTCACCGACGTCGTCGGTCCCCAACACCGTGGCCAGCAACGGGAAGGCGCAGTCGACCAGCTCCATGGCCACGCCCTCCAGGGCACGCAGGGCCGGGGTGATCTCCAACAGCCGCAGCTCGACGGGCTGGTCCAGGCCCAGCATGGCCCCCGAGGCGATGCGAAAGGCCAAGCTGTAGCCGATCTGACCCGCCGCACCGGTGACGGCTACTCGTACGGGTCGCTCCATCACCCCAGTCAACCCGGATCGACCACGAGCCCGCCGAACCGGCCTGCGAACCGCTGCGGAAACCGACGCCATCGGCAGGCCAGAAGGGAACCGCGAGAGGGTCAGGCGGCGACCGGCGCCCGGGCGTCAACTCCGGCCTCGGTCTCGGTCTCGGCTTCGGCCGCCGGGGTGGGCACGGCCTCGAGGGCCAGGGCCAGGACCTCCCGGACGTCGGAGACAAGGAGGAAGGTCATGGCCTCCCGGACGGCCTCGGGAACGTCGTCGAGGTCGGCCTCGTTGCGAGCCGGTAGGGCAACCTCGGTCAGCCCCGCCCGGTGGGCGGCGAGCACCTTCTGCTTGACGCCGCCGATGGGCAGGACCTTGCCCTGCAACGTGACCTCGCCGGTCATCCCCACCACCGGGCGCACGGAACGACCGGTGAGCAGGCTGACCAGCGCCGTGGCCATGGCCACCCCGGCCGACGGTCCATCCTTGGGCACGGCCCCGGCGGGCACGTGCACGTGGAACCTACGGCCCTCGAAGGCCGTGGCATCCACGCCGAGCTCGTCGGCGTGGGAGCGCACGAAGGAGCGAGCGATCTCCGCCGACTCCTTCATGACGTCGCCGAGCTGGCCGGTGAGGGACAGGCCGGGTTCCCCGGGCATGGAAGTGGCCTCCACGAACAGCACCTCACCGCCAACGCCGGTCACGGCCAGGCCGGTTGCGACCCCGGGGACAGAGGTGCGCTCGGCCACCTCGGAGTAGAATCGGCGCCGACCGATCAGCGGGCGCAAGGCGGGCGCGTCGATCACCTCGACGGCCTCGACGGCGTCGTCGGCGGCGGCCTCGGTCGGGCCCACCACTTCGCCGGCCCCCGCCACCCGGGTGGCCAGCTTTCGCAGCACCCGGGAGAGCTGGCGCTCCAGCTCCCGCACACCGGCTTCCCGGGTGTAGCCCGATGCCAGCTCGACCAGGGCGTCGTCAGCCACCACAACCTCGCCTTGGTGCAGGCCGGTGCGCTCCAGCAGGCGGGGCATGAGGTGGTCCCGGGCGATGGCCACCTTGTCCTCGTCGGTGTAGCCGTCGAGGGCGCACGACCTCCATGCGGTCGAGGAGGGGACCGGGGATGGTCTCCAACACGTTGGCGGTGGCGATGAACACCACGTCGGACAGGTCGAGGTCGACCTCCAGGTAGTGGTCGCGAAAGGTGTGGTTCTGGGCCGGATCGAGGACCTCGAGCAGGGCCGAGGACGGGTCTCCCCGCCAGTCGTTGCCGACCTTGTCGACCTCGTCGAGCAGCAGGACCGGGTTCATGGCCCCGGCCTCGGTCAGCGCCCGCACGAACCGGCCGGGACGAGCCCCGACGTAAGTTCGGCGGTGGCCACGGATCTCGGCCTCGTCGCGCACGCCCCCCAGCGCCACCCGGGCGAAGGGCCGTCCCATGGCCCGGGCCACCGACTGGCCGAGCGAGGTCTTGCCCACCCCCGGAGGGCCAACCAGGGCCAGGATGGCGCCCCCACCTCGTCCACCGCCCGCCGGCGCCGAGGCGTCGACGCCCCGATCGGCGCGCAGCTTGCGCACCGCCAACAACTCGATTATGCGCTCCTTGACCTCCTCCAGGCCGGCGTGGTCGGCGTCGAGCACGGCACGAGCGGCCCCCAGATCGAGCGCATCCTCGGCCCGGTTCCCCCAGGGAAGCTCCAGCACGGTTTCGAGCCAGGCCAGGATCCACCCGTGCTCGGGGCTCTGGGGCCCGGTCCGCTCCAGCTTCTCCAGCTCCCGCTCTACGGCGGCCCTGACCTCCTCAGGCGCCCCCGAGGCCTCGAGGCGGGTGCGGTAGCCGCCGACGAGGTCGTCGTCACCCTCGCCCAGCTCGACCCGGATGGCTTCCAGCTGGCGTCGGAGCACGGCTTCGCGCTGGGCCTTGTCGATGCCCTCGGCGACACCCCGGTTGACCTCGGAGCGCACCGTGGTGTCGGCCAGCACCTCTCGGGCCCAGCCCAGCACCTTGTCCAGGCGGACCTCGACGTCGAGGGCCTCCAACACCTCGACCTTCTGCTCCAGGCTCAGGTCGGGCAGGTAGAGGGCGGTGTCGGCCACGGCGCCAGGGTCGGTGATGCCCCGCAGGCCCTCGGCCATGCGGCTGGCGCCCCGCTGCTCGAGGATGGCCTCGACCACGGCCCGATACTCCCGGGCCAGCTCTCGAGCCCGCTCCCCCACCTCGGTCACGCCCACCGGCTCGGCCGATACCCACAGGCCCTCGCCCTGGCCGCCGACGCCGGCGCCGATGACGGCGCGCTCCAGTCCCCGGACCACCACCGCCGGCAGGCCGCCGGGCAGCTCCCCGACATCCTCGATCTTGGCCACCGTGCCCACCCGGGCGTAGCGCCCGTCGAGCCTGGGCACCAGCAGGAGGCGATCGGTGCCGCCCCGGGCGACCTCGACCGCGGTGCGGGCTTCGGCGGTCTCCAGCACGATGTTGACCACCATGGACGGGCCGACCACGCCGCCGGTGAGGGGCAGGACGGGAAGGGTGAGCGTCTCGGTCTCGGGCATGTCCGTTGTAACAAGAATTACCCAACACCTATTCCACTGCCAGGAGGCGCTCAGCGCTGGGGTTTACAAGCGGTCGACGACGGCCGAGGCGAACTCCGAGGTCTTGACCTCGGTAGCAACCTCCATCAGCCTGGCGAAGTCGTAGGTGACGATGCCCTCGGCGATGGTGGCCTCCAGAGCCGCCACGATGTCGTCTGCGGCGTCCTGCCAGCCCAGGTGCTCGAACATGAGCACGCCGGACAACAGCAGCGAGCCGGGGTTGACCTTGTCCTGGCCGGCGTACTTGGGGGCGGTGCCATGGGTGGCCTCAAAGATCCCGTGGCCGGTGACCTCGTTGATGTTGGCGCCGGGTGCGATGCCGATGCCCCCCACCTGGGCGGCCAGGGCGTCGGAGATGTAGTCGCCGTTCAGGTTGGTGGTGGCGATGACGTCGTACTCGTCGGGCCGGGTGAGGACCTGCTGGAGGAAGGCGTCGGCGATGACGTCCTTGACCAGCACCCGCTCGCCGGGCTCGCCGCCGCAGTCGTCCCAGGCCACCGCCCGCCCGGCGTACTCCTCGGCCACCAGCTCGTAGCCCCAGGCCTTGAACGCCCCCTCGGTGAACTTCATGATGTTGCCCTTGTGGACCAGGGTGACCGAGCGCCGTCCCCGGGAGATGGCGTAGTCCAGCGCCGCCCGCTGGAGGCGCTTGGACCCGGTGATGGAGATGGGCTTGAGGCCGAGGCCGGAGTCAGGCCGCAGCTCCCACCCAAGCTCGTCGGCCAGGTAGTCGATGAGCTTCTTGGCCTCGGGGCTGCCCTCGGCCAGCTCGAAGCCGGCGTAGACGTCCTCGGTGTTCTCCCGGAACACCACCATGTCGACCCTCTCGGGGTGCTTGACCGGGGAGGGGACCCCGGTGAACCACCGCACCGGCCGAAGGCAGACGTAGAGGTCGAGGATCTGGCGCAGAGCCACGTTGAGGCTGCGGATGCCGCCGCCGACGGGAGTGGTCAGCGGCCCCTTGATGCCCACCCGGTAGCGGCGGAAGGCCTCCACCGTCTCGGCCGGGAGCCACTCGCCGAGCTCGGCGTGGGCCTTGGCTCCGGCCAGGACCTCGGTCCAGCCCAACCGGTGGCCGTGACGGGCGGCGGCAGCGTCGAAGACCCGCCGCGCCGCCGGCCAGATGTCGACCCCAGTGCCGTCACCCTCGATGAAGGGGATGATGGGCTCGTCGGGGACCACGAGGGTGCCGTCCTCGGCAACGGTGATCGGCTCGGCCACTGGTAGAGACTACCGATATGCCTGCGTCGCAAGACGGGCCTGGGAGACCGCCAGCGCATGGCAGCCAGGCCGTACGCTCAGGCCGTCAGCTTCGAACCCCTCCGGACGACTGCCTCCCCGAGGAGCCCACCATGAAGCGCATCACCCGGCTGCCGGCCGCCGTCTCCCTGGTGGTCGGCGGGATCATCCACCTGCAACTGTGGCTGTCCGGCTACCGGGTCATCCCCTACGTAGGTCCCTTCTTCATCGCCAATGTGGTCGTCTCGGCCTTGCTGGCCCTGGCCCTGGTGGCCAGGAACGACTCCCGGGTCACCGTCGTCGCCATCATCTTCTCCCTGGCATCACTGGTGGCGCTGGTCATGAGCCGCACCGTCGGGCTGTTCGGCTTCACCGAGCCGGCGTGGACCGACCAGGCCGTCCGGGCCACCACCGCCGAGTTCGGGGCCATCGTCGCCCTGGCCATCGTCTTCGTCGTCACCCACCGAACCGCCGTCGCCCTGGCGCCAGGCCCGGGCCGTGACCGGCGGGACCGGCGCCAAGGCGCATGACGCCTGCACGTCCCGAGGGCAGGCGCCTATCGAGGTGACGCCGGTCCGAGGCCCAGATTGGCGCACACCGCCACGGTGCTCACCGAGCGGTTCATGGTGTAGAAGTGGAGGCCGGGTACGTCCTCGGCCTGCAGCTTCTGGCCCAGCTCGGTGGCCACCTCGATGCCGATGCGGCGCACCTCGTCTGGGTCACCGCTGGCCGACTCCAGACGAGCGGTGAGCTCGGGCGGCAGCCTCGTCCCCGACATCTCTGCCATGCGGGCGACCTGGGACAGCCGGTCGATGGGCATTATGCCGGGGATCACCGGTTTGTCGACGCCCCGTGCCGACAGGCCCTCGACCAGGCGCAGGTAGTCCTCCACCCGGAAGAAGAACTGGGTGATGGCGTAGTCGGCAGCCGCCAGCTTGACGGCGGCGTGGTCGAGGTCGAGCTCTCGGGCTCCCCCGGAGTCGGGGTGGCCTTCGGGGTGCACGGCCACGCCCACCGAGAAGTCGCCCACGTCCCGCACGAGGTCGACCAGCTCGGAAGCGTGGTGCAGGTCGCCCTCGACCAGGACACCATCACCGTCGAGGGGTGGGTCGCCCCGGAGGGCGAGGACGTTGTCGATCCCATCGGCTCGGTAACGGGAAAGCATGTCGACGAGCTCCTGGCGGTGGTGGGCGGCGCAGCACACGTGGGCGACCGGTAGCAGCGACCAGGATCGGGCCAGATCCACCACCAGATCGTGGGTGCGATCACGGGTGGAGCCGCCGGCGCCGTAGGTCACCGATACGAAGTCGGGCCGTAAGAACGCAAGCTTCTCGAGCGCTCGGACGAAACGGTCTTCGTCGCGGGGTGGCCAGAGCTCGAACGACAAGGTTGGGCCCGTGGCAAGCAGCTCGTGGACCTTGGCCATGCTGGCGTCAGCGTAGTGCTGACGCTGGCTGCGTCCGGCCGCTCGGCCCACGGGTCCGCCCTATCGGCGCACCCGCTAAAGGACCGGCGGTGAGGTGTCGATAGGAACAGAGGTGCCGGCGATGGCGTCGGCTCCAGGAACAAGGAGATGTCGCCATGACATGGTCCATGCGCGGGAAGCACCACACGGCCGGGGATCTGCCCCAGGACCGCTGGAACCGCCCACCGGTGTTCGAGCCCGGCCAAACCGCCCACATCAACGCCAGCCGAGCCGACGAGTTGATCGACCACAGCACTGCGGTCAACGACCACGACCGGGCCTGACCGTCGGCGGATCTGCCCACGGCGCCCACTGGGCTCCGGCCTGCTGCTAGGAAAGGGGGTGGGCAGCGTCGAGGGCGGGTGCCGAGGAGAGCGGGGAGGTGAAAGATGGCTGATCCGGCCCGGCCATGGCGTCGGCCCCCGCCACCTCTACCTCCACGCGACGCGAGCGTCGTGCCCCCCGACCTGGTGGCGCGGGCCAGGGGGCTGCGCCAACGACTCGGCGACTACCTGGGAGGCAACTCCCAGGTGCGGCGCCAGACCCGCAACACCTATGACGAGGTCCTGGTCCAAGTCGCCCACCTGCTCGAGCTCGACGGCGCTCCGGCGCCTGACCTGGTCATCGGCCGTCGGGTCCTCACCACGTTGGAGCGGTCCCTGCTGGAGAGGGCGGTCGTCGCCGCCGGCGTCGACCTCGGCATCGACGTACAGCCCCGGGCCCGAGCCCGGGCGCTCGGCCCCGGCTCCGTCACCGATGCCGCACGTGCCCAGGAGCAGCAGTCCCCACCGTCCCGAGCGGGGTCGGGTACCCAGCGCCAGCAGAGCCTGGCGGCACAGTTGGCCGACCGGGTCAGGGTCATGCGCCGACGGCTCGACGTCTACGAGGCCGACGACCGCCTGTGGCCCACCAAGGTGCAGGAGTGGTGTGAGGACCTCGACGCCTACGACGGCCTGCTCGTCGATCTGGCGGCGATGGCCGGCCTGCCCCAGGACGCACTGCCTGCGGGAGGTCGTCGGCGGCTCCTGTCCGAGGAGCGGACGGTGCTCGAATCCGGGCTTGCCCGCTCCGGGCTCGACCTCGGAACGTCGCCATCCCGATAGCAGGCGTAGCCGCGCTCCGGCGTTTCCCGGCCGGGCCGAGTGGCTACGCTCCCAGAGAGCACTGCCCCTTCCCCTTTCTTGCGAGGTGCGCGATGACCCACGTGGTGACAGGCCTACAGGACGACGACATGGAGACCACCTGGCTCCGGCCGGAGGCCACCGCCTCGGGCGCCGAAAGCCCGCTCGGGACCGACGCCGACGAGACCGACAGTGATGCCGCCGACGGTGCCGATGTGGTCGATGGCGACAGCACAGATACCACCGACGGCGATTCGTCCGAGTCGTCCGATTCCGCCGATACCACGGACTCGACGGACACCACCGACACCACCGACACCACCGACACCACCGACACCACCGACACCACGGACTCGACGGACGGCGACACCGCCGACGTCGTCGACGGCGGCACCACTGGCGCCTGAGACCGCCCTCGGCGGGCTGGCCCGCTGTGTCGGCGATGTTGACGACTTCCTGGAGCTGTGCTGGTCCAGCCGGCCCCACCTGCGAAGCGATCCCGATCCGGCTCGCTTCGCCGATCTGTTGTCCCTGGCCGCTGTCGACCACGTGCTGGCCACGACCGCCCCCCGAACCCCGTCGTTCAGGTTGGTCAAGGACGGCAAGCCACTCCTCGTCGAGGCCTACACCCGCTCCGGCCGAGTAGGGGGCCAGCCCTACCGGGGCGCCGCCGACCCCCTCCGGATCTCCCAAGCCTTCGCCGACGGGGCCACCATCGTGTTGCAGTCGCTGCACCGCTCGTGGGCGCCATTGGCCCGCTTTTGCCGGGACCTCGAGCTGGACCTGACCCATCCCGCCCAGGCCAACGCCTACCTCACTCCCGCCGGGGCCGTGGCCCTGGCTCCCCATCACGACACCCACGATGTGTTCGTCCTCCAGGTGCACGGCCACAAGCACTGGCGGGTCTCGGAGCCGGTGGTGGCGCTGCCCTTGCCCCGCCACCGGTCCCGCCAGGAGCTGGCTGCGGCCCAGCCGGTGATCTTCGAAGCCGAGCTCGGCCCCGGCGACTGCCTGTACCTGCCCCGAGGTTTCATCCATGCCGCCGCTGCCCAGCAGGACGCCTCGCTGCACATCACCATCGGCATCCACGCCGCCACCGCTTACGACGTACTGGCCGCCCTGCTCGACCGGGCCGCCGAGCACCCTGCCTTCCGGGTGTCGCTCCCCGTCGGTTTCGCCCGGGACGACGACGGTGGCGGCGGCAAGGGCCTGCGCCTGGCGGTGGAGGAATGCATGGCCGAGGCCCAACGCTGGCTGGCATCGGTCGACCCCGAGCCCGTCGCCGCCGAGCTGCAGGACCGGTTTTGGAGCCAACGTCCTCCCCTCCTCGACGGCCAGCTGCGACAGATGGTGGACCTGGATGGCCTCGAGGACCGAGACGTGGTCGTGCGCCGAGCCGGATCCATCGCCGAGCGCCGGCCTTGCAACGCCGACCGGGTGCGGATCCTGTTGGGTGACCGCGAGCTGGTCCTGCCCGCCAGTGTCGGGCCGGCGCTGTGGCGTCTCCTCGACGGTGAGCCACGGCCAGTCTCAGCCCTGGCCGACCTGCTCGACGCCGCCAGCCGCCTGGTCCTGGTCCGCCGCCTGGTTCGGGAGGGTCTGGTGGAGGTCGTGGACGGCCGTTGAGAGGTGCCTGATGAGCTGAGCAGGGCAACCTGCGCCGTCGAGTCAGCCCGCCGGGGCGAGGCCCTGGCTGCCACCGCCTCCCGGGTGCGCTCGTGGTTGTTGATCGAGCAACCTGGGCCCTGGGGGCGAAAGGCCCTGGTGGAGAGCGACCTCGACCGGGAGTTGGCCGCCACCCTGGAGCGCCGGTGCCGGGACCACGGGGTACGACCCCTGCTCATCCGCCGTCCCGGTTGGCGCCGTCCTGACACCCGCCGCCGGTGCTACCTGGGCCACTCCGGCGCCCAGCGGAGCTGGCTGGTGTCAGTGGACCTCGACCGCCCTACGGCCCTGCTCGACCTCGACCTGGCCCTGCTGGCCAACGATCCGCCTCCGGCGCTGGGCCAGATCCAGGAAGGACCGCTGTTCCTGGTCTGCACCAACGGCAGGCACGATCGCTGCTGCGCCGAGCGGGGCCGACCGCTGGCCCGGGCCCTGGTCGCTGGCGGGGTCCCCGACGTGTGGGAGTGCTCCCACATCGGCGGCGACCGCTTCGCCGCCACCCTGGTGTGCCTGCCCGACGGGGCGTACTTCGGTAGGGTGGCGCCCTCGGAGGGGCCGACCCTCGCCGCCGACTACGCCCGTGGGCTCCTCACCCTCGACCGCTACCGGGGCCGGTCGGCCTACCCCCCACTGGTCCAGGCCGCCGAGCAGTTCGCCCGCCAGGCCAGCGGCATCCGGGAGATCGACGGCATGGCGGCATCCGTCATCGACTGGACCAGCGTCGACGCTGTCGAAGTGACCTTTACCGCCTCCCGGCCGCCATGGGGACGGGCGTGGCGGGTTCAGGTCGGTCGCCGGCGCTCGTCCACGCCGGTGACCCTGACCTGCCACTCCGACCAGCCGTCCCTGCCCTGGGAGTACCACCTGCAGGACCTCACGCTGATGGAGGGGGTGCGGGGACAGCCCTCGCTAGGGTGCGCTGAACGGTTCGGGGAGCACGGACGCCGCCCTTCCTGGCGGTGACTCCGCCGGTCGACGAAGGGAAGGGCTCAGGTCAACCTTCGCTTGCGCACTTGCACTCCGGAGTGGGTTCACCACAGCCGTCGCAGGCGACGCGGCCCTGCTCGTTGTTGTGAACGCCTCCTCCGCACTTCTCGCAGACGCTTCCGGGTGGGATGTTGGCCATAAGAGGGTCCCTTTCCTGAGCTGCTACTCGACTGGGCGCACTATACGCAAAGGGTCGAGGATCGTAGGGGTGTGGTTGCCCAGTGCCGGTCAGCCCCGGCGGCGTTCGGCAGCGGTCACCGTGTTGGCCAGGAGCATGGCGACGGTGGTCGGCCCCACGCCCCCGACCCGGGGGGTGATCCAGCCCGCCACCTCGGCCACCGACTCGTCGACATCGGGCAGGATGCGCCGACCCTCGTAACGGACCCCGCCGCCCACCACCACGGCGCCGGGGCGGACGTGGCCGGGGCGCAGGATGCCGGGCACGCCGGCGGCGGCGATGACGATGTCGGCCCGGCGGGTGTGCTCGGGCCAGTCGGGCACCCCGGTGTGGACCACGGTGAGGGCGGCGTTGGCCGTCGGACGCTTCTGGGTCAACAGCAGCGACAGGGGCCGGCCCAGGGTGAAGCCCCGGCCCAGGACCACCACGTGGCGGCCGGCCACCGGCACCTGGTAGTGGGCCATCAGGGCCTCGATGCCCGCCGGGGTGCACGGCACCGGGCCCGGCATCGACAGGGCCAGGCGGCCCAGGTTGAGCGGGTGCAAGCCGTCGGCGTCCTTGTCGGCGTCCATGGCCAGTAAGGCCGACTCGTAGTCGATCTGGGGCGGGGTGGGGTGCTGGACCAACATGGCGTCGACGTCGGGATCGTCGTTGTAGGCACGGATGGCCGCCAGCAGGTCGTCCTGGGTGGCGCCGGCGCTCAAGTGGGTGTGGGGCGAGTAGATCCCCACCTCGGCGCAGCGGGCCTGCTTGACCCTGATGTAGCCGGCACTGGCCGGATCGTCGCCAACCAGGATTGTCCCGAGCCCGGGTGGGCGCCCGGCAGCGGCCATCGCCGCCACCCGGGGCACCAGACCGGCCAGCACGGCGTCGGCCACCGGCCCCCCGGGCATGAGGATGGCGCTCACGCCCGAAGTCTAGGACCCAACCGCCAGGCGCCGAAGGCGACTACGACTGGCCGCCGGCCACACCCAGGAGTCGCCGGAGGCGACGAGGAGTTTTGGCTGCCGGCCAAACCAGCCGCCGAAGGCGGCCCCTCTGGATGGCGGCCCGGCGAGCAGCCACGGCGGATTATCGCCGTAAGCGGGACAGAGCGAGCCAGGAAGGTCTTCAGCGCTCCGGCCGGGCGGCTCCGCCGTCCGGCCGGAGCACGATCACCTCGTCGTCGAACCTCCGGTTCGGCGACGAAACCCTCAATGCAAGAACTGGCGCTCGCCGGTGAGGACCATGGCCAGGCCCAGGCGGTCGGCGGTGGCCGTCACCTCCTCGTCTCGGACGGAGCCGCCGGGCTGGACGACCACGGCCACGCCGGCGGCGGCCGCCGCCTCCACACCGTCGGGGAAAGGGTAGAAGCCGTCGGTGGCCGAAGCCCCGCCGGCCGCCCGCCCGACCGCCTTGGCGGTGGCGATCTCGCCCGCCCCTACCCGGCTCTGCTGGCCGGCCCCGATGCCGACGGCCTGGCCCCCCTTCACCAGCACCACGCAGTTCGACTTGACGTGCCCGCACAGCCGCCAGGCCAGCTCGGCGTCGGCCCACTGCTCATCGCTGGGGGCGGTCCTGGTAACCACCTGCCAGCTAGGGCGGCCGACCACGAAGCGCTGGCGCTCCTGGGCCAGGAAGCCGCCGGCGAGCTGGCGAAGGTGGATGCGGTCGGCCAAAGGGGCCGGCGCTGACAGCACCCGGGTGTTCCTGCGCTTGGCCGCCAGCACCTCGACCACCCCGTCGTCGTAGCCCGGAGCGATCACCACGTCGGCCTGGGGGCCGGCCGCCATGCGCTCGGCGGTGGCCAGGTCGACGATGCCGCCGAGGGCGACGATGCCGCCGAAGGCGGACTGCTGGTCACCCTCCAGGGCCCGCTGGTAGGCGGTGGCCAGGTCGGAGGCCAGCGCCGCCCCACACGGGTTGGCGTGCTTGACGATGGCCACCGCAGCCCGGGCGCCCAGGCCCGCCAGGTCGTGCAGCTCGGCTAGGTCGTGCACCAGGGACCAGGCGGCGTCGGCGTCGTAGACGTTGAGGTAGGACAAGGGCAGGCCCAGGTGCTGGACGACCCCGTCCCACCAGCCGGTGCCCCCCATAATCCGGTAGCGCGCTCCCGCCTGGTGGGGGTTCTCGCCGTAGCGCAGCTCCTGAACCCGCTCCAGGGCCAGGTGGATCGTGGGCGGGAGGGGCCGCGCGCCATCGACGTGGCCTGAGGCGGAGTCGGTGGCGTCGAACCACCCCACGATGGCGGCGTCGTAGGCGGCGGTGTGGGCGAAGGCGGCCCGGGCCAGTCGCCGGCGGGTGACGTCCGACAGCCCGCTCTCCCCGCTCCCCGCCGACAGCTCCTCTAGCACCGGGCCGTAATCAGCCGGGTTGACCACCACCCCCACGCTGGCGTGGTTCTTGGCCGCTGCCCGCACCATGGCCGGCCCCCCGATGTCGATCATCTCGATCGAGGGATCGGAGCGGAAGGGGTAGAGGTTGGAAACCACCAGGTCGATGGGTTTGATGCCCCGGCGATCCAGCTCGGCCAGGTGCTCGGGCTTGGAGCGGTCGGCGAGGATGCCTCCGTGCAATGCAGGGTGCAGGGTCTTGACCCGGCCGTCGAGCATCTCGGGCGCCCCGGTCACCTCCTCGACCGGGCGCACCGCCAGGCCGGCGCCCACCAGCGCCGCCGCCGTCCCCCCGCTCGACACCAGGTCCCACCCCAGCCCCACCAGGCCGCTGGCCAGCTCCACCAGGCCCGCCTTGTCGTAGACCGACAGTAACGCCCTCATCGGCCGGCACCCGTGAGAAAGGCGCGGATGGTACGGGGGTAGAGCCGGCGCTCGATCTCCTTGATGCGCTCGTGGAGCGTCTCCACGGTGTCGTCAGGGCGGACGGGCAACGCCTCCTGGGCCAGGATGGGGCCGGCGTCGACGTCCGCCGTGGCCAGGTGCACGGTGCAGCCCGTCACCTTGACCCCCGCCGCCAGCGCCTGGTCAACCGCGTGCCAACCGGGGAAGGCGGGCAGCAGAGCGGGGTGGGTGTTGAGGATCCTTCCCGGAAAGGCGTCGTGCACGGGCTTGTCGAGGACGGTCCCAAACCCGGCCATGACCACCAGCTCGACGCCGTGCTCGGCCAGGACGTCGACCAGGCGGTGGGTGTAGTCCAGCCGGTCGAAGTTCGCCCCGTAGCTCAGCCGCTCCACCAGCACCGCCTCCACCCCGGCCCCTGCGGCGACCTCGGCGGCCCGGCAGGAGCGGTCGAGCACCACCACAGCTACGTCGATCCCGTCCTCGACGATGGCATGGAGGATGGTCCCGCTCCCCGACGCCAGCACCCCGATGCGCACCGGGAGGACGGTACCAGCGGTGATTGCTGGACGATCGAGGTCGCTCAGCGACACGGAGCGTCCACAAATGCCCGGCCGACGGCCCGGACGCCCGCCGGCCGGCGCCGACGGCAGGCCTCAGAGAGCGGCCACGACCTCGGCCACCAGGACGGCGGCCTCGCTGGGGTTGGCGCCCACGGCCACGCCCGCACGCTGCAGGGCCTCGATCTTGGCCCGGGCCGTCCCCCGGTTGCCCGACACGATGGCCCCGGCGTGGCCCATGCGCCGGCCGGGAGGGGCGGTCACCCCGGCCACGTAGGCCACCACCGGTGTCGTCATCCCCGCCGCCACGTACTCGGCCGCCTCCTCCTCGGCGGCGCCACCGATCTCGCCGATGAGCAACACCACCCTGGTGTCGGGGTCGGCCTCGAAGGCGGCCAGGCAGTCGACGAAGGTGGTGCCGGGGACGGGATCGCCGCCGATGCCCACGCAGGTGGTCTGGCCCACCCCGGCCTGGGTCAGCTCGTAGATGGCCTGGTAGGTGAGGGTCCCGGACCGGCTGACGATGCCCACCGGCCCACCGCCCATGGCGATCTCGCCGGCAGTGATGCCGATGTTGCACTTGCCCGGGCTGATGACCCCTGGGCAGTTGGGGCCGAGCAGGCGCACCTCCGGGTAGTCCTGGGCCAGGGTGGCGTGCATGCGGGCCTGGTCGTGGGTGGGGACGCCCTCGGTGATGACCACCACCAGCTCGACGCCACCGCCGGCCGCCTCCAGCACCGCCGGGAGCACGCCCGGGGCGGGGACGAAGACGCACGAGGCGCTGGCCCCGGTGGCCTCCACCGCCTCGCCCACGGTGGCAAAGATGGGGATCCCCTCGACATCGGTGCCCGCCTTGTTGGGGTTGGTCCCGGCCACCACCTGGGTCCCGTAGGCCCGGTTGCGCAACCCGTAGAACCGGCCCTGGCTGCCGGTCAGGCCCTGGTAGACGACGCGGGTCGTCTCGTCCACCAGGATGGTCACGAGGTGGCCCTGGGTGCCCGGGCGGCCTGGGGGTTGGTGGCGGCCAGCTCCACGGCGGTGCGGGCGGCGTCGACCATGGTCGTGCGGGAGCGCAGGCGGTCCGACTCGTGGTCGGCGAGGATGGCCCGACCTTCGGCGGCGTTGGTGCCGTCGAGGCGGACCACGATGGGCGACGCCAGCTCCACCCGCTCCAGGGCCTCGACGATGCCGGTGGCGACCTCCTCGCCCCTGGTGATGCCGCCGAAGATGTTGACCAGGATGGCCGCCACCCTGGGGTCGTCATTGATCACCTCGAGGGCGGCGGTCATGACCTCGGCCTTGGCCCCTCCGCCGATGTCGAGGAAGTTGGCCGGGGTGCCACCCACCTGGGCAACCACGTCGAGGGTGCTCATGGCCAGGCCGGCGCCGTTGGCGATGATCCCGACGGTGCCGTCGAGGCCGACGTACTGCAGGCCCCGGGCTCGGGCCGCCTGCTCGCGGGCGTCGCCGCCCTGGGTGGCGGCGTAGTCGTCCCAGTCGAGGTGGCGAAAGGACGCACTGTCGTCGAGGGTGACCTTGGCGTCGAGCGCCACCAGGTCGCCGGCGGCGGTGACCACCAGGGGGTTGACCTCCACCAGCTCGGCGTCGCCCTCGGCGTAGGCGATCCACAGCCGCCCCAGCAGGTCCACGGCGTCGTCGACGACAGCGCTGTCCAGGCCGGCGGCGTCCACCCATGACCGGCACTGCGCCTCGGACAGGCCGCCGACCGGATCGACGTGGATTCGAGCTACCGCGGCGGGGTCCTCGACGGCGACCTGTTCGATGTCGACGCCCCCCCGCCTCGACAGCAGGCCCAGGTGGGTGCGGGCAGCGCGGTCGAGGGTGAAGCTCACGTAGTGCTCGGCGGCGATGTCGCTGGCCCGCTCCACCCACAGGCGCCCGACCGAGTGGCCGCCGATGTCCATGCCCAGGATGACGCTGGCGGCGGCGGCGACCTCGGTGCCGTCGGCGGCCAGGCGGATGCCGCCGGCCTTGCCTCGGCCCCCGACCCGGACCTGGGCCTTGACCACCACCGGGAAGCCCAACCGTTCGGCGGCGGCGATGGCGTTGTCAACGTCGTCGGCCACCTCACCGGCAGGCACAGGCACGGCGTACGAGGCCAGGAGCTGCTTGCCCTGGTACTCGTAGAGGTCCATCGCGTGGATACTAGGCAGGTGCAGGCCCGGCGCTCGGTGGTGGTCGGGGTGGCGGCGGTGGTGGCTGGCCTGGCCCTGTTCGGGGGTCTGGCCCTGCTGTCGGGTTGGGGGCGGATCCAGCCCAACCTGGGCGACGAGGTGTTCGTGGCCGGGCGGGTCGACCGGCTGGCCGCCAACATCGAGCGCGACGGCCCCATCGCCTTCCCCGACGCCTCCCCCCGGCGGGGACGTGACATCTACCTCCAGCACCTGGGCGGCGCCCCCGAGGAGGGGTGGCTGGCCTTCTCGGCCCAGGCCTCTGGGGCCGAGCGTCGCTGCCTGCTCCAGTGGGCGCCCGGAGATCGGGTGCTCGTCGATCCGTGCAGCGGCAGCCGCTACCCGGCCGACGGCAAGGGCCTCACCCAGTACCGCACCATCGTGGAAGGTGGAGTGGTATCGGTCGACCTCCGTCAACCGGTGCCGCCGGCCTGAGCTAGCCCAGCAGCATGCGCATGGGTTGGAGCCGGCGGGAGAACGGGTTCAGGACGAGGCCGAGGTTCTCCAGGGTGACGACGCCGAGGAGGGGCTCGTCGCCCTCCTGGCCGAGGATGACTGGGGTGTGGGCAGTGCCCTGGGGCAGCTGACCACCATGGGCTCGCTGCTGCAGATCAGGGACGCGCCGGATGACGTGCGCCGAGCGCTGAAGGCCAGGGCGGCAGCTTGCGAACAGTCGCTAAACACACACCTGCTCCACCTCCTCGAGCGCGAAGGCGCCCGCCCGACGGTTGGGGATGTCCTGGATCGCGCCGCCCAGCGAGCAGAGCGGGCCAGCGTCTCGGCCGTCGACATGCTCGACGCCGCACGTGCCGAGCGCGACGGCGAGATGCGCGCTCGGACCCGCACGTGATCGTCGTCGATTGGGCCGCGGTGGTCGACGCCCTGACTGCGGTCGAGGGCACCCGGGAGCTCTGCGCCCGGCTGGCGAACGAGGAGCTCTGTGCACCAGCGCTGCTCTACTTCGAGCTTGTCTCCGCGCTCCGGGGACTGACGCTGGGCAGGCACCTCAGCCCCACCAGGGCTGAGGATGTCCTGACCGACTTCGACGACCTGGAGATCCGGCGGTGGCCTTCAGGAGACGAGCTGCGGCGCCGGGCCTTCCAGCTGCGCGACGACGTGTCGCGCAGCCTGGACGGGGCCTGCCCGATGGCGGTCTTCGAGGCGGTCGAGCGCCCGGCCCTGATCGCCCTGCCCGCCTCGCCCTTCGAGCTGGCGGCCTGGTCGAGGCCCAAGGTCGGCGCCGACTGCCACATCCGGGTGGGCAAGGCGCTGTACTCGCTGCCGTGGCGCTACATCGGCGCTCTACGTCGACGCCCGGGCCAGCGACTCCACCGTCGAGGTCTTCGTCGACGCCAAGGTGGTCAAGACCTGGGCTCGCATCGACAGCGGCCGCCGGACCGACTGGGAGGACTACCCGCCCGAGAAGGTGGCGTTCTTCATGCGCACCCCGACGTGGTGTCGACACCGAGCCGAGGAGCTGGGCACCACGGTGGCCGCCGTGGTGGGTGAGCTGCTCGCCACCAACGCCTTGCACCGGCTGCGCTCTGCCCAGGGCGTGGTCGGCCTGGCCGATCGCCACTCCCCCGAGCGCCTGGAGGCGGCGTGCGCCCGGGCGCTGGCGGCCGGTGATCCCTGCTATCGCACCATCAAGGGCATCCTCGCCGCCGGCACCGAGTCCGATGATGCCCCGGAGCCGGCCGTTCCCGCCGCCCCCGCCCACCTCCACGACCCGGATCGCCTCTTCGACGCTGGCCGGCGACGCCGCCGGTGCCGACGAGGAGGAGGCATCGTGACCCGGCGCCACCAACTCGAGACCAGCCTCAAGGCCCTGGCCCTGTCGGGCATGCTCGACACCCCTCGAGGCCCGCCTGGCCCAGACCCATGCCGGTGACCACGGCCACCTGGAGTTCCTCGCCCTGTGCGAAGACGAGATCGCTCGGCGTGAGGCGGCAGCCCTGGCCCGTCGCCTCCGTGGTGCCCGCTTCGAGTCGGCCGCCACCATCGAGGACTTCGACTTCTCCTTCAAGGCCAAGATCCCCGGGGCGCGCATCCGCGACCTCGCCACCCTTCGTTTCCTCGACGCCGGGGAGTCCATCGTCTTGCACGGCCCGGTCGGGGTGGGCAAGTCCCACATCGCCCAGGCCCTCGGCCATGCCGCCTGCCGGCGGGGCCACGCCGTGGTCTTCACCAAGACCAGCCGCCTCCTCGCCGACCTCGCCGGCGGCCACGCCGATCGCTCCTGGGAGGCCCGGCTCCGGCGCTGGGCCCGCCCGGCGATGCCTCATCTTGGACGACTTCGCCATGCGCGACTTCACCGTCACCCAGGCCGATGACCTCTATGAGCTCATCAGCGAGCGGGCCGGTCGCTCACTGGTGATCACCGCCAACCGAGCCGCCGAGGACTGGTACTCGCTGTTTCCAACCCGGTGGTGGCCGAGTCGATCTTGGACCGGGTGGTCAACGGCGCCCACCACCTCCACCTGGCCGGACGCAGCTACCGCTCCAAAGCTGGCCCCGGCGCCGGGGCCAGCTCGTGAGCGCCGTGTCAGACATCGCCGATCTGCTCGCCGACCTGCGTCGCCTCAGCGAGCGAAACCCCGAAGCCCTCGCCAGACGCGACCAGATCCTGGCCGCCAAGCGGACACTGGTGGCCCGCATCGAGGCTGACGGCGACGCTGCCAACTCAAATCCCAGGCCTCCGCAGTGATCTGCGCCCGCCCGGACTGCGAGAACCCGGGCGCAACCCCAGGGGTCGGCCTGCCGCCTACTGCTCACCGGCGTGTCGGCCCAGCCGTCACCGATGGTCACCGGGGCCCGTCACCGTCGAGGTCGAACACCCCGACGTCAGCCCCGACGGACGACCGCCGAGCGGGTCTGGACCGTCACCCTTCGGCGCGGCCAGCGAAGCGTGGTGCTCGCCAACGACCTCGGCTGGCCCTCGGCTCACGCCCTCGCACGCCAGCTGGAAGACCTGCTCCACACCTCGGTCCACCCTCGAGGGGGCGCCATCGACTAGACACTGATCCCAGGAGTCCGGTGGGGAATAACGGCGGCGTCGGGCTAGGGAATTACGTCGGCGTTGACACTTGTCGCGCCCCAAGATCCTCAGTAGTCGCACCCCGTCGCACCCCGTCGCACCCCGTCGCACCCCGTCGCACCCCGTCGCACCCCGTCGCACCCCGTCGCACCCGTCGCACCCGTCGCTCCAGAAGTTCCAGATGATCAGGATGAGGGTGTGCGCCGAGGCGAGGATGGTGAGCGGCGGCCGAAGCTGCCCCGCAGAGAGCCACACGTCGAGGTGCCGAGCGGCGTCTCGACGTCATCCTGACGTCCGCCGCGTAAACCACCGATGGGTTCGGGGCTACGCCCCCGAACCCGGGCTGCCGCCCCCTCGTCCCTCCGTTTCCACACGTCCGTTGGATTGGGGGAGGTTTCGTGTCTGCTCTAGTCGCTTGGCGGCTTTGGGCCGTTCGTAGGGTCAATGGGTGGCGTTAGTGGTTCAAATGGCAAGCCGAGCGGTGTTGGCGGCGGATCGTCAGGGCCCATGCCAATGACTGGCGGCATTTCCTCGCCAACATCGTCACAAACCTGAAATCTCCTTCCCCACCGCATGCAGACCTCGCCTGGTTCCGATTCCCACGTGACCAGCTCACCCGCCTGGATGACCTTGTTGGCGATCTCTGTATCGCTCAGGACGTTGGCATCGTCTCTACCTAGGTCGAGGCTGCCGACGATCAGACCCCCGAGGAAAAAGCCGATCATTCCTATAGCCACAGTTGCCGATATCCTCTGCGCTCTAATCACAAATGTCAACCTACCCGCAGCATTGTTGAATCGAGACCAACCGGCGCCGAACAACTCACACTGGCGGACTCCGCCTCTAATACGCCAATCCGAGACTCAGGATCGGAGACAGGAGCAGTCGAGGCCACTCCTGACTCAGCAGTCGTTACGCGACGGTCGAGCTATCCCGCTACCGTCTCTCCCTTCCTTCTCCAGGACCGGCCTGAATTGGACTCAACCCATCCGCATACCGCTCAGAACGTTCGAGCAGCTCCTTCGCTTCGTCGTAGGTGATCCCCAGTCCCTCTGCGACGTCTTCCGCTGTCGGTTGTACCGAGCTTGTCACCGCTTGGCCCAGAGCGCCGGCACGTTGAGCGTCCTGTTCACTGATGGGAGGAGGCGGCGGCATCATTTCGGCCGGAGGCTTGGGTGATGCGGTAGGGGTACTCCTGTCGGCTGACGACGCCGCTCCAGCTCCTACCAATACCAGGGCGCCCACGGCTAGCGGGGCGACGATGGTGGTAGCAATGCGCTGCCCCCTCGTCAAGTGGATCCGGTTCCGACCTCTTGTGAGCTGTTTCATGTGACCCCTCCTCATGCTGGAAGTAGATGGTAGCCGGCAGTTCCTGCCCACCCGCCGCGGAATCCCCAGTCGTCGGCCGTTGCCCTCGCGACGGAGTTGCTCCAGGTCGTGTAGTAGCCGGGACCACACGGAATGCTGTAGTTCCAGCTAACATAACTTTGGGCGACCGACCCGGTACGGTACTGCCATGCGGAGATCATGCAGCGTTGCCAGACTTGACCATCCCAATGGTCTACCTGCAGCTGAATGGCATGTTGGTACACATATGCGAATGGTCGTTCCGAACACGGGGCCCACTGAGGGTCGGCTGTGCGTGTCTGTACGTCACCTTTGGAGTAGCCACCGCCACTTCCGTGACTGATCTCAGCTCTACCACGCACACACATGTTGCCGGTGGTTGCTACGTCCGACCACTGGTAAATGTAGTGCGCCATCGCTGGCGCTTGCGACAGCGTCATCACGGCAGCCACTACGGCCACAACGGAAGCTGCCATTTTCTTTGATCGTGATGCCACTGACATCCGTAGGTCCCTCCTCAAAGTTCCATCTGCCGACGACTGAACCTAAACCGGCTCTCCTGACGAGCATGTGGGTCATGCCGCCTTCTTCTCGGCCGCTCGTTCGTGAGGCAGCTTGAGGTCGATCGGCCCGGCGGCGAGCATGACCAGGGCGAGAGCGGCGTCAGCAGAGTGGAA
>JBPCJK010000152.1:0-9139 GCA_051005375.1 Acidimicrobiales bacterium
AATCCGACTCGACGAGCAAGCTCTCGCGTGAGCACGCCGTGTCCAGCCCGGTGCGCGGGCTGACCGTCATCGCCGGCGGTAAGTACACCACCTACCGGGTGATGGGCAAGGACGCCGTCGACGCCGCAGTTCACGGCCTGGAACGCACCGTCCCCGAGTCGTGCACCGAACGCGTCCCGCTGGTCGGAGCCGACGGCTATGTCGGCGCGTACAACTCCCGACAGCTCACCGCCGACCGGAGCGGACTGAGCGTGTCGAAGATCGAGCATCTCCTGGGACGGTACGGAACGCTGTGCGAAGAGCTGCTCGAGCTGATCGCCGAACAGCCGGCGCTAGGTGACCCGCTGACCAGCGCCGCTGAGTACCTGAAGGCCGAGGGGTACTACGCGGTCAGCCACGAAGGCGCCCTGCATCTGGAGGACGTCCTGACCCGCCGGACGAGGATCTCCATCGAAGTCCCCGATCGCGGCGACGCGGCCGCACGCGAGGTCGCCGACATCATTGCCCCCTTGCTGGGGTGGACCCCGGAACAGGCGGACCGGGAGGTCGAGCACTACCGGCTGCGGGTCAAGGCTGAACGGGAATCCCAAGAACAACCTGATGACCACACTGCCGACGCCGCCCGGCTCGGCGCCCCCGAGGTCCGGCTCGGCGCGGCCGCTACCGCATGACCGAACCGGGCGCCGCCACGGCGGGCGCCACCGACCAGGCGGAGCGGGCCGGAGTGTTGGCCGGCCACCCGCACGTGGTTCTCGCCGAGACCGACGGGACAGGGTTTGCTTCGCTGCGGCGGCCGGCGATTCCACGCCGCGAGCGGTACCTCCTCGGGCGGGCGCTGCGTGGGCAGGTCCCCCGTTCGTCGCTGGGCCGGTGGAGTGCGCCGGTCGACCGTCGTGACCCGGTCGAGCAGGTCATCGCCACCCATGAAGGCCGGCTGGAGTGGCTGATACCGGTGCGGGCGGCCCGGATGGCCGCCTCACCGTACGGTTTCCTACGGGGCACGGCCGCGGTCATGGCCGCCGACCTCGCCACGCTGCCCTCTACCGGCATCACTCCGGTCATCTGTGGTGACTCGCATCTCGGCAACTTCGGTTTCTACGCCTCCCCGGAACGGGAGTTGGTCCTGGACCTGAACGACTTCGATGAGGCCCACCCCGGCCCCTGGGAGTGGGACCTGCGCCGGCTGGTCGCCAGCATCTGGGTGGCCGGGCGGCAGAACAGCACCTCGGAAGCCTCCTGCGAACAGGCCGTCTCCAGCTGCGTGCTGGGCTACCGGCGACAGCTGATCCACCTCGCCGAGCAGCCGCTGCTCGCTCGCTCCTACGAACGGCTCGACCTGGACCGGTTGCGCTTGAGCACGACGCAAGCCACCTTGCGCCGGGAGATCGAGCGCGCCGCCGCCCGGGCGAAACGAAGCACCAGCGATCGGGCGCTGCCCCGCCTCACCGAGAGCCGGGGCGGCAGCCGGCGCATCATCGAGGATCACCCGCTGGTCACCCGCCTCTCCCAGGAGGAGCACACACAGGTCGCCGAAGCATTGGACGACTACCTGAAGACGCTGCCGCCGCACTGGTCCCGCATTGTGGCCGGCTACCGCCTCATCGACATCGCCCACAAGGTCGTGGGAGTCGGCTCCGTCGGGTTACGGGCCTACGTCGTCCTCTGCGAAGGCAGTAGCCCCGACGACGTGATCTTCCTGCAGCTCAAACAGGCGCGCCGCTCGGTCATCGCCCGTTACGTGCACGGCGACTCGGCCTGGCACGACCACCAAGGACGGCGGGTCGTGGAGTACCAGCAAGCCCTGCAGACCGTCAGCGACCCACTCCTGGGCTGGGCCACCATCGGCGCCCACCAGTACTACGTGCGCCAATGGCGCAACATGAAGGGCGCCATCACCGTCACCGGTATCGACGCCCCCGCCCTGATCGACTACGCCGGCACCTGCGGCCTGCTGCTGGCCAAGGGCCACGCCCGCACCAGCGGCGCATCCATGATCGCTGGCTACCTTGGCGGCTCGGGCAAGATCGACCGTGCAATGGCCCACTTCGCCCGTGCCTACGCCGACCAGACCGAACGCGACCATCAAGCCCTCGTCACCGCCGTCGCCCGGGGCGTTCTTCCCTCGGATTGACTGACCCGGGCCGGAGCCAGCAGTCCCGAAGATGGGGGTGAGTCTGCAGGGCAGGAGGAGTGCCCCAATTGGGTTGAACCTGTCTTTCTCCACTGCCCCGAGAGCCGCACCCCTCTCATCTGGCCCGTCGGGGACTGACCCACAACCTCCGGGTGGACGACTCGAGCTTCCCGACGTTTCACGGTGCCAGAGGATGCGGCGGTGCTCAGCGACGAGACGGTTCGTCAGTTGCTCGACGAGGGATGACCTTCCTCCTCGACGGCAACGTCCTTGTCGCTCTGGCCTGGCCCAACCACGTCCACCACGTCGCCGCCCGGAGCTGGTTCACCCGTCACGCCGAATCCGGGTGGGCGACCTGTCCAGTGAGCGAGAGTGGGTTCGTCCGCGTCTCCGCGAACCCGGCCGTCCCCCATGTCGCACCCCTTGTTCATACTGGCGGCCATGGACATCGCAGTGCTGCTGGCTTTAGCCCTTGCCCTCGTCGTCGGGCTGGCCGCCGGCTTGGCCGTCACTCTGGTCCTGGCCCGTCGAGGGGGGTTGGCGGGGGCGGAGATGGTCGACACCGTGGTGGCCGTCGCCGACCAGCGCCTAGGCGCCACCCGGGGTCTCATCGACGGCCAGCTCCGGGCGCTCCACGACGAGCTGGGCCGGGTGACCGACACCGTTGCCCACCTCGAGAACGAGCGGGCCCGCCAACACGGCGAGCTCACCGCTCAGCTCCATGCCACCGTCGACCAGACCGCCAGCCTGACCACCACCACCGCCGCCCTGCGTGAGGTGCTGGCCAGTCCCAAGGCCCGGGGCCAGTGGGGCGAGCGCATGGCCGAGGACGTGCTTCGTCTGGCTGGCCTGGTCGAAGGCGTCAGCTACGTGAAGCAGAAGGCGGTCCTCGGGGGAACCATCCCCGACTTCACCTTCTTGTTGCCCCGAGGGATGAGGCTGCACATGGACGCCAAGTTCCCCGCCGCCAACTACGCCCGCTGTCTGGAGGCCGAGACTGACCACGACCGGTCGCTCCACTGTCGTTCCTTCCTCAAGGACGTGCGAGCCCGGGTCCGCGAGCTCAACAGCCGGGGCTACGTTGATCCGCCCAACGGCACCCTCGACTACGTGCTGCTGTTCATCCCCAACGAGAGCATCTACTCCTTCGTCCACGAGCACGACCCCGGGCTGCTCGACGTGGCCCTCAGCCAGAAGGTGGTGCTGTGCTCACCCCTGAGCCTGTTCGCGGTGTTGGCCGTCGTGCGCCGGGCGGTCGACGCCGCCGTCGTGGAGGAGACGTCGGGGGAGATCCTCTCGGTGTTGGGCGCCTTCACCAGCCAGTGGGAGGGGTTTTGCCAGTCGCTCGACAAGGTGGGCCGGGCGGTGGACGGGGTCGAGCGGGCCTACGGCGAGCTGGCGGGGACGCGGCGGCGGGCGCTGGAGCGACCCTTGGCCCGGGTCGAGGAACTGCGCCGCCAGCGGAGCCTGGCCGAGGCCGAACCGGCAGGAGCGACGGGGGATGACGGCACCGACGGGCTCCGCCTGGTCGAGGCCCGGGAGCGGAGGGAGGCGAGCCAGGGGTAGGCCGGCAGGGGTAGCCAGGGATAGACACCGCACGGGTCGACAGCCCAGCCGGTCGACAGCGAATGGCCCAACGGCGGGCGCAGCTACAACCCACGGGGACCACGGACCGAGCGACAGTACATTTGAGCCTCGTGGGCCAGCCCTTCTACCTCACCACACCGATCTACTACGTCAACGACGCCCCCCACATCGGCCACGCCTACACCACTGTGGTGGCCGACGCCATCTGCCGGTGGCACCGGATGCTGGGCGACGACGTGTTGTTCCTCACCGGGACCGACGAGCACGGGCTCAAGGTGGCCCAGGTGGCCGAGGCCAACGGGGTCCCGCCCCAGGAGTGGACCGACCGCACCAGCGAGCGCTTCCTCGGGGCCTGGCGCCAGCTCGGCATCGCCAACGACGACTTCATCCGCACCACCGAGGCCCGTCACCACGACACGGTGCAGCGGTTCCTCCAGGCCATCTACGACAGGGGCGACATCGAGCTCGGGACTTACGAGGGTCCCTACTGCGTGGCCTGCGAGGACTACTACACCGAGGCCCAGCTCGTCGACGGCGCCTGCCCGGTGCACCTTCGTCCGGTGATCGTGATGAAGGAGGAGAACTACTTCTTCAAGTTGAGCCGCTACACCGATCGGCTGCTCGAGTGGTACGAGTGCAACCCCGAGGCCGTCCGTCCCGGCACCAAGCGCAACGAGGCCCTGGGCTTCATCCGCCAGGGCCTCGACGACATCTCCATCACCCGTACCTCCCTGCGGTGGGGTGTGCCTGTCCCCTGGGACGCCGGCCACGTCTTCTACGTCTGGTACGACGCCCTGATCAACTACGTCACCGCCATCGGCTACGGGCGCGACGACGCCCGCTTCGAGCGGTGGTGGCCGTCCGCCCACCATCTCATCGGCAAGGAGATCATCCGCTTCCACTGCGTGTGGTGGCCGGCCATGTGCATGGCGGCGGGCATCGAGCCGCCTGCCGAGGTGTTCGTGCACGGCTGGCTGCTGGTGGGCGGGGAGAAGATGAGCAAGACCAGGCTCAACCAGATCGCCCCCTCCACCCTCATCGACGACTTCGGGGTGGACGCCTACCGCTACCATTTCCTGCGCGACGTGCCCCTGGGCGCCGACGGCGACTTCTCCTACGAGGGGATGGTGGCCCGCTACAACGCCGACCTGGCCAACAACCTGGGCAACCTACTCAGCCGGGTGGCCACGGTGGTGGCCAAGAAGTGTGACGGCGTGGGGCCCGCCCCGCCGGCGGACGGCCCCCTGGCCGCGGTCGCCGCCGACACTTACCGCGACACCGCCGCCGGCTGGGAGCGGTTCGCCCCCCACGAGGCGCTGGAGGCCACCTGGCGGCTGATCCGTGAGGCCAACGCCCACCTGGAGATCCACGAGCCGTGGAAAGCTGAGCCCGGGCCGGCGGTGGACGCCGTGCTGGGGAGCGCCCTCGAGGTGTTGCGCATCGTGGCCGTGCTGGCGTCACCGGCCATGCCCGACGCCTGTGCCGAGGTGTGGCGCAGGCTCGGACTGGCCGGCCGCCCCGAGGGCAAACGCCTCCCCGAATCGGCGCTGTGGGGTGGATACCCGGGAGGCCTGCCGGTGGAGAAGGGTGCCCCCCTGTTCCCCCGCATGGCGAGCGCCTGAGCCGCCATGTGGACCGACAGCCACTGCCACCTGGCCGCCGGTCCTGAAACCGACACGGTCATCACCGATGCCCGGGCACGAGGCGTGGGGCGGTTCCTCACCATCGGGACCGACCTGGCCACCTCCCGCACCGCCATCGAGGTGGCGGGGGCCCACGAGGGGGTGTGGGCCAGCGCCGGGCTGCACCCCCACGACGCCAGCTACGGCGCCAGCCACGGCCTCCAGGGCATCGCCGAACTGCTGGGGGAACCCGAGGTGGTGGCCGTGGGGGAGTGCGGTCTCGACTACCACTACGACCACTCGCCCCGGCCGGTGCAGCGAGAGGTGTTCGCCGCCCAGGTCGCCCTGGCCCACGAGCACGACCTGGCCCTGGTCATCCACACCCGGGAGGCCTGGGACGACACCTTTGCCATCCTCGCCTCGGAGGCCACGCCCGCACGGACGGTGTTCCACTGCTTCACCGGCGGCGCCGCCGAAGCCGACCTGGCCCTGGCCACCGGCGCCGTCCTGAGCTTCAGCGGCATCGTCACCTTCAAGCGTGGCCACGAGGTGCGCCAGGCGGCTACCTGGTGCCCGCTTGACCGGCTCCTGGTCGAGACCGACAGCCCCTACCTGGCGCCCATCCCCCACCGGGGCAAGCTCAACCAACCGGCGTGGCTGCCCCTTGTGGGGGCGGCGGTGGCCGAGGTCAAGGGGGTGGCGCCTGCAGTCGTGGAGGAGGCCTCGACGGCAACGGCGGCGGCTCTGTTCCGCCTGGCTCCCGTCGACACCTAGTCGCAACGGTTCTTTCGTCTCACGCCGGCACCAGGTGCCGCTCACCGACGAAAGAACGGGCAGGCCGCTTGGCAGGGTCTGGCCGCCGCCCACCCTGCCCCGCAGCCCGCCGTCCCGCCAAAGTTGCGGTTGCGTTACGAAACCTCTTAGGGTCCCGGGTGTCCGACGGGGAGGGTGGAGTCCTGGCATCCAAGGAAAGGTTTCGGCGCGCCTGGCTGCTGGTGGCCATCGTGGTCTCGGTGGTCCTCGGGCCCAAGCTCTTCACCTCTGGTGTGGCCCCCGAGCCGTCCCCGGAGGTGTTCGTCGCTGCCGGAAGCCCTGATCTCGCCACCCTCGCCGCCGACCAGCCGCAGCGCCCCACCGGTCCCACCTCCACGGTGGTCCTCACCGCTGTCGTGCTCCCGGAGACGACCACCACGACGGCCGCGCCCCCCTCGACGACGACCAGCACCACCGAGCCCCGCCGCCAACGCGCCACCACGACCACTGAGGCACCACCACGGCCGTCCACCACCACGACCACTGAGGCCCCGCCACCGCCGTCCACCACCACGACGACCGCTGCCCCACCTCCCCCGCCCCCACCCTCGCCTGCCCCTTCCACCCACCAGGACGACCAGACCCAGCAGGGCGACGTCTCCTGGTACGACCTTCCCGGAACGGTGACCGGCGTGTGCGCCCACCGCACCATCGACAAGGGGACCGTGGTCACGGTGACCAACCTCGACACCGGGGAGTCCATCACCTGCACGGTCAACGATCGGGGGCCGTTCACCGACGACGGCAAGGTCCTCGACCTTGCCCGTGACGACTTCACCAAGCTAGCTCCGCTGGAGAAAGGCGTCTTCCCCGCCCGTCTCGATTGGTGACGCTCTCTCGCCGAGAGGTGGTTGACATCCTGGCCCGCCATGACCTGCGGCCCCGGCGGGCGCTGGGCCAGAACTTCGTCGTGGACCCCAACACCGTTCGCCGCGTCGCCCGCCTGGCTGAGGTGGGTGTTGGCGACCGGGTGGTGGAGATCGGCGCCGGTCTCGGGTCGCTCACCCTGGCCCTGTTGGAGACCGGCGCCCAGGTCACCGCCGTCGAGCTCGACCGGCGCCTGGTGCCGGTCTTGCGCCAGGTGGTGGAACCCGCCGGAGCCAGGGTGGTGGAGGGTGACGCCTTGGAGCTGGACTGGTCGGCGGTGCTCGGCCCTGGCGGGGGGCTCCACCCTGCCAGGGGAGACGAGCCGTCCGGCCCAACCAGGAGTGTGCGGGGGCGAGGCTGGGTGCTGGTCGCCAACCTTCCCTACAACGTGGCCACGCCGCTGGTGGCCGACCTCCTCGACGAGGTCCCCGCCATCACCCGGATGCTGGTCATGGTGCAACGAGAGGTGGGTGAGCGTCTGTCCGCCGGGGTGGGCGATCCTGGCTATGGCGCCGTCTCCGTCAAGGTTTCGTACTGGGCCGTCGCCAGGCTCGCCGGGCGGGTGCCGGCCACGGTGTTCCTCCCCCAACCCACGGTGGAGTCGGTGCTGGTGGCCGTGACCCGGCGCGCCGTTCCGGCGGTGGACCCTGCTGAGGTCGGGCCCGACGTGTTGTTCGACCTGGTGCGGACCGGCTTCGCCCAGCGCCGCAAGATGCTGCGCCGGGCGCTGGCCGGCAAGGCCGTGGCCGACGACTTCGCCTGCGCCGGCATCCGCCCCGAGTCCAGGGCCGAGGAGCTCGACGTGGTGGCATGGGGCAGGCTGGCAGCGTGCACCCGTCGTCGAGCCTGCCTGTGAGCCCGCCGCGGTGAGCCCCGACCGGTGAGCGCCGACCCCATGGGCCCGGTGCGCCTGCGGGCGCCGGCCAAGCTGACCCGGTCGCTCCGGGTGACCGGCATCCGGTCCGACGGCTACCACCTCATCGACGCCGAGATGGTCACCCTCGACCTCGCCGACAAGCTCGTGCTCAGCCCGGGCGATGGCCTCGAGGTGATAGGCGCCACCGGCCTGGCGGTGCCGGTCGACGACGACAACCTCGTCCGCCGGGCCCTGGCGGCCGTGGGGCGCCGGGCCGCGGTCCGCCTGGTGAAGCGCATCCCCGCCGGCGCCGGACTGGGCGGCGGATCGGCCGACGCCGCTGCGGTGTTGCGGTGGGCGGGGTGCGCCGACCTGGCGCTCGCCGCCTCGCTGGGCGCCGACGTGCCCTTCTGCCTCGTAGGCGGCCGGGCTCGGGTCACCGGGGTGGGCGAGGTGCTCACCTCGCTGCCGTTCGAGGACCGCGCCTGCACGCTGGTCGTACCCCCCTTCGGTGTCCCCACCTCTGAGGTCTACCGGGAATGGGACCGCCTCGGGGGGCCCTCGGCGGACGGGCCCAACGATCTCGAGCCCGCCGCGCTCGCCGTGGTGCCGGCCTTGGCCGAGTGGCGCGACCGCCTGGGGGAGGCCACCGGATTGGCGCCGGCCCTGGCCGGCAGCGGCTCGGCCTGGTTCGTGGAGGGGGCGTTCCCCGGGCCCGGCCGGCTGGTCGCTCGCACCTGTCTGCCCACCGACGCCTGAAGTGCTGGCCCCGAGCTGGCGAACGGATCTCGGCGTTCTGGCCCCAGGAGCGAGACGATTTCCCCGCGGTTCTGGGGCGAGAACGGAGGTGGGGGCCGTCAGGTCAGGGGTGGTAAGGCGGGGCGGTGCCCGGACCTACTTCTTGGCCCGGCGCTGGAACCGGGTGCGCTTGAGCATCTTCTTGTGCTTCTTCTTGCGCATGCGCTTCCGACGCTTCTTGATCAGCGATCCCATGAGGGCGCCAACGGTACCGGCGGCCCCCGTCGGCCCGCCAACCCGGATGACCGTCACCGGTAACCTCGTCAGCGGCCATCGGGGGTCGTCCAATGGCAGGACATCTGGTTTTGGTCCAGAGAATGAGGGTTCGACTCCTTCCCCCCGAGCGAGGTCGCCGACGCAGCGCCGGCAGAGTCGCCTCCTCGGGCAGCCTGGCCAGAGCGGTGTCGTACGCCGGGCCCGGCTCCCCGGGACCTCGCCGATCCGGGCCGGGGTGGTAGGAACGTC
>JBPCJK010000153.1:0-28184 GCA_051005375.1 Acidimicrobiales bacterium
CAGCTCATCATGGACAGCCTGCGCTACTGGGTGAACGAGATGCACGTCGACGGGTTCCGCTTCGATCTGGCGGCGGCGCTGGCCCGGGAGCTGCACGACGTCGACAAGCTGTCGGCCTTCTTCGACCTCATCCAGCAGGACCCGGTGGTGAGCCAGGTCAAGCTCATCGCCGAGCCCTGGGACGTGGGCGAGGGCGGCTACCAGGTGGGCAACTTCCCGCCGCTGTGGTCGGAGTGGAACGGCAAGTACCGCGACACCGTGCGGGACTTCTGGCGGGGTGAGCACGCCAACCTGGGCGACTTCGCCTACCGCCTCACCGGCAGCCCCGACCTCTACGAGTCCAACGGGCGACGGCCCAAGGCCAGCATCAACTTCGTCACCGCCCACGACGGCTTCACCTTGGCCGACCTGGTGTCCTACGACAACAAGCACAACCATGCCAACGGCGAGGACAACCTCGACGGCGAGAGCCACAACCGCTCCTGGAACTGCGGAGCCGAGGGCCCGACCGACCGGAGCGACGTGGTCGAGCTCCGGGCTCGCCAGCGACGGAACCTCCTCGCCACCATGCTCCTCTCCCAGGGCGTGCCCATGCTGCTCGGGGGCGACGAGCTGGGGCGTTCGCAAGGAGGGAACAACAACGGCTACTGCCAGGACAACCTGGTCTCTTGGTACGACTGGGCCGGCGCTGACGACCAGCTGCTCGAGTTCGTCCGTCGCCTGGTCAACTACCGCAAGAACCATCCGGTGTTCCGTCGTCGTCGCTGGTTCCAGGGCCGCTCCATCAGAGGTCGGGGGATGGTCGACATCGCCTGGTTCCGGGTCGACGGCGAGGAGCTGTCCGACGGCGACTGGCACGGCTCGGCCACCACCCTTGGCATGTTCCTCAACGGCCGGCAGCTGGCCTCGCCTGACAGCCGGGGTGAGCAGGTCGTCGACGACAGCTTCATGATTTTGTTCAACGCCCACTTCGAGATGGTCGACTTCTCCCTGCCCGCTGCTTGGGGAAAGCACTGGAAGCTGGTGCTCGACACCGCCGACGCCATGCCCCCCGACCTCCGATCCGACGCCGAGGGCACCGTCTACAAGGCCGGAGGAGAGGCCAAGGTCGAGTCCCGCTCACTGGTGCTGCTGCGCCGCCTCGACTGACCGGTGCCGGCTACACCCCTCGCCACCTATCGCCTGCAACTCCGGGCCGAGTTCGGGTTCGACGATGCCGCCGCCGTCGCTCCCTTCCTCGCCGACCTCGGGGTCACCCACGTCTACACCTCCCCAGTGCTCCAAGCGGCGCCGGGCAGCACCCATGGCTACGACGTGGTCGACCACTCCAAGGTCAACGACGAGCTCGGTGGCTCCCAAGCCCACGCCCGGTTCTGCACGGCGCTGCAGGCGGCAGGCCTGGGCCATGTGCTCGACATCGTGCCCAACCACATGGCCATCACCACCGGCAACGCCTGGTGGCAGGACGTGCTCGAGAACGGGCCCTCGAGCCGGTGGGCCGACTACTTCGACGTCGACTGGGAGGGCCCGGAGTCCAAGCTGCGCAACACCGTCCTGATCCCGGTGCTGGCTGATCACTACGGCCGGGTGCTGGAGGCCGGCGACCTCGTCTTGGAGCGTGTCGAGGGCGCCTTCGTCGTCGGCTACCACGACCACCGCTTCCCCGTCGCCCCCCCTTCGTTCGGCCTGCCCCTCTCGTTGGCGGCGGCCGACCTGGCCGCCGGAGGCAGGGGCGACGACGACGAGCTCGAGTTCCTCGCCGCCGCCTTCGTCTCCCTGCCGCCAGCGACGGCAACCGACGCCCTCAGCGTACGAAACCGCCACCGGGACAAGGAGGTGCTCAAGCGGGCGCTGGCCCGGTTGTGCGACGGGCACCCCGAGGTCGCCGCTGCCGTCGACGCCGCCGTGGCCCGCATCAACGCCGACCCCGACCTGCTCGACAGCCAGCTGGAGCGCCAGAACTACCGCCTGGCCTACTGGAGAACCGCCGGGCGAGAGCTCGACTACCGGCGGTTCTTCGACATCACCAGCCTGGCCGCGCTGCGCATGGAGGACCCCCAGGTCTTCGCTGACACGCACTCGTTGGTGCTGGACTGGGTGGCCAGGGGAGTGGTCGACGGGCTGCGGGTCGACCACCCCGACGGCCTGCGCGACCCGGAGGGGTACCTCCACCGGTTGCGGGAATCGGCGCCGTCGGTGTGGCTGGTGGTGGAGAAGATCCTGGAACCGGGCGAGGCCCTCCCTGCCACCTGGCCCGTCGACGGCACCACCGGGTACGACTTCCTCAACCTGGTCGGCGGGCTTTTCGTGGATCCCGATGGGGAGAAGCCCCTGACCGAGGTCTACGCCGCCTTCACCGGCGAGCCCAGCGACTGGGCCGAGGTGGTGCACGACAGCAAGCACCTGGTGTTGCGGGAGGTGCTGGCTGCCGACCTCAATCGCCTCGTGCACCTGTTGGCCGCCGTGTGCGAGGCCTCCCGTCGCTACCGTGACTTCACCCGCCACGAGCTGCGTGAGGCGCTCGAGGAGACGGTTGCCTGCTTCCCGGTGTACCGCACCTACATCGCCCCTGGCGGGGCGGTCAGTGGTGCCGACGAGCAGCACCTGACGACGGCCCTGGACGCCGCCGGCGAGCGCCGTGGCGATCTCGATCCCGAGCTCTTCGAGCTTCTGGGACTGGTGCTGCGGGGCCGCCTGGAAGGGCCCCAAGCCACGGCGCTGTTGCTGCGGTTCCAGCAGGTCACCGGGCCGGTGATGGCCAAGGCAGCCGAGGACACCGCCTTCTACTCCTTCAACCGGCTGATCTCGCTCAACGAGGTGGGTGGCGACCCGGGCCGCTTCGGGGTGGAGGTGGCGGAGTTCCACCAGTCGATGGCGGCCAGCCAGCGGGATTGGCCCGCAACCATGCTGGCCTCGTCGACCCATGACACCAAGCGCAGCGAGGACGTGCGGGCCCGCATCGTCCTGCTCTCGGAGATCCCCGCCGACTTCGCCGATGCGGTGGCTCGTTGGTCGGCGCTGAACGCCCGCCATCGCTCGCCGGCAGCCGATGGCGGGACCTGGCCCGACCCCAACCTCGAGTGGTTGCTCTACCAGACACTGGTGGGGGCGTGGCCCATCACCGTCGACCGGGTGCTGGCCTACGTCGAGAAGGCCACCAGGGAGGCCAAGACCCACACCAGTTGGATCGACCCGGTGGTCGACTACGACGAGGCCCTGCGCCGCTTCGTCGAGGGGGTGCTGGGCGACGAGGCCTTCGTCGCCGACCTGCAGGCCTTCGTCGCCCCCCTGGTGGGCCCGGGGAGGGTGAGCGCTCTGGCCGCCCAACTGGTCAAGCTCACCGCCCCCGGTGTGCCTGACCTGTACCAGGGCACCGAGGTGTGGGACCTCAGCCTGGTCGACCCCGACAACCGGCGCCCGGTCGACTTCGCCGTTCGCAAGAAGCTGCTGGCCGAGGTCGAGGGGATGAGCGTCGAGGAGGTCGAGCGCCGGTCCGACGAGGGGTTGCCCAAGCTGAGCCTCACCCACGCCGCCCTGGCGGTTCGGCGCCGTCGGCCCGAGGCCTTCGGCCAGGATCAGGCCGGGTGCTACCAGGCGCTCCCCGGCACCGGTCCGGGCGCCGGCCACGTCGTGGCTTTCGTGCGTGGTGCACAGGTGGCGACGATCGTGCCCCGGTTGGTGCTGGGCCTGGCCTCGGCGGGGGGCTGGGGCGACACCACTGTCGAGCTGCCCCCCGGCCGCTGGTCGAACGTCCTCACCGGCGAGGTGGTCGCCGGTGGGGTGGTGTCGCTCGACCCGTTGCTGGAGAGGTTCCCCGTAGCCCTGCTGGCCAGGGAAGAGGACCGGTCATGATGTCCGTCGCCCGTCTCGTACCCTTCGACGGCCGGGCGGCCCTGATGGAGGACCCAAGGTGATGGCGAGCTTCCGGGTGTGGGCGCCCCGTGCCGACAGGGTCGAGCTCGACCTGGCTGGTCGGCGCCTGCCCATGAGGGAGGCAGGGCGCGGGTGGTTCGAGGTCGAGGTCGCTGACGACGAGGCCGTCGCCGGCGTCGACTACGCCTACCGCCTCGACGGCGCCGAGGCCCTACCCGACCCCCGTTCGCCCTTCCAACCCCAAGGGGTGCAAGGGCCGTCCCGGCTGGTCGAGCACTCCAGCTTCCCCTGGACCGACGACCAGTGGCGTGGCTTCCACCTGCCAGCGGCGGTCCTCTACGAGCTCCACGTCGGGACCTTCAGCCCCGAGGGCACCTTCGACGGCGCCATCAGCGAGCTCGACCACCTGGTCGACCTGGGGGTCACCGCCGTGGAGGTCCTGCCCGTGGCCGAGTTCCCCGGCACCTGCAACTGGGGCTACGACGGTGTCGACCTCTTTGCCCCCCACCATGACTACGGCGGCCCTGACGGTCTCAAGCGCCTGGTGGACGCCTGCCATGCCCGGGGCCTGGGCGTGGTCCTCGACGTCGTCTACAACCACGTCGGGCCCGAGGGCAACTTCCTGGAGCGGTTCGGTCCTTACTTCACCAGCTTCTACTCCACCCCCTGGGGCCAGGCGGTCAACTACGACCAGGCCGACAGTGACGAGGTGCGCCGTTTCGTCATCGACAACGCCCTCGGCTGGCTGCGCGACTACCACGTCGACGGGCTTCGCCTGGATGCCGTCCACGCCGTCGTGGACACCTCGGCGACCCACGTGCTCGAGCAGCTCGGCACTGAGGTGGCCGAGCTGGGGGCCACCCTGGGCCGGCCGCTGTGGTTGATCGCCGAGTCGGACCTCAACGACCCTCGCGTGCTGCGCCCGCCCGACTGCGGGGGCTACGGCATGGACGCCCAGTGGAGCGACGACTTCCACCACGCCCTCCACACGGTGCTGACCGGCGAGGACGAGGGCTACTACGCCGACTTCGGCTCCCTCGCCGACCTGGCCACGGCCCTGGAATCGGCCTGGGTCTACGCCGGGCGCTGGTCGGGGGTGCGCGCCCGCAGCCACGGCCGGGCGGCGCTGGGCATCCCCGGTTGGGCCTTCCTCGGCTACCTCCAGAACCATGACCAGGTCGGCAACCGTGCGCTGGGCGACCGGCTGGGGGCGACCCTGTCGCTCGGCCGGCTCAAGGTCGGCGCCGCCTTGTACCTCACCGCCCCGTTCGTTCCCATGATCTTCCAGGGCGAGGAGTGGAACGCCTCGACGCCCTTCCAGTACTTCACCAGTCACCAGGACCCGGAGCTGGGGCGACTGGTCCGCCAGGGCCGACGAGCCGAGTTCGCCGCCTTCGGGTGGACGGCCGAGGAGGTGCCTGACCCTCAGGACCAGGCCACCTTCGACCGCTCCAAGCTGGACTGGGCGGAGCCGTCCCAGCCCCCGCACGCCGAGATCTTGGCCTGGTACCGGTCACTGATCGCCTTGCGCTCGGCCACGCCTGGTTTCGGCGACGGGCGCCTCGACCGGGTTCGGGTGCGCTACGACGAGCAGGCCGGATGGCTGGTGGTGGAGCGGGGCGAGCTGCGGGTGGCGGCCAACCTGGGACGGCGCGACCAGAAGGTCGACCTGGGCGGCAGTGGCGGGAGCCAGGTGCTGCTGGTCTCCGACCAGCGGGTCGTCGTCGATGCCGCCACCGCCACCCTCCCCCCCGACTCGGTGGTGATCTGCGGACCCTGAAAAGGGGCCCCTCAGGCGGCCCCGGCCGTTCCCCTCAGCCGTTCTGGCCGCTCCCCTCAGCCGTCCCGGCCGTTACCCTCAGCCGTTCTGGCCCCAGGAGCGAGACGAAATCCCCGCGTTTCTGGGGCCAGAAGGCGGAGGTTGTTGGCTCCAAAGGGTCCCTCAGGCCGCTGCTGGCTCGTCCCTCTGGGCCCCGGAGCGCAGGGCCTGGCGGAGGTGCACCTTGGCGCCGAAGCGCAGCACCGCCCCGGAGTAGATGCGCCCGCCCAGGCGGACCAGTGCGTAGGTCATGGCCAGGGTGAGCACCACCGCCAGGGGCACCTCCCAGGGGGCGGCGTGGCCGAGGGCGGCCCGGGCGGGCATGACCAGGGGAGCGGTGAAGGGCACCAGCGCCAGTACCCGCACCACCACCCCGTCGGGGTTGTCGAGGGCGGCGAGGGCGGCGAAGTAGGCGGCGATGAGGAGACCGCTCATGGGAAAGCTGGCGTTCTGGGCTTCCTCCGAGCGCGACACGGTGGACCCCAGGGCGGCATAGGCGCAGCTGTAGAGGGCGTAGCCGACCACGAACCACAACAGCAACGAGGCAACGGTGAGCGGCGATCCTGACGGGAGCTTGGCGCCGGTGGCGACGGCGACGATCAGGGCGGGGGCGGCCACCACCACCAGTTGGATCAGGCCGAGCACGCCGATGCCGAGGACCTTGCCGGCCAGGAGCTGGTAGGGCCGAACGGCAGAGAGGATCACCTCGACCACCCGGCTGGCCTTCTCCTCCACCACCCCGACGGCCACCGAGCCGCCGTAGGTGAGCAACAGGAGGTAGAGGACGAGCACGCCGAGGAACACCAGCGGCCGCTGGCTGTCGTCGCCACCGGCGCTCAGGCTGCGCACCGGCAGCGGGGGCTGGCGCAAGACGCTGGCGGCCGCCTCGGGCGCCAGTCCGGCGTTCTCCAGGGCGCCGATGGCGCCGACGGACCGGCCGAGACCGGAGGTGAGCTGGTCGAGGGGCGATCCTGCATCGGGCTCCTCTTCGACCACGACCTCGCCGCGACCGACCACAGCGTCGAGATCCCCGGCGCCCAACTGCTGCTCACCGGCAGCCAGGTCGGCGACGGCCACCACGTTCACCTCGGCGTCGACCGCCGGGCGCAAGCCATCCACGGCCTCGGTCACCGCCGCGGTCATGGAGGAGACGACACCGACCTGGTAGGTGGGCCGCTCGTCGTCACCGCCCAGAAGCTGGGGAACGACGACGGCGGCCAGGAGCCCGATGGCGATGACCACGGTGGACACCTTGAACGACTTGGCCCGGAGCCGCTCCCAGATCTCCCGCTCGGCCACCAGGCGCACGACCCCCGCAGTGGTCATGCCGCCACCGCCCGGCGGAAGAGCTCGGAGACCAGGGGCAGCTCCCGGCTGAAGTGGGTGACGGGGCCGGCCGCCTTGGCCGCCTCGAGCACGGCCTGGCTGTCGACGTGGTCGTCGAGCTCGACCACGGCCACGCCGTCGTCTCGCCGCTCCACCAGGGTGACGCCGGCCAGCCCCCCGATGGCGCCGGCGGCGTCACCCTCGATGCCGACGGCCAGCCGTCGCCGGCCCGCTCGCTTGAGGGCGCCCACCTCGCCGGCCAGCACCACCCGGCCCTGGTTGACCACCACCACCTCGTCGCAGATGTCCTCGACCAGGTCGAGCTGGTGGCTGGAGAAGACCACGGCGACGCCGTGGGCCACCTGCTTGCGCAGGACGTCGCTCATGACGTCGACCCCCATGGGGTCGAGGCCCGAGAAGGGCTCGTCGAGCACCAGCAGCTCAGGGTCGTGGACCAGGGCTGTGGCGAGCTGAACCCGCTGCTGGTTCCCGAGCGAAAGCTCCTCGATCTTGGCCTGGCGCCGGTCGGTCAGGCCCAGCTCGTCGATCCAGCGATCGGCGCTGGTCTCGGCCTCGGACCGGCTCTGACCGTGGAGCCGGGCCAGGTAGACCACCTGCTCGTGCACCCGCATGGTCTTGTAGAGGCCACGTTCCTCGGGCATGTAGCCGAAGCGCAGGCGAGCCTCGTCGCTGACCGGTCGGCCTCGCCACCCCACGGTGCCGGCGTCAGGGTGCAGGATGCCCATGACCGCCCGCATGGCCGTGGTCTTGCCCGCCCCGTTGGGCCCGAGGAACCCGCAGATCCGCCCTTGCGCCACCGAGAAGCTCACCTGGTCGAGAGCGGTGACATCGCCGTAGTGCTGGGTGAGCTGTGACAACTCGAGCACGGTCTCCCAGTTGTTGCCGTGGCGGTCCAGACGTAGACACCCTAGGTCAGTCTGGAAGTGTCCTCCGACGGCATGGTGATGCCGTGGCTTCTCCCCTACGTCGGGCCCTGTCCCAGCCCAGGTTCCGGCGCCTGTTCTGGGCCCAGACAGCCAGTCGATGGGGCGTATACCTTCCACACCGTCGCCCTGGTCATCCTGGCGGCGCTTCGTTCATCGTGTCCGCGCTCCGTGCTCGGTGGCGTGCTCCTCCTGGCGGCGGGGACCCTGGGCCTGCCGCGGGTTCCAGCGGCCACACCTCAGGAGAGCAACTATCGTGCAGTCTGAGTTGCACAGAACCGACGAGCTCCTCATCAGGGCCCAGGAGGCCGCCTCGCGCCTGCGGCCTCGGGCCGCTGCCGCCGAGCGCGAGGGCGTGGCCAGGGCCCACCTCGACGAGTTGGCGGTCGCCGGCCTCTACGGGGTGGCTGGTCCAGAGTGGGCGACCGGCGCGGTCCCGTCGGCGGCGGCGTACCGCGGCGTGGCCGAGGTGCTGGCCGGCGCTGACGGCAACACCTGGTTCGTGTGGTTCCAACACCATCCGGTGGTCAAGATGCTCGCCGCCGGCGTCAACCAGGAGCTGGCCCGGCGGTGGCTCCCGTCGTTGTGTACCGGGACCACCCAGGCGGGTGTTGCCTTCAGCCACCTGCGTTCCGAGCGGGTGGTCATGCCCGCCACCCGGGTCCACCGGGGATGGCGCCTCTCCGGCGCCGCCCCCTGGTGCACCGGATGGGGGCTGATCGACCTCGTCCTCGTCGGGGGCACGACCGACGACGGCCACGTCGTGTTCGGGCTGGTGCCTTTGCAGGAGGGCCGGGGCATGGCGCCCGGAGACCCACTCGAGCTGGCGGCCATGGGCGGCACCCGCACCGTGGTCCTGCACCTCGACGACTACGTGGTGGCCGACGACGACGTGGTGCTGCACGCTCCTGTCGACCAGTGGTCGGCGGCCGACGCCGCCGCCGGCGCCAACGTCCAGCCCTCCACCTTCGGGATCGCCCAGGCAGCGCTGGCCGAGCTGGCCGGCCACGACGACGCCTTGGCCCAGGCCCTCTCATCCCGTCTCGACGGGGTGCGCCGGCAGGCCTACGCCCTGGCCGACCACAGCCCCGCGGGTGAGCGGATCGACGAGCGTCTGGACCTGCGGGCCGAGGCCCTCCTGCTCGGGATCGACGCCACCTCGGCGCTGGTCGCCAGCGTGGGCGGCAGGGCCATGACCGGTGGCCATCCGGCCCAGCGCTGGGCCAGGGAGGCCGTGTTCCACCTGGTGTTCGCCCAGACCCGGGCGGTGCGGGCATCGACCCTGGCCCAGCTGGCCAGGGTCGACCGGTGGCACGAAGCGCGGGCCGGCGATGCCTGATCCCGCCACGGAGGACCGCCTGCAGTACCTCAAGTTGATGGGGGCGTGCCTGGTGCTCACCCTGCCCCTGGAGGTCGCCTACCGGGCCCGGGTCTGGCGCCGACCCCGCCGGTTGGCCCGGGCTCTGGTGCCGACCCTGGCTATCTTCGTGCCGTGGGACATCGCCGCCTTCCGGGCTGGGCACTGGCGGCTCAACCCCAGGTACTCGACCGGCGTCGAGCTGCCCGGCGGACTGCCGGCCGACGAGCTGGCGTTCTTCGTGGCCGTGCCCATCTGCGCCCTGCTCAGCTACGAGGCGGTTCGCAACGGCCTGGCCGGAGACCATCCCTGGTCAAGGCCTACCCGCTGACGTCGCTCCTCGCTGCCCTCGGGGTGGTGGGGGCGGAGATGAGGTGGTTTCGCACGGGGGTGTTTCGAAGCAAGACCTACTGGATCTCCATGGCCATCGTTTCGGGGTTCATGGTCGGCGTGGACGGGTGGATGAGCAAGCTCTCGGCGCCCATCGTCATCTACGACCCCAGCCACCTGAGCGGTCTGCGCTTTCCCTGGGACATCCCCACCGAGGAGTTCCTCTACGCCTTCGCCATGCTCACCCTGCCCATCCTCATCTGGGAGCGGGACGCCCAAGCGAATCCCATCCAGCCAGACGCTCGGTAGCCTTGCCGGAGTGGCGATGGTGATGGCGTTGGTGCTCGGGGGGTTCCTCGGCATGGAGGTGCTCGTCTACCTCTCCCACCGCTTCCTCATGCACGGGCCCGGCCTGCCCGTCCACAAGAGCCACCACCAGCGCCGCCCCGAGCCCGGCTTCGAGGGCAACGACCTGTACCCCCTGGCCGGTTCGGCGCTGGCCATGCTCGGCTTCGCCATCGGGCTCAACGTCGGGGGGATGGAGGCCCTGGTGCCGATCGGTGTGGGCCTCACCATCTACGGCGTCGCCTACTTCTTTGTCCACGATGTCTACATCCACCGTCGCCTGCCCTGGTTCAGCGCCGAGGTGGCGGTGCTCGAGCGGCTCAAGGAGGCGCACCGCATCCACCACCTGTGGGCCGGTGAGCCCTACGGCATGCTGTTGCCCCTGGTCCCCGCGGCCTTGCGGGAGCGGGCGGCAGCGGTGGACTACGACCCGTTCCCCCCCGCCCGCCGCCCTGCGCCGGCGAGTGCCAGCGGGTCGGCACCGTCCCAGGTCCCCGTCGAGCCATAGGGCCGGAACCGGGCGAACAGCTCCTCGCCGAACCACCCTGCGGCCCGGGTGCGCCGGACTACGGCCGCATGGGGTGAGCTGCGGTAGGCGAAGGCGTCCATGGCCGCGGTCGATCGCCACAGGCTGAAGGTGGCCTGGAGGCCGACCGGAGCTTCGCCGATGCCCACCACGGCCAGGAGCCCGGCCTGGCGCCGGAGGTGGTCTTCGACGGCCGAGACCGACCGGTAGAAGGCGGCCCAGTGCCGCACGGGGATGCGAGCTCGGGTGAGCACGGCCACGGGCTGGTCCCCCTCGCCGCCGGCATCGAGGTCGGTACCGGCTTCGGTACCGGCGTCGCCACCGACGCCGGCGTCGGCGTCGGCGGTACCGGTACCGGCTTCGCTATCGGTGGCGTCGGCGGCCCGGCTGGCCGTAGCGGGGCCCGCACGGGCGAAGGGATCGGCCCCTCCCCAGGTGCCGTGGGCCGACATCGGGGCGAGGCGCACAGACCACGTCTCGTGTCCGTGCTGGCGCCACCCGCAGGCGATTGGCGAGGTGGTGAGAAAGGTGTCCAGGGCGTCCTCGCCCTCCCACACGGCGAACGTCGCCCACCGCCGGAGATCGGCGCCGAGCGCCATGGAGGCGCCCCGGCCGGTGCCGAGTTGGCGGGCGAAGCGCAGCCCGGGCGTCGCCGCCAGGGCCCGCCGCCGGGTGACCAGCCCAGTCATGACGGTCAGGGCGTGGTGGGCGGGGTACCGGGTGAGGTGGAACGAGGCGACGATGGCCACGGCGCCGACAACGGTACCTGTCCTAGCCGTCCCCCCCCCGTTCTGGCGTCGATGAGCGACGGAATGCGGCGACAGTGGTTGACGCCAGAACGTGGACGGGGTGCCATAGGGCACGTCCTCCATGCCAGGCTGAGGCCGTGCGGTCGACGACGGTGGTGGCGACCGGGGCGGCGGTGGGGACGGGTTACCTGCTCGGATCGGTACCTGTCGCCGTGCTCGTCGGCCGCCGCCACGGCGTCGACCCTCGTACCGCCGGTGACGCCAACCCCGGCTACTGGAACCTCAGGGCGCTCCTGGGGCCACGGCGGGCGGTGCCGGTGTTCGCCGGCGACGTGGCCAAGGGAGCCGCTGCCGGCCTGGTGGGAGTGCTGGTCGCCCCCGTCGGCGCTTGGGGCGTGGGCTATGCCGCCGTGGGGGCGGCCATGGTCGGCCACGCCTGGCCGGTGTTCGCCGGCTTTCGCGGCGGGCGCTCGATCCTGACCTGGGCGGGCGGCGCCTGCGTGCTCTCGCCGCTGCCCGGAGCGGTGGCGGTGGGGGCTTTCGCCACCGTCGCCGCAGCCGGCTCCTTCGCCTGGGGCGCCCGTCTCGGGGTGGTCGCTTTCCCTCTGGTGCAGCTGGCGGTGGAGGGCCCCAACCGGACCGCCGCCACCGGCGCCTTGATGTCGATCATCGGCCTCCGCTTCGCCCTGGCCAGGAGGAGGGGCTGATCGTCAGTAGTCGGCGCGGGCCGGGCGGTGGTAGCGCCGAAGGCGCCTCAGTGGCTGGCGCCCCATTAGCTCGCCGCCGAACCTCTGGTTCGACGGCGACCGTACGTCCGGCCCCGCCAGGTGCGCTCCGGGCGCAGGGTGGCCCAGGTGAGGCGGACGGCGACGGGGACGTCGGCCAGCGGCGAGAGCCAGTAGGACGGTCCCCGATGTCGGTAGGCCGAGGCCGTGGCTGCGAGCACGCCGAGGCGGAGCGCCGAAAGCGCCAGGTCGAGCCGGTCGCCCCGTCGGGCCAGGAGGCGGGGGAGGGGAAGTGCCAGGGCCATCCAGACCACGGCCAGGTCGGCGGCCTTCCAGACGGTGCTGGTGACGTCGGGCATAGGGAGTGACCGTCCCCAGTTGCGCCACGCCTCGGCGGCGGAGGCGTGCATGCGCACGTCGAGGCAACGGGTGCCGTCGAGGAACCCGACCCGCCAGCCCACGCCGGCCAGGTGGCGAGCCAGGGCCACGTCGTCGGTGAGGTGACCGGCGATGGGCCGGTAGCCGCCCTGGGCGGCCAGCACCGCCCGCCGGGTGACGGTGCACTGGCCGTTGGCCACCACCCGGTGCGGTGGCGGCAGGGTGGCAGCTCCGGGGGGCCCGAAGCGGTACACCAGGGTGGCCAGCATGGCCGGGTGCAGGAGGCGCTGACCGGCGGTGTCGCAGACGAATCGGCCACCGGCGCTGAAGTGGTCCCACCCCTGGTCCTCGGCCGCTCCCACCAGGGCGCCGACCAGGCCGGGCCGGGGCACCACGTCGGCGTCGAGGGTCACCAGCCACTTGCCGGTGGCGGCCTCCAGCCCCTGGTGGAGGGCCCAGGGCTTGCCCACCCACCCCGCCGGTAGGGGGAGGCCGCGGACCACCCGGGCTCCGGCGGACGAGGCCACCTCGGCGGTGCGGTCGCTCGAGCAGTCGTCGACCACCACCACTTCGCCCACTTGGGGGTCGCCGGCCAGGGCGCCGAGGGCCGGACCGATGCGGTGCTCCTCGTCTCTGGCCGGGATCACCACCGAGACGTCGCCCGACAATGGCCGGTGGGGATCCGCGACCAGCGGCGGGCACCGTCGGGCTCCCCGGGCGATGCGGACAACTGCCGCCATCCCGGCCACGGCCCGGGCCACGTTCCAGGCGGTGCCCAGCCTGTTCAGGACGGGGAGACCGAGTCCGACGCGTCCCGCACCCCGTCGGGTGTTGGCTGGCGTTCCTGGGCGACCGGTGTGGAGAAGTAGGTGGCGTCCTGACGTCGCTCGCGGGCGGTGTTGCGCAGGAGCACTGGCCAGCCCACCACGCCGACGGCGGCGAAGAAGAACCACTGGATGGCGTAGGAGAGGTGGGGTCCCTCCGTCTGTTCGGGGGGCGGGAGCGTGGTGGGCAGCTCGTCGGCCTGGGGCGGTCGTTGGTCGCTGAGCTGGAGGTACATCGGATACAACGGGGCGTCGTACTGCTGTTGCAGGCGGGCCAGGTCGACACGGTTGATCTGGCTCAGCACGCCGCCCGGCGGGTCGGTGGGGCCGATGCCCGGTCGCTCCTGGGTGCCCAGCAACAGGCCGGTCACCTGAACGGAGCCGGACGGCGGTGCGGTCGCCGCCAGCGCCTCCGCGGGCTTGTCGGTGAAGGGAGCGAAGCCACGGTTGACGATCAGGGCGCGACCGTCGGCGGTGACCAGCGGGGTGAGCACGAAGAAGCCGGGCCGGCCGTCGAGTGAGCGGGAACGGACAAGGACGGTGGCGCCGGCGTCGTAGGTCCCTCGGGCCGTGCCTCGCCGGTAGACCATGCCTTCGACGCCGGACAGCCCTGCCTGGGGCGGGACCACCTCGTCTACCGGCGCCACCGGTTGGGACGACCGGGACTGGATGTCGGCGTTGCGCGCTCGCTTTTCGTCCAGGCGACGGAGCTGCCAGAAGCCCAGGTTCACGAAGGACACGACCAGGACCACCACCAGCAGATGGCCAACCACCCACTTGGGGCGGAGCCAGAACGGAACTGACCGGGTGCTGGTCGCAGCCACAGCTCGACAGTACCGGCGGATTATCGCCGGACAGTAACGGGGCCGGCGAACCGTCCCAACCGAACCAAGCGAGGGGAGGCCGCCGACCACACAAGCGCCGAAGGCGCCTCTCCTGGATAGGCGCCCAGCGAGCGCAGCGAGCCGGCGAGTCCTCAGTGCGGAGGGTGTCGGCTCCGCCGGTGCCCGGAGCTCGCTCGTCTCGTCGCCAAACCTCTGGTTCGGCGACGATCGCTTTCAACCATGGCGGCCACCATGGCGCCGCTCATGGCTACCAGGGGGAGCCCGCCGCCGGGATGGCTCGAACCCCCCACCAGGTAGAGGCCCCGGCGAGGGCCCCGGTTGGCCGGGCGCAGGAACGCCGCCCGGCGGCCGTTGGACGAGGTGCCGTAGATGGCGCCCTGCCACGACCGGTAGCGCTCTGCGATGTCGGTCGGCGTGATGACCTCCACCGATCGGATGCGGCCCGACAGGTCCCAGCCCCGGCCGGCGACCAGCTCCAACAGGTGGTCGCGGTAGCGGTCGGACTCGACCTCCCAGTCGACGGAGGACGCGGGGGGCACGTTGACGAGCACGAACCAGTTCTCGCACCCCGAGGGGGCCTGGGTGGGGTCGGTGCGCGACGAGACGCACAGGTAGACGGTGGGGTCGGTGGGAGCCTGGCGCCGGTCGAAGATGGCGGCGAACTCGCCGGCCGGGTCGCCCGAGAACGCCACGTTGTGGTGGGCCAGGCCTTCGGTACGGCCCTCGACGGCGACCAGGAGGGCGAAGCCCGACGACGACACCGGCGCCCGCCGCACCCGGCGCAGCGCTCTGCTGTCGGGGAGGAGGTCGGCGTAGAGGTGGGTGGCGTCGACGTTGGCCACCACCACGTCGGCGTCGACCGCCTCACCCCCGACCAGGCGCACCCCCCGGACCGCCTCGGCGTCGGCCCGCATCGCCTCCACCTCCACGCCGGTGCGGACCTCCACCCCGAGGTCGGTCGCCACCTTGCCGAGGGCGGCCGCCAACCGGGCCAAACCGCCGGGGATGTACCAGGCCCCCGACGACTGCTCGATCCAGGGGATGCAGGACAAGGTGGCAGGGGCGGCGTAGGGGGACGATCCCGAGTAGGTGGCGTAGCGGCCGGCCCACTGCACCAGGCGGGGGTCGCTGAACCACGAGCGGGCCCGGGCGTCGAGGGTGCGCACCGGGTCGATGCCCCACAGGTCGGCGGGCGAGCGCATGCGCCGCACCAGCTCGACCGGCGACTCCAGGGGGCCGGCGAAGAACGTCCGGCGGGCCACCTCCCACACCTTGCGACCGTGGTTGAGGTAGCCGGCGAACGGCGGCCCCTGGCCGGGGGAGAAGGCCTCGACCTCCGTCACCGCCGCGTCCCGTCCGGCTCGGTGGTCGAAGCCGGAACCGTCGGGCCAGCGGTAGCGGCAGATGGGGTCGAGGCGCACCGGGGCGAGGACCTCGGCCAGCGAGGTGCCGGCGACGGCGAGGAGGTCGTCGAACACCTCGGGCAGGGTGAGCAGGGACGGCCCGATGTCGAAGGTGAAGCTGTCGACGGAGCGGGCCGCCAGCTTGCCCCCGACCACGGGGTTGCGCTCGAACAGGACGACGTCGTGGCCGGCGGCCCGAAGGCGGATGGCGGCGGCCAGACCACCGACGCCTCCGCCCACCACGGCGATGTCAGCCACAGCCACCGCCCCCCACCGATTTGACCTGTCCCAGGCCGTCACTCCGGCGGAGCTGCCGAACGCCGCCATTGCCACTCGGTTTGGCAGGCCAGAACAGGGAGGGGTCAGCCACGGCCGACGTCAGCCAAAGCGCTTTCCGGCGCCGTCGACGCCGTAGGTGGCGGTCCTCCGGGGCGGGTCCAGCGGCGCCCGCAAGGCCAGGGCGGCCAGGCCGAGCATGACGGCGCCGCCGACCAGGCCCACCACCGGGTCACCGAAGAACACGACGAAGGCCAGCGCCTCGGAGAACCCCCACCAGGCGTAGAGCGCCAGCAGCGGGCGGCTGCGCCCGGGCGAAGGGAGCAGGCGATCGAGCACCACCATGACCACCAGCGAGGAGACCAGCCAACCGGCGTAGTTCGAAAGGGGGATGCCCCGCCAGAGCCCGTCGGCCTCCCACCTCCAGTAGTCGGCGGTGACCATCTGGGGGTCGAGCATCAGGTCCCAGGCGCTCAACGCCACCGCCCCCAGCGCCACCCGCACCCAACGGCGCCCAGCCAGGCGGGCAGCCACCTCCCGGGCGGGCACGGCCATGGCGAACCAGGCCAGGGGCACGACGAGGGGCACGTCGAGGAGGTGGGGGACCAGGGCGCCGGTGTAGTGGTAGGCCCCGAAGGGCCAGCCCGTGGTCGAGCCCACCAGCTCGAGGGCGAAGGTGCCCGCCGCCACCACGCCGGCGGCCAGCACCACCTGGCGCACCGACCACACCGCGGCGGCCAGGGCGCAGGTGGTGGCGAAGAAGGCGACCACCACCACGGTGGTGAGGGCTCGGTCGTCGTCGAGGAAGGGGATGGGCGCCTGGGCCAGGACCATGACGGCGGCGGCCGCCAAGCCGACGGTGAGGGCCGGCGAGAGCGGGCGCCGGAGGCCCGGGGCGCTCACGTTCTCACGATCGGGGAAAGTGCTCGACCATAGCTCGATGACCCGGAGCCCGGGCGAGCTTGCCATCGCACGTGACCAGCGGAGCCCGGAGAAACTCACTCAAAGCGATGTAGCTGGCGTCGTAGGCGCTTACGTTCTTACGCAACTCCCACATGCGATCGGCCAAGCCTCCATGGGGATAGCGTTCAATGGTCATTCGGGACAGCTGTCGGCGAGCGTCGGCCGCACTCTCGGGCGTGACCTCACCTCGAGACTCCAGCCGTCGGAGGCCATTCAGAACCTCGACGTCCACCAGGTGCGGTGCGTGGAGGCTTGTGTCATCGAGAAGGCGAGCGTTGAGCCGTTGATTGACCGCAGCGGCAGCGACCGCCTCGATCAACGCCGAAGCGTCCACGACGATCAATCGGGCCGGCCCTCCCGTATGGCGGCGACAATGGTCTCGCTGTCGACTACGCCACCTGGGCGATTGCCAGCACGCTGGAGTACGTCGGCGATGGCTGGACGAGCCGCCACTCGGGCCACGTGGTCCAGGAGGTAATCGGACAGCGACTGCCCGTTGGCCGCGGCGCGCACCTTCAACTCTCGATGGACGTCGTCGGGGACATTACGGATCTGAATGATCTTGGCCACGCCGCTGAGGCTACACGTAGTTTGCATGTGCCTCACCTGGATTAGGTGCAACCCGATGCGTGGGGCCCTTCAGGGCCGGGCACGGTCCCGGACACCACGCAGGCCCCGCCCGATGTCGAGCAGGTGGTGGTTGCCCTCGTGGACGGCCCGCCGTGCCGTGAACAGCACCGAGCGGCGCTGGCCCCCGCGGAGGTGGGCTCGGGGCCACTCCTCTTCGGGCACGGCCTCCAGGGTGGCGGCCAGAGCCTCGGCGTTGCCGGCGAGCTCGTCGGTCACCGCTGCGGGCTCGAGGTCGTTGTACCGCCCGGCTTCGGCCACCTCGTCCGGGGTGGGGCCGCCCACGACGGGAGCGTCCTCTACCAGCGAGCGACCGACCCACCCGTGGTAGCCGGCGAACACGTCCCGCACGTGGGCGGCGTACTCCAGCGCCGACCACACCCCGGGCGCGGGTCTGACCCGCACCAGGGCGTCGCCGTCCTCGCCGGGCAGGAAGCGGGTGAGCGGGGCCCGGTAGCGGCGCCCGAAGCGTCGTAGCTCGACCACGGCGTCGGCCATCCTCACCGCCTTGTCGGTGAACCCGCACTCCTCGCAGTCGTTGCTGGGGCCGTCATCGCTGGGAGCGTCGTCGTTGCTGGGAAGGTCGTTGCCGGTAGTCACTTCTGCACCTCCGGTCGTGGGCCACCGACGGCCAGCCTGGCCACGGTCATCGCTTTCTGCCAGGTCGGCACCCGGGCACGGCGGGAGAACACGTCACCGCCCTGGGCCTCGATGCGATCCAGGATGCCGGCGTAGAGGATCCGTGCTGCACGGATTCCCTTGACCGACGACGGCGCCAGCAGGGCCAGGCCAGCGTCAGCCGAGCGGTACAGGGTCCGGCAGCGCTCGATCTCGAAGGCCATGAGCGCCGCCCACTCCGGCGTCGCTCTCCGCAGCCAGGGGTCGGCCCCGAAGCGGCGCAGGTCGGCCTGGGGGATGTAGACCCGCCCCCGGTCGAGGTCCTCGCCCACGTCACGCAGGAAGTTGGTGAGCTGGAAGGCGTTGCCCAGGTCCTGGGCGTGGGCGGTGGCCACCGGGGAGCGGGGCTCGAGGATGGGCAGCATCATCTCCCCGATCACTGCGGCGGAGCCGTCCATGTAGACAGCCAGCTCGTCCCAGGTCTCGTAGCTGGCCACGGTGAGGTCCATGGTCATCGAGCGCAGGAAGCGCCGGAAGCAATCGGGGTCGATGCGAAAGGCCCGCACCGTGTGCACCACCGCCTTGAGCACCTCGTCGTCGGAGTCGCCCGCCTCCAGGTCGGCGAAGAACCGCTCCCCGAAGCCGGCCAGGGCCTTGGTCCGGACCTCGACCGGGGCGGTGCTGCCGAGGTCGTCGACGATGTCGTCGGCGTAGCGGCAGAAGCCGTACAGGGCATGGACGTGATGGCGCTTGACCCGTGGCAGGGCCTTGGTCGACCAGTAGTAGGTGGTCCCGTAGCGCTGGTTCAGCCGCCGGCAGCGTTCGTAGCTGGCCTCGAGTGTGACCGGGCTCAACGACGGGCCTTCCCTCGGCGGCCGTGCTCCTCCACCCGGTCGGCGGCCAGGCGGCCCGACACCAACACGGTGGGCACGCCCACCCCGGGCACGGTGCCCGAGCCCACGAAGACCAGCCCCGGCGCCCGCTTGTCGACGTTGCTGGGCCGGAAGGGACCGGTCTGGAGGAAGCGGTGGGAAAGGGCGAAGGGGGTGCCCCGCTCCATGCCCTGGCGCTCCCAGTCCAGGGGGTCGACGAAGGCCTCCACCTCCACCTCCGACGGGTACCCCAGCGCCGCCACCCGGGCCGCCAGGGAGTCGCGCACCCGGTCGCGCTCGGCGGTCCAGTCGATGCGGCCGTCGAGGTTGGGGGTGGGCTCGAGCACGTAGAGCGTGGTGCACCCCTCAGGGGCCAACGACGGGTCGTCCCGGGAGTGCAGGGTGACGAGGATGGACGGGTCGGGCATGCGCACGCCGTCTTTGAGGATGGCCTTGAAGGACTCGTTCCAGGACGCGCCGAAGTGGATGTTGTGGTGGGCGGCGCCGGCCGGCGGCTGGCCCTTGACCCCGGCGTGCCAGACCACGCACGAGGGCGAGTAGTGGCCTCGGCGGGCGGTGCGGGGGGCGTCGAGGCCGCCGAGGAGGGTGCGGTACGCCACCGGCAGGTCGGGGTTGGCCACCACGGCGTCGGCGTGGACCACCTCGCCGGTGTCCAGGCGCACCCCGGTGACGGCCCCGGTGGTGCCGTGGCGGCGCAGGATGGTCTCCACGGTGGCGCCGTAGCGGAACTCGGCGCCGCCCTTGGTGGCGGCGGCGGCCAGACCCCGGCACAGGGCGTGCATGCCGCCTTTGGGGAAGTAGACGCCCTCCACGGAATCCATGTAGGTGATGACGCAGTAGATGGCCAGTGCCTCGTAGGGGGCCAGGCCGGCGTACATCGACTGGAAGCTGAAGATGCGCTGGAGGCGCTCGTCGGAGAAGTAGCCGGCCACCGCCTTGGCCAGCTTGCGGAACCCGCCCAGGCGGACCAGGTCGATGGTGGGCTTCATCGGGTGGGTGAGGTCGAGGGGGGAGTCGAAGTTGCGGCCGATGAAGTGGGGCATCTCCAGGCGGTACAGCTGGCCCAACCAGTCGCAGAACCGCCCGAAGGCGGCCGCCTCCGATCGACCGCACACCTCGGCGATCTCGGCGGTCATGCGCTCGCGTCCGTGCCACACCCGCAGCACCGACCCGTCGGCGTAGCAGGCCCGGTACATGGGGTCGACCGGGGCGATGTCGACGTAGTCGGCCATCTCCACTCCCAGCGCCTGGAAGAGCTCCTCGACCAGCCCGGGCATGGTGAGCACGGTGGCACCGGTGTCGAAGCGGTACCCCCCCATCTCCAAGAGCCCCACCCGTCCTCCGGGGACAGCGCCCCGCTCGAGGACGACGACGTCGTGCCCTCGCCCGGTGAGGTGGCATGCGGTCGAGAGACCACCCAACCCCGCCCCCACGATCACCACCTGCTGCAAGGCGCCGCTCTCTACCTGTCGCGCCAGGCCACGTAGGTGGCCAGCTCGGTCAGGGCCACCTGGGCCTCCTCGGACAACGGAGCGGCCTTGATGGCTTCCACCGCTTCGGTGGTCAGGCGCTCGATGCTGCGCTCGATCTCGTCGCGGGCGCCGGTGGACACCAGCACCTCCTGGAGGTCGCCGACCTCGGTCTCGCTGAGGTCGGGCTGGCCTGCCCGCAGGAGCTTGGTGGCAGCGGCAGGGTCGGCCCGTGCCGTGGCGATGGCCATGAGCGGGGTGGGCTTGCCCTCCCGCAGGTCGTCGCCGACGGGCTTGCCGGTGTCGGCAGCATCGCCGAAGGCGCCGAGCAGGTCGTCGCGCAGTTGGAAGGCCTCTCCCAGGGGGAGCCCGTAGTCCGACAGAGGATCGGCGAGCTCCTCGAGGCGTCCGGCCAGGGCCGCGCCCACGTGCAGCGGGCGCTCCACGGTGTACTTGCCCGACTTGTAGGAGGTGATGCGCCGGGCGGTGGCCAGGTTGGCTCGGCCTCGGGCGGTGCCGAGCACGTCGAGGTACTGGCCGATGTTGAGCTCCACCCGGAGCTCGTCGTACACGGCTCGGGCGCGCGCGGGTGCGTCGGCCATGAGGACGTCGGCGTAGACGAAGGCCAGATCGCCCACCAGGATGGCGACGCCCTCGCCGAAGCGGCGGGGCTCTCCCCGCCAGCCCTTCCGTTGGTGGCGGTCGGCTTGGGTGACGTGGACGGTGGGGCGGCCCCGGCGCTGGTTGGAACCGTCCATGACGTCGTCGTGGACCAGGGCGAAGGCGTGGAGCAGCTCGAAGGCAGCACCGACGTCGACGACCAGGGGATCATGAGGGTTTCCTCCGGCGCCGACGTAGGCCCAGTGGCAGAAGGCAGGCCGGAGCCGCTTGCCGCCGGCCTCCACCAGCTCGGCCAGGCACTGGACGAGGGCGCCGAGATCGGGGTCGATCGCCGTCCAACGGCCGGCCTCGGCGTCGAGCAGGGTCGCCACCCGCGCCTCCACCCGTTGGGCGATGTCGAGCAGGCTGGTGGGGATGGTGGCGCCGGGAGGGTCGGCGGGCGTGACGATCGTGCCATGGTAGGCGCCGGCCTGCCTGCCACCACCCCGCTACCGTCGCCGGCGTGGCGCTGGAGGCGGTGGTGTTCGACTGGGGAGGGACGCTGGCGGAGTTCGTGCCCGTGGAGATGATCGATGTGTGGGCCCTCGCCGCTCGCCATCTGTCCCCCGAGAGGGAGGAGGAGGTGGCGCAGCGGCTGTGCGCGGTGGAGGCGCGGTTCTGGGATCGCACCGCCGGCGCCTGCCGGTCGGCGACCCTGGCCGAGCTGGTGGCCGAGGCGTCAGCCGAGTTGGGCCTCGACGTGGCCGAGGCGGTGTTGGAGGAGGCTGCCGTGGGCCACCTGGATGCCTGGACCCCCCACATCCGCCACTTCCCCGACGCCGGCCCAACCCTGGAGGCACTGGGCCAGCGGGGGCTGCGCCTGGGGCTGCTGTCGAACACCCACTGGCCCCGGGCGTTCCACGAGCGCTTCCTCCGGCGGGACGGTCTGGTCGACCGGCTCCACACCCGCCTCTACACCAGCGAGATGACCCACCTCAAGCCCCACCCCTCGGTGTTCCGGGCGGCCCTTTGCGCCTTGGCCGTGCCCGACCCGGCCGCCGCTGTCTTCGTGGGCGACCGGCCCTACGACGACATCTGGGGCGCCCAGCAGGCCGGGCTGCGGGCGGTGCTGGTGGCCAACGACCACGCCCCGCCCTGGGACGTGGTCCCGGACGCCACCATCGCCTGCCTGGCCGAGCTCCCGGCTCTGATCGACACCTGGCGGTGATCGTTCGTGTCGGAGGGGCGGGGTTCAGCCCGGGAGCACGCCGATCACCAGCCACTCCTGGCCGATGGGCGCCACCACCGCCTTGAGGGCTACGGGGGCGGTGACGGGCACGACTCGGGCCCATTCGTTGGCGGCGGCGCCGAAGGCAGCGAGGAAGGGACCGCTGTCAACGCTGGCCAGGCGAGCCACACCTCCCACCTCGACTGCTCCCTCGGCTCCACACAGCTGCTCGGCCAGGGCCGGAGCGCCCTGGAGGTTCCCGCCCCAGGTCGTCGACGTCGCCGGTTCACACGCCTGATGGGACTCGGCCCAGGCCCGCACGGCCGCGGGCGCGGCGTCGTCCCCGGGGTAGAGGGGCTCGAGGGTGGTGGCGTCGAGGTCGACCCCCCATGACCCCTCCTCGGCTGCGGTGGCCCACGTCACCCGGGCCCTCTCGGCCACCAGGCCCGCCACCTCGTCGAGGCTGGGCTCGAACTCCACCATGGCCACCACCTCGGCCTGCTGGTCACCGGCCCCGACGGCGCCTGGCTCTACCACCTGGTAGCCCCGCACCGGGGGCAGAAGGTTGGCGTGGTCGGCGATCCAACCGGCTGGTGAACCAAACCCGGCCCGGGCGGCAGCGCTGAGAAAGCCGAACGATGTGGTGAGGTCGCGGTTGATCTCGGCGGTCAGAAAGCCCTCGACCGCCGCTTGGGGGGTGTTGGCCGAACCACCGGGAGGCGGGGGGCCCTGATTGGCTGCGGTGGTGGGGGGGGACGGATCGGCGCTGTCGAGAGCGGGAGCCTTGGCCCGGCCGCTGCCGGAACGCCCGTTCAGGGCGACGGTGGCGCCGATGCCCACGGCCAGCCCGCCCACCACGGCCAGGACCAGCACCCAGGGGCGCGATCGCCGGGTCGATCGGTCAGGTTGGTCGTGCTGGCCGGCTTGGCCGGGTCGGTCATTGATGGCCACGCTCCTATCCTGGCCCATACCGACGGCCGGAAGGCGCCACCAGTGGACCAAACCAGTACCGCACCATCGCCAGGTGGCGCCCTCGTTCCCGAGCGTCGTCACCGTGACCGGCGTCAGCGCCGGCCGCCTGTGCTGGCCCTGGCCCTGGCCCTAGCCGTGGTGGCGGTGGTTGCGGGCGTCGCCATCGGTCGCTTCCTCACCTACCAGCAACCGGCGGCGCGGGTGCCTCCTCCTTCGGTACAGGGACAGGCTGACAGCATTGCCACCCTCGAGCAGCGAGTCGCCGCCAACCCCGACGATGCCGCCGGGTGGCGGTCGCTCGGTGTCGCCTACGTCCGCCGCTCGGCCGAGGTCGGCGACCCTGCCTTCTACCGCCTGGCCGGTCAAGCGCTCGACCGGGCCGCCACCCTGGCGCCGGACGACCCCCTCACCCTCCTCGCCCAGGGCGCCCTGGCCATGTCCCTGCACCAGTTCCCCCAGGCCCTCGAGCTCGGCACCCGGGCCACCGAGGACCTGCCCTCCAGCGCAGATGCCCTGGGCGTGCGGGTCGACGCCCAGGTCGAGCTGGGCCGCTACGACGATGCCGTGATCAGCCTGCAGCGCATGCTCGACCTGCGCCCTGGCCTTCCCGCCCTGGCCAGGGCCTCCTACCTCCGAGAGCTCCACGGCGACGTGGCCGGGGCCGTCGAGGCCATGACCCGGGCCCAAGCTGCGGGGGCGTCGCCCTTCGACGTTGCCACCGTGTCTGCCCTGCTCGGCGCCCTCCAGTTCCAACAGGGTGACCTGGCGGGGGCAGGCTCGACCTTTGACCGAGCCCTCCAGGCATCACCAGGACTGGTCCTGGCCGAGGTGGGGAGGGCGAAGGTCTTGGCCGCCGGTGGGGAGGTGCCGGAGGCCATCGACGTGCTCAAAGACGTGGTCGAGCGGTTCCCCGCTCCCCAGGCGGTGATCCTGCTGGGCGATCTGCAGAAGAGGTCGGGGCAGGATGCCGAGGCGACCGAGACCTACGCCCTGGTCCGTGCCATCGCCGCTCTCCAGCAGTCCGCTGGGCAGGTGGTCGACCTGGAGATGGCGATCTTCGAGGCAGACCAGGCCGAGGACCTGCCCCGAGCGGTCGAGCTGGCCCGTCGGGCCTATGAGGTGCGTCCCGCCAACGTCTACGTCAACGACGCGCTGGGCTGGGCCTTGCTGCGCTCCGGCGACGCCGCTGGGGCGGTGGCTCCCATGGAGCAGGCCCTGCGCCTGGGAACGGCCGACCCCCTGGTCCGCTACCACGCCGCCGAGGTCTTCTCCGCCCTGGGCGACACCGACCGGGCCAGAGTCGAGTTGCGCCAGGCGCTGGCGGGTACGCCATGGTTCTCCTTCCGCCACCACGACCGGGTCATGGAGCTGGCCGTAGCGCTCGGGGTTGGTTGAGGGACCTCCTTCTGCTTCTTGCCCCACCAGCGGGTTCCCGGCACGTTCCTGGTGCCAGAGGCCAGGCGGCGCCGGGCCTTCCGAAGGAGGAGCAGCTCAGCGCGCCCGGGGCGGTTCCGGTGTTGCCGTCGGTGGTTCAGCTCCCTGCGGAGCTGCCGCCCCGTCGAGATCGGCCACGATCCGTTCGACCTCGAGGCGGGTGTGGGCGATGCGCGATCGGCACAGGCGGATGAGGGTGGCGGCCCGGGCCACCCGGGCCGCCAGGCGGTCGACGTCGAGCGACTCGTCCTCCAGCTCGGCCAGGATGGCCTCGAGCTCGTCGAGCGCTCGGGCGTAGGTGAGGGAGTCTGCCTCGGCGGGCTCGGTCATGGCTGGTCATCTCCTGGTTCGGCGGCACCCGGGTTGGCCGGGCTCGGGTTGGCCGGGCCCGGCTGGACGGCGGCGGGGGGCTCGGCCGGGCCCGGGTAGGCGGCGCCCGGTTCGGCGGCGCCCGGGCTGGTGCTGGCGCTGGCGATCCCGGTAACCGTGCTGCGGGCCCGGCCGCTGGCGAAGGTGGTGACCAGGGCCTCCCCGGGGGAGAGGTCGGCGGCCCGGCGCACCAGGTGGCCGTCGGCCCTGCGGGTGAGCGAGAACCCCCGGGCCAGGGCTCGGGCCGGGTCGGCCGCGCCGGCCCGGGCGGCCAGGGCGTCGAGCACGGTGTCGGCCTCCGTCGAAGCCCGCGTCGCGGTGCGCCCGAGCCGGGTCCCGGCACCGACGAGGGCGGCATCGGCGCGAGCCAGGCGGGCGTCGAGGCGGACCGGATCGAGGCCGAGGCCGGCGCGGTCGAGCCGGCCGGCTGCTGCGGCCAGCCGCGATCGGGCGACGGTGCCCACCCGGTTGGCCTGCCCATCGAGGCGGCCTCGGGCACCGGCCAACGACCCCCCGGCCCGCCCCGCCAAGGTGTGGGCTCGCCGGCCGAGGCGGGCGTCGGTGGCCACCATCGTCGTGGATGCGCTGCTGGCAACGCCGGCCCACGCCCCTTCGGCCCGGGCCAGGGCCAGGGCCACCCGCTCCACCAACGCCGCCGCGCAGGTGGTGGGGGTCTTGCAGGCGGTGTGGGCCACCTCGTCGACCACGCTGGTGTCGGTCTCGTGGCCGATGCCAGTGAGCACCGGCATCGGCATGGCAGCGACGGCTCGGGCCAGGCGTTCGCCGTCAAAGGTGGCCAGGTCGGTGCGAGCGCCCCCTCCCCGCACCACCAGCACCACGTCGGGTCGCCGCCGGGCCAGGGCGGACAGTGCCCGCAGGATCGAGGTCTCCGCCCCCGAGCCCTGGACCCGGGCGTCGGCCAGCATGACCCGGAACCCGAACCCGCTGGCGCTGAGCTCGGCCACCACGTCTTCGTAGGCGGCGCTCCCGGCGCTGGTGACCAGGCCCACCCCCAGGGGGACCACCGGCAGGTCGATGCGTGAGTTGGCGTCGAGCAGCCCGTCGGTGGCCAGCGCCCGCAGCACCCGCTCCCGGTTGGCGGCCAGACGCCCCAGGGTATGGACCGGGTCCAGCGCTGACATGACCACCTGCACCCGTCCGTAGGAGTACTGCACCCGGCCCCGGATGCGGACCTCGAGCCCGTCGGCCAGCTCGAAGCCGGGCCAGCGGCGAAGCTCCCGCTCGACCCGGAGGCGGTCCTGGCGGAACAGGGACACGGCGATGGTGGTGGTCGGCCCCCGCCTCGAGTTGCGCTCGCACAGGGAGAAGTAGACGTGGCCACTGGCGTTGGCCGGGCGCAGGCCGTCGATCTCGCCCCGCACCCAGACCTCGGCCGGGAACGCCGACGCCACCGCCCGGGACAGCCCCGCCGCCAGCTCGCCCACCCCGTAGGTGTGCTCGGCGGCGAAGAGGCTCCCCTGGTCGACCTGCGCCATGGGCTCCATTCTGGTCGACGGGTGCGACACCCATGGCCCGTTGTGAGACCTCTTGCCGCCGCTTCGGCATTGCTGGGCGCTGAAGGTTGCTCAGCAACAACAATCGCCCAGGAATCGTCGAGGGGCGCGCCGGCACAGGTCAGCGGTGTTGCTCCACCACCTCCGCGGCCTCGACGCCTGGGGCCTCCGCGTCAGTGGCCCCCGGGTCGGTGGGCTCGACCTCGTCGGTCTCGGGGGGCGGCAGGTCCCGCCCGGCCCCTGCCACCCGCCGCAGTGGCGCCAGCGACGAGCGCCGCAGCCGGTCACGTCCGGCGAGCAACCAGCGGCTCATGGTCTCGGCCGGGACGAAGGCCAGGTAGCCCACGAACACTGCGAAGCTGAAGAACCCCACGGTGATGGTCAGGTCGATGAGCACGTGCATGACCACCCCGAGGGCCAGGACCCAGGGCCGGGCCCGGCGGTTCCACACCAGGGTGGTCAGGGCAACCTCGGTGGCGAGGGTTCCGAAGGTCAGGGCGTTGGAGATGGCCAGTGACTGGGTGATCGACGGGGGAACCGGGATGCGGACCAGGTCCTGCAGGCGCAGGGCGTAGGACACGGCCGTCCCCTCGTTCCAGGTCGTCCCCCGCAGCTTGGCCCACACGGCGAAGCCGTACATGGCGCTGAGTTGGAGCTGGATCAGCCGCAGTGCCCACGGTGCTCGCTCCGGGAACGCCCACCAGGGGCTCCTGGGCGCCAGCCGCCAGCGGTCGACGGAGAGGGCGGCGCCGGCGGGGGCGAAGACGAGGTAGAAGCCGATGACGCGCAACAGGATGTCACCGGAGTTGAGTGCGTAGGGGTTTCGGGCTTGGAACGACAGCAGGCAGACCATCGCCACCAGGGCCGCCAGGCGCGTCCGGTAGCCGACCAGGAGGCACACGGCGGCGGCGACGAGCAGGCCGAAGACCACGAGCACGGCGCCATCGGAGGGGAAGAGGTCGAACAGGGACCACGTCCAGGGGGGCCGGGGGCGGTCGGGGACCACACCCGAGGTGCTGAAGAAGGCGGTCAGGTCGAACGACAGCGACAGCGTCCAGGCCAGCAGTACGGCGCCATAGGCGATGCGCACCACGGCCAGCGTCGACGTCGGCGTGGGCGCGAACCAAAAGCGGGCCCACCACCCCGGCAGCGGCCTCACGAGGCGCCGGCCTGGTCGTACTTCAGGATGAAGTAGGTGAACTCCTGCCAGTCCCCGTCAGGCTGGGAGCTGCCGGGGGGGGCCAGGTCGCGCCAGCGCCGTACCAGCTCAACCTGCTCCGGCTGACGTCCCTGGCCGTCGACGTGGGCGGCCGCCCATGCCGCGGTGGGCTCCCAGAGAAACTGGTTGTCGTCGATGCGGGCGGACTCGACCCACTTCCACCACCGGTAGGTCCGGTAGTGGCCGATCACGGCGTCGCCCTTGGGGGGCCGCCACAGTTCCGACGTCCCGTCGGCGTAGCGGACCCGGGCGTAGATCTCCATGGTCAGCCGGGGAGGGTCGGGAGCGAACACGTTCCACGACTGGGCCAGCCCAGTGGCGTTGGCGTAGGGCTCGACCACGGCCACGCCGGCCCGCTTGAGGCCCGACTCGGGGAGGTTCCAGATGGCGACGGCGGCGATGGTGAACACGAGCAGGGCGCTGAGCACCCACTGCCCGAACAGGCTGGTCTCGACCCGCTCCTGGACCGAGCCTCTCATGGCGGGTCAGCCTAGAGGTGACCGGTGCTGCAAAGGCGGCTGGCGGGAGGCCAACCCGCGAGGTCTCCTACAGGAGCCC
>JBPCJK010000154.1:0-12151 GCA_051005375.1 Acidimicrobiales bacterium
CCGTGGTGTTCGCCGTGGCCTTCGCCCTGGTCCTGGTGCGCATCGTCCCCGACCCAGCCGCCGCCGCCGGGAAGCCCTTCGCCCACTGGCCGAGCGGGGACCGCGACCTGGTGGTGGTCGACCGGACAGACGATCCCGGCTGGCGCCAAGCCACCCGCCACGCCGTCGAGGTCTGGAACCGCTCCGGGGCCGACCTCCGCCTGACGTGGGCGCAGGCGAGCGGGCCCTGCGCGCACGACGGGACCAGCGTCTCCATCTGCACGACGGACGCCGAGAGCCTGGAAGGCATCGTCGCCTTCCAGGGGCTGACCGACCAGGATGCTGACGACGGCCACGCTCAAGGAGCCTTCATCGAGGTCTGCGGCGACTGCGGCCTCAACGCCGTGCTGCGACGGGTCGTCGCCACCCACGAGCTCGGCCACGCCCTGGGACTGTCCCACAACCAGCGCTTCGGCTCGGTGGTCTACCCCGTCGGCGGCACCGACCAGCCCGACGCCGAGGACTATGCCGAGCTCCGCCGCATCTACGACCACACCGACTGAGCCGCCGTCCCCCGCCCTTCCGCCGCCTGCCGCCGTCCCCCACCCGCTTCTGGCCCCAGGAGCGAGACCTTTTCCCGCCACTTCAGGGGCCAGAAGCCCCGCCCCCTTGAATGGACCGGGGGGCCGGGGCGGACAGGCGGCCTAGCGGGCGACGAAGTACTTGGCTCGGGGGTGGGGGCAGATGATCGCCGAGGTGGTCTGCTCGGGCTGGAACTGCCACCCGGTGTCCTCGCTGACCTCGAGGCCGATGCGCTCGCCCCCGAGCAGGGCGCAGACCTTGGCGTTGTCCTCCAGGTTGGGGCAGGCGGGGTAGCCCCACGAGTACCGCCCGCCCCGGTACTGCTGGCGGAACAGGCCGGTGAGGGTGGGCCCGTCCTCGTCGGCAAAGCCCCACTCCTCCCGGATGCGCCGGTGCCAGTGCTCGGCCAGGGCTTCTGTCATCTCCACCCCGAGGCCGTGGAGGAGCAGGTACTTCGAGTACTCGTCGTCGGCGAACAGCTTGGCCGCGGCCTCGGAAATGGCGCTGCCCATGGTGACGATGTGGAAGGCGGCGTAGTCGGCCTCACCCGAGTCGAGGGGGCGGAAGAAGTCGGCGATGCACAGGAAGGGGTCCTCGCGCTGGCGGGGAAAGGCGAAGCGGCCCCATTCGGTGGTGCGGGTGTCGTCGGTCCACACCACCAGCTCGTCGCCGTCGCCGTTGGCGGCGAAGTAGCCGTAGACCACCTGGGGCAACAGCACCCCCGACCCGGTGGCCTCGGCCAGCTGCCCGCGCAGGATGGGACGGATGCGGGTCTTGAACTCGACGTCGGGCTCGCCCGCCTCAGGGCGGTAGCCCCACTGGTTGCGGAACAGGGCAGTCTCGTTCACGTAGGCGGCCACGGCATCGACGGCGATGCCCTTGACCACCCGCGGTCCCAGGAACGGGGGCTTGAAGACCTGGTTGTCGGTGACCACCTCCGGTGACCGGGCAGGGATGCCGCCGGCCGGCGCCTCGACCTCCCGTTGGCTCTTGCGGGGGGGCAGCACCCGTCCACCGAGGACCCGGCCGAAGTCGGGTTCGGCATCGCCGCTGCGCTTGAGCTCCACCAGCCGGTCGAGGGTGCGCAGCCCCTCGAAGGCGTCCTTGCCGTAGAACAGCCGGCCCTCGTAGACCGAGCGAAGGTCGCGCTCCACATAGGAGCGGGTCAGCGCCGCTCCCCCCAGCAGCACCGGGATGCGGGCCAGGCCCTGGGCATTGAGCTCCTCCAGGTTCTCCCGCATGACCAGGGTGGACTTGACCAGCAGGCCGCTCATGCCGATGGCGTCGGCCTCCACCTCCAGGGCCTTGGCCACCATCTCGGTGACCGACACTTTGATGCCGAGGTTGAACACCTCGTAGCCATTGTTGGTGAGGATGATGTCGACCAGGTTCTTGCCGATGTCGTGCACGTCGCCCTTCACCGTGGCCAGCACCACCCGGCCCTTGCCCCCCTGGTCGGCCTTCTCCATGTGCGGCTCCAACCAGGCCACCGCCTTCTTCATGGTCTCGGCCGACTGGAGCACGAACGGGAGCTGCATCTGGCCCGAGCCGAACAGCTCGCCCACCACCTTCATGCCCGCCAGCAGGTCGTCGTTGACCACCGCCAGCGCCGACCTGCCCGACGCCAGCGCCTCGTCGAGGTCGGCCTCGAGGCCGTCGCGGTCGCCGTCGATGATGCGGGCCTGGAGCCTCTCGGCCACCGGCCAGGCGCTGCGGTCCTCCTTGACGGCGGCGCTGGCGGAGACGCCCTCGAACAGGCGCAGCAGTTCCTGGAGGGGGTCGTAGCCGTCCCGGCGGCGGTCGTAGACCAGTTCGAGGCAGATCTCCTTGGCCCGTTCGTCGATCTTGTTGAGCGGCATGATCCGGGCAGCGTGGACGATGGCGGCGTCGAGGCCGGCCTCCACGCACTCGTGCAGGAACACCGAGTTGAGCACGTGGCGGGCGGCGGGGTTGAGCCCGAAGCTGACGTTGGACAACCCGAGGATGGTCGACACCCCGGGGAGAGCGGCCTTGATGAGGCGGATGCCCTCGATGGTCTCGATGCCGTCGCGGCGGCTCTCCTCCATGCCCGTCGACAGGGGCAGGGCCAGCGGGTCGAACAGCAGGTCGGATGGCTCCAGCCCGTAGCGCTCCACGGCCAGGTCGTGGATGGCCCGGGCCGCCCGCAGCTTCCACTCGGCGGTGCGGGCTTGGCCCTCGGTGTCGATGCAGGTGCACACCACCGCCGCCCCGTACTCGCGGGCGAGGGAGAGGAAGCGGTCGAGGCGGGTGCCGGGGGCGTCGCCGTCCTCGAGGTTCACGGAGTTGAGGATGGGCCGGCCCCCGATCCACTGAAGGCCGGTCTCGATGACCTGGGGCTCGGTGGAGTCGAGCATGAGGGGGAGCGACGACTGGGTGGCGAAGCGGCTGGCCACCTCGTCCATGTCGGCGCTGCCGTCTTCGCCGGTGTAATCGACGCACACGTCAAGGACGTGGGCGCCCTCTTTGACCTGGTCCTTGGCCATGGCCACGCACGTCTCCCAGTCGTCGGTCAGCATGGCCTCCCGGAACTTGCGTGACCCGTTGGCGTTGGTGCGCTCGCCCACCACCAGGAAGCTGGTGTCCTGGCGGAAGGGCACGGCGGTGTAGATCGACGCCGCCGCCGGCTCGTGGAGCGGCGACCGGGGGGCGGGCACCAGGTCGCGGCAGCGCTCGACCACCGCGGCCAGGTGGGCCGGGGTGGTGCCGCAGCAGCCCCCGACGACCGACACACCGAACTCGCTGACGAAGCGGTGGTGGTGCTCGGCCAGCTGGTCGGGGGTGAGGTCGTAGTGCATGACGCCCTCGACCACCGAGGGCAGCCCGGCGTTGGGCACGCACGACACCGGCATGCGGGCATGGGCGGCCAGGTGGCGCAGGTGCTCGTGCATCTCGGCCGGCCCGGTGGCGCAGTTCAGGCCGATGACGTCGGGGCGCAGCGGGTCCAGCGCCGCCAGGGCGGCGCCGATCTCGGTGCCCGGGAGCATGCGCCCGGTGAGCTCGATGGTGACCTGGACCTGCAGGGGGACGCTGCGACCGGCGGCGGCCATGGCCCGGCGGCAGGCGATGATGGCGGCCTTGGCCTGGAGCAGGTCGAACACCGTCTCGATGACGAACAGGTCGACCCCGCCGGCCAGCAGAGCACCGGCCTGCACCTGATAGGCGTCGCGCAGCTCGGCGAAGCGGATGTTGCCGAGGGAAGGAAACTTGGTGCCGGGTCCGATGGAGCCGGCCACCCAGCGGGGACGGTCGGGGGTGGCGAAGTCGTCGGCCGCCGACCGGGCGATGCGGGCCGCCGCCAGGTTGAGCTCCTCGACCCGGGAGGCGATGCCGTACTCGGCCAGGGGGATGGCGAAGGCGCCGAAGGTGTCGGTCTCCACCACGTCGCAGCCCACCTCCAGGAACGATGCGTGCAGCTCGGCCACCACGTCGGGGCGGGTGTCGACCAGGATCTCGTTGCACCCCTCCAGCCCCGGCCCGCCGAAGTCGTCGGCGCTCAGGTCCCGGAGCTGGAGGTTGGTGCCGGTGGCCCCGTCGAAGACGACCACCCGCTGTCGCACCGCTTCCAGGTAGCCCACGCCTTCAGGGTACCGATGGCGCCACGGTGCCCGCCCCTGGGTTGGCGCCGGCGCCAGTCCCTATGACAGCGATGGCGGTTATCCTCGCCAGTGATGACCGACGTGGCCACCCTCGCCACCAGCGAGGATGTCGTTGCCCGTTCTGTCGAGCGGCTCTCAGCCGTATCCGCCCGCCGGTTGATCCGTCCCGAGGTGGAGCTCCCTGGTGAGGTGGGCGAGGGTCGCCTGATCGCCGACGACCTGCTCAGCCTGGCCGGCATCGACGTCGACCTCACCCCTGAACAGCGGGTGCAGCTCTCCCGGGAGGAGGTGGCCTCCATCGCCGACGAAGGGACCCGCTTCGAGGCCGTTCTCACTGCCGGGTTCAGCCTGCACATGTCCAAGGCCCCCGATCTCACCGACCCTCGGATCACCTACCTCCTCCACGAGCTGGGCGAAGAGACCCGCCACTCCCGCTTGTTCATCAGCCTCCTGGAGCAGATCGGGGCCAAGGCCGTCAACCCCTTCGAGCGGGGGGTGTTGGGCTTCGTCAAGCACCGGGCCGTGCGCGACGTCATCATCGGTCGACCGGCCCTGATGTACGTGCTGGTGCTGGCGGGCGAGGAGAACCCCGACCTGATCCAAAGGCGGATGGCCGAGCACCCGGGCACCGACCCCTACGTGGCCGAGGTGAACCGCTACCACCGCCAGGAGGAAGCTCGGCACCTGGCCTTCGCCCGGACGGTGCTGCCCGAGCTGCTGGGCCGGGCCCCGGGCCGGGAGCGGTTCCTGGTCCGGCACCTGGCGCCGATCATGATCGAGATCATGTTCGACTCGCTGGTCCACCCCGATGTCTACCGGAGCATCGGCCTTCCGGGTTGGGGAACCTGGTGGGCCGTCAAGCGCAGCCCCGAGCGCCTTGCCCTGCGCCACGCCGCCACCGTTCCCGTGCTGGCTGCGGTCACCGCCGCAGGCGCCTTCCGGGGGGATCGACCCACCCGGCGCTGGAGGAAGCTGGTCGGTAGGTAACGTCCGGTCGGTGAGGGCTTACACCCGCGGGGGCGACGACGGCAGCACCGGGCTGTTCCTCGGCGGACGGGTGGCCAAGGACCAACCGATTCCACAGGCCCTGGGCGCAGTCGACGAGGCCCAGGCGGCGCTGGGGTTGGCTCGGGGCGAGGCCGAGCCGGGATCCGAGCTCGACCGGCTGCTGGTGGCGGCCCAGCGAGACCTTTACGTGCTCATGGCGGAGTTGGCCACCGCCCCCGAGAACCGCCACCGCCTGACCCCGGGGACCACCCAGGTCACCCTGGGGATGGTCGAGGCCCTCGAGCGGCTGGCCGACGAGCTGATGGGCCGCACCGAGCTCCCGACCGACTTCGTGCTCCCGGGCGAGGACCGCGTCTCGGCGACGCTCGAGCTCGCCCGCACCGTGGTGCGCCGGGCGGAGCGGGCGGTGGTGGGCGTGGCTGCCGAGGGTTCGATGGTGATCCCCTACCTGAACCGCTTGTCCAGCGTGGTGTGGGTCATGGCCCGCTGGCAGGAGGACGAGCGCAAGCTGGCCAAGGCCGAGACCGGCCTGGTCGAGAGCCACGATCTGGAGGAAGCCTGATGTCTCTTTCCGTGACCACCTCACGCCGCCTCCCCGATGCCGTGGGCGTGATCGGCGTTCCCGTTGCCCGAGGACCGGTGCTGGTGGGAGAAGGCCACGGCCTCGAGCTGGATCAGCTGACGACCCGGGGCTTCGAGGGCAAGGTGGGCGAGTCGCTTGCTCTCGCCGGCCCAGGCCAGAGCACCGTCGTCGCCCTCGGAGTGGGAGACGCCGACGAGGTGGGCGTCGACGTCCTCCGTCGGGCGGCAGCAGCGTTGGTGCGAGCCGCCTGGAAGCGCACGGCTGCTGCCACCACGCTGCTCGACGCCGTTCCCGCTGGTGGCGACCGGGCAGCTGCGGCCGGGGCGCTGGCTGAGGGCGCCGGCCTGGCCGCCTACCGCTTCACCCGCTACAAGTCCGATCCCGACCCCTGCCGGTTGGCCAGCCTGGCGATCGTTAGCGCCCTCGACAGCGCCAACGACGACGGCACCACCGGCGACGACGCAACTGCTGGCGACGCAACTGCCGGCGACACAACTGCCGGCACGCTGGCCGCCGCCGTGGAGCGGGCCGGCGTCGTGGTGGAGGCCGTGTGCCTGGCCCGCGACCTGGTCAACGAGCCGGCCGGCTCGCTCAACCCCTCCGACCTGGCCGACCGGGCCACCGAGGTGGGCCGGCGGGTAGGTCTCGACGTCGAGGTCATCGACGAGGTGGAGGCGGCCGACCTCGGCCTCGGCGGCCTGCTTGGTGTGGCCCGGGGCTCCGACCAGCCGCCCCGGCTCATCAAGCTGACCTACGACCCCCCTGGCCCGGCCGCCGATCGGCCGACCGTCGCCCTGGTGGGCAAGGGCATCACCTTCGACTCCGGGGGCCTCTCAATCAAGAGCGCCGAGGGGATGATGACCATGAAGACCGACATGGGCGGCGGGGCGGCGGTGATCGCCGCCATGTCGGCGTTGCCGTCGCTGTCGCCGGAGGTGCGGGTCGTCGGGTTCGTGCCCGCCACCGAGAACATGCCCGGAGGGCGCGCCATCAAGCCCGGTGACGTCCTCACCACCCGCAACGGCACCACCGTGGAGGTGCTCAACACCGACGCCGAGGGCCGGCTGGTGCTGGCCGACGGCCTGGCGTTGGCCGTGGAGGAGGAGCCAGATGCCATCATCGACCTGGCCACCCTCACCGGCGCCTGCATAACCGCCCTCGGGAGCAAGATCGCCGGCTTGATGGGCAACGACGACGGCCTCGTCGAAGCGGTCCGAGCCGCCGCCGAGCGGGCAGGAGAGCCAGCCTGGCCCCTGCCCCTCCCCAAGGACTACCGAAAGCAGATCGACTCCGAGGTGGCCGACTTGAAGAACATCGGCGGGCGCTCGGCCGGAGCCCTCACCGCCGGGCTGTTCCTCCAGGAGTTCGTCGGCGAGGTCCCCTGGGCCCACCTCGACATCGCCGGGCCCTCCCGCTCCGATGACGACGACGGACCGGTGGCCAAGGGCGCCACCGGGACCGGCGTGCGCACACTGTTGGAGCTGCTGTGTGCGGGCAAGGGTTTGCTGCCCCCAGGTGAAGGGGAGTAGCACTTGTCACAGCCCGCCCACGGAAAGAGAGAGTTGGCATGTCCGACACCGGAGACGACACCAGCAGCACCTCCACCCAGGAGCCTGGCGATGACCGTCGGGGCAAGGGCGACAAGAACGAGGGCCTGAGCGAGCCCCTGGCCGACGAGCACGTCCGCACCCAGGAGCAGAAGAACCAGGCGTGGACCGCTTCCGACGAGCACGACCCCCGGCGCCAGGAGACGAGCGACCCGTTGCGGGTCGACCCCAAGCCGGCAGAGACGCTCGACATGCCCCAGGAGCTGGAGGACAAGCTCGACGACATCGAGGCCCATCCCAGCTCCGACGCCCAGGAGACCAGCGACGCCGAGCAGGCCAGCGGCGGCGAGGCCGGCGACTGAGGCGGGTGGTTGAGCGACAACCCACACCCCTGTCGCTTGGCGGCATGCCCAGAGCGGCAGCGGGGGACTGGATCCCATGAGCCGGGCCGGCGGCTCGCCAGGGCAATGGGGGACGACGGCAGGACCGGCGTCGCTGTCATCCGCCGTGGGTGACGGCCTCGGAGTAAAGCTGATCCGGTGAGGCCGCGCTCGGCTCACCTCCCCTACATCGAGGACGGGTCGGATGGAGCCGAGGCAGGTAGTGGCAAGGACCGTTGGGGCTACCGCCCTCGCTGCCGGCGGCATCTACGGGGCCCAGGCGGCCCAGTTCCGGCGTCAGGCGGCTCGGCGCATGGAGTTCATCGAACCCGCCGCCCCGGGCACTGACGCCTTCGCCCGGTGGCTGGAGGCTGAGTGCTCGGCGCCACTACGCTTGGGTAACCGAGCGCGGGTGCTGCGCAACGGTGACGACATCATCCCGAGCATGCTCGAAGCCCTGTCGTCGGCCACCGAGACCGTCGACTTCTCCAACTACATCTTCTGGAAGGGCGAGACGGCGAGCACCTTCGCCGCCGCCCTCGCTGAGCGGGCCCGAGCCGGGGTGGAGGTCAACGTGCTGCTCGACGCCTACGGCTCGGCCAAGATCGACCACAGCCTGATCCCCGACATGGAAGGGGCGGGTGTCAACTTCTCGTGGTTCCGGGCGCCCCACTGGTACAAGTTGAACCAGCTCAACAACCGGATGCACCGCCGCAGCCTGGTGATCGACGGCAGGGTTGGCTTCACCGGCGGGTTCGGGGTGGCCGACGAGTGGACCGGTGACGCCGAGGGCCCGGCCAACTGGCGGGACACCCACATGCGCATCGAAGGCCCGGCGGTGCGCGACATCGTCGGCGGCTTCCTGGAGAACTGGGTGGATGCGACCCAGCGGATCCTTGACCGGACCCATCTCCCCGAGTTGGCGCCCTTCGACGACGGGGTGGCGGTGCAGATCAGCAGGAGCTCGCCCGAGCACGGGATCTCGCCGGCCGAGGAGCTGATCTTGGCCGCCACCACCGGCGCACGTGAGCGGCTGTGGATCACCACTGCCTACTTCGCCCCCCGCCGGGCGGTGATCGACGAGCTGGTGGCCGCCGCCGGTCGCGGGGTCGACGTGCGCTTGCTGGTCAACGGCCCCCACATCGACAAGGAGATGGTGCGACGGGCGGGCCAGCGCTCCTACTCCAGGTTGCTGGAGGGCGGGGTGCGGGTGTTGGAGTACCAACGAACGATGATGCACGCCAAAGTCGTCGTCGCCGACGACGGCTGGGCCAACGTGGGTACCGCCAACTGGGACAACCGCTCCTTGTCACTGCAGGAGGAGATGAACTGCTCGATCGCCGACCCGGCGGTGGTGGCCGAGATCGAGAAGGACTTCGTCGACGATTTCGGCGACTCCGAGGAGATCGACCTCGGCCGCTGGCGAAACCGGCCGCTGGGGGCCCGTGCCTATGAGTTGGTGGGGGAGTCCCTGCGCCACTCGCTGTAGCCATCCGGCAAGGAACAAATGAGGGAGGCCTGCTCGCCGGTACACTCCGTCCACCGTCGAGAAGGGAACGTCCATGGGACTCGTAGTGGTGCTGGTGATCCTCGCCCTGCTCCTGGGGGGCATCGGCCTGGTGTTCTCCGCCCTCAAGTGGCTGCTCATCATCGCCCTGGTGCTGCTGGTGGTCGGCGCCATCACCGGAGCCCGCTTCCGATCCCGGCGGTGATGGCCTGAGCTGAGGGCGGGCCCGGCACTGGCGGGGGACATGGCCCCGGGCCCGCACAGCTTGGCTCAGGCGGCGGTAGATCCGCCGTCGGGTGCGGTGCCGACTGTCGCGGTAGGAGCAGCGGAGCCGCTGGCGGCCAGGGCATGGCTGTGCCGTTCCCATGCCCACAGGGCGGACTCCCGGCACAGCGCCGGGTGGAAGCGCCATCGCAGGAGCTGGCGCTCCGTGGCCTCCAGATCCTCGCCCAGCTCGAGCAACGACAGCGCCAGGCAGCGTGACCGGCGGCGCAGCTTCTCCACCGGTGGGGTCTTGAGCTCGGTGTCCTGCCAGCGCTGGTGCTCGGCCTGGACCGGCTCGGGCAATCGGGCGAGCTGTCGACGGTTGAGCGGCGGGAGCTTGCGTCGGACCGCCAGGACGCCGTCGTCCTCGGGAGCGGCCAGTTGGAACTGACAGCACCGTGACAGCGCCCGCACGAACGGCGAGCTACGGCCCTCGCCCCCGAGCCCGAGGGACCGGGCGGTGTCGGCGAGGGGGAGGTCGAAGCCAGCGGGCTCGGCCTCGAGTTGGGAAGCCATCCGGCGGAGGAGCCAGGTGGTCGAGGGCCCCAGGATCCCCAACCAGAACCGCTCGACGTAGGACGAGCGAGGGTCGTGGCCGACGCGGTCGATCACCGGGTCGGGCCAGGCTTTGATGTGCAGGGAGTCGACGGGAAAGCAGAGCAGGGCAGCGGGCATGGGTCCTCCAACGCCAGTGGGTGCAGCGAGCAGATGGGGGGAAGAGACAAAGGGCCTGTGAGGGTGTCTGGTTGACTTTCGATGATCCTGACACAGCACCCGTAGTCAGTCAACAGGGTTCTGCCGTCGAGGTGAATCCTGACCTCGGAGGTAGACTTTCGCCCATGGCGACCTTTCGCGATCTGCTCAACCAGGCCAAGACCCGTATCAGGGAAGTCGACACCGCCGGTGCCGAGGAGGCCGTGGCCAATGGGGCGGTGGTGCTCGATGTCCGCGAGCCCGACGAGTACGAGCAGGGGGCGCTGCCCGGCGCCATCCACATCCCCCGGGGCAACCTGGAGAGCCAGATCGAGAACCGGGTGGCCGAGCGGGACACCCCCATCGTGGTCCACTGCGCCGGGGGCACCCGTTCGGCCTTTGCCGCCGAGACCCTGAGCGAGCTCGGCTACACCGATGTCGTCTCGATGGCCGGTGGCTTCAACAGGTGGAAGGACGAGGGGCGGGCGTGGTCCACCCCCCGGGTGCTGTCCGCCGAGCAGCGCAACCGCTACCAGCGCCACCTGCTGCTCCCGGAGGTCGGTGAGGCCGGCCAGCAGAAGTTGCTCGATGCCAAGGTCCTGCTCCTCGGCGCCGGCGGGCTGGGATCACCGGCGGCGCTGTACCTGGCGGCGGCCGGAGTGGGCACGCTCGGCATCGTCGACATGGACGTGGTCGACGAGTCCAACCTCCAGCGCCAGATCCTCCACAACCTGGAGCGGGTGGGTGAGCGCAAGGTGGACTCGGCCAAGAAGACGCTGACCGCCATCAACCCCGACGTGAACGTGGTGCCCCATGACGTGCGCCTGGGGGCCGACAACGTGCTCGACGTCCTCGCCGGCTACGACGTCATCGTCGACGGCACCGACAACTTTCCCACCCGCTACCTGGTCAATGACGCCTCCCTGAAGCTGCGCATCCCGGTGGTCCACGGGTCGATTTTCCGCTTCGAGGGCCAAGCCACCGTCTTCTACCCCTACGTGGGGCCGTGCTACCGCTGCCTGATCCCCGAGCCTCCCCCTACCGAGCTGGCACCGAGCTGCTCCGAGGCCGGGGTGCTGGGCGTGCTGTGCGGCATCATCGGGTCGATCCAGGCCATGGAAGCGGTCAAGCTGGTCCTCGGGCTGGGCGACACCCTGACCGGGCGGTTGCTGGCCTACGACTCCATGGACCAGAGCTTCCGCACCTTCAAGGTTCCCCGCGACCCGGCCTGCCCGGCGTGCAGCATCGGCGCCGACGACCTGGTCATCGCCGAGTACGACGAGCTGTGCATGCCTCACCCCCGCTCCTGATCCCTTCCCGCCCGGTCCGACCCGTCCGATCTGGGACGTCTCACCCCAGGGCTAGGCTAACGACGTGCGCTTCCCCCGCAGGAGAGGTCGAGTGAGGGAAGGTGAGACGTGGACGACGCCGATCGCCGCGAGTTGTTCGAAGCACTGGACCGGGCCCTGGGTTCGGCCCCGACGATGACCATGATGGACCTTCTGCCCCCCGTGGGCTGGGGTGATGTCGCCCGCCGCAGCGGCGTGGAAGGCCTGGGCCTGGTCATCCGCAGTGAGATGAACGAGCTGCGGGCGGGCTACAAGGCGAGATGGCCCAGCTGCGAAGTGACCTACGCGGCGAGATGGCGGAGCTCCGCGCTGATCTCCATGGCGAGATGGCCGAGCTGGGCGGTGACGTTGGCGGCGAGATGACCAAGCTGCGGGCTGAGATGAAGGCCGTGGGAGCCCGACTGGCGGTGGCCAATTTCGCCACCTCACTGATGGTCGCCGGACTCGTCATCGCCGCCGCCAAGCTGTTCTGAGCTCGCAGGAGAAGCGGCGGGAGCTAAGGGCCCCGGCCGGGGACGGTCCCAGGGAAAGGCCGGGCTAGCGTGGCGGGGTGGCGGCGCCCATCCGGTTCGTGATCATCGGCGGGGGACCAGCGGGCAACACCGCTGCCACCCACGCCGCCAGGCTGGGCGCCGAGGTCAC
>JBPCJK010000155.1:0-5081 GCA_051005375.1 Acidimicrobiales bacterium
TGAGGGACCCGCTCCCGCCGCTGAGTTCAGCGGCACCTGCGGCGGCTGTGGGACAACGCTCGGCTGCGGCCGGCCAACCCTGCCTACCGCTGGTCGGCGAAGGCCTGGAAGCGGCGCAGGCGAAGGCTGTTGGACACGACGAACACCGAGCTGAAGGCCATTGCCCCCCCTGCGATCATGGGGTTGAGGAAGCCGGCGGCGGCCAGGGGTATGGCGGCGATGTTGTAGGCGAAGGCCCAGAACAGGTTCCCCTTGATGGTGGCCAGGGTGCGCCGGGACAGCCGGATGGCGTCAGCCGTGGCCCGCAGGTCACCGCGCACCAGGGTGAGGTCGGACGCCTCGATGGTGACGTCGGTCCCGGTGCCCATGGCCAGGCCCAGATCGGCCTGAGCCAGTGCGGCGGCGTCGTTGACACCGTCGCCGACCATGGCCACCACCTTGCCTTCGCCCTGCAGGCGGCGCACGACCTCGACCTTGTCCCTGGGCAGGACCTCGGCGAAGACGTCGCCCGGATCGACACCGACCTCGGCGGCCACCGCAGCCGCAGCCCGGCGGTTGTCGCCGGTGAGCAGCACGGGGCGCAGCCCCAGGTAGCGCAGCTGGGCGATGGCCTCGGCCGAGGTGGGCTTGACGGTGTCGGCCACCACCAGCACGGCCCGGGCCGCGCCGTCCCATCCCGCCACCACGGCGGTGCGGCCCGCCGCCTCGGCCTCGTCCTTGGTGTGGGCCAGCTCGGGCGACAGGGGCATGGCCCGGTCCGCCAGCAAGGAGGGGCGACCGGCGACGACGTCGTGGCCGTCGACTACGCCCTGGACACCGAGACCTTCGCTGTTGGCGAAGTCGGTGACCGCCGGCAGCTCGCCGGTGCGCTCGGTGGCGGTGGCGGCGATGGCCCGGGCGATGGGGTGCTCCGATGCCGCCTCCACCGCGCCCACCCGGCGCAGCACCTCGGTGGGGTCCTCGCCATCTGCCACGACCACGTCGACCAGGCTCATGGCCCCGGTGGTCACGGTGCCGGTCTTGTCGAGCACCACAGTGTCCACCCGCCGGGTGGACTCCAGCACCTCGGGGCCCCTGATGAGGATGCCGAGTTGGGCGCCCCGGCCGGTGCCCACCAACAGGGCGGTGGGGGTGGCCAGGCCCAGGGCGCACGGGCAGGCGATGATGAGCACGGCCACGGCGGCGGTGAAGGCGGCGGTGGCCGAGCCGCCGGTGCCCAACCAGAACCCCAGGGTGGCCACCGCGATGGCGATGACCACGGGCACGAACACGGCCGCCACCCGGTCGGCTAGGCGCTGCACCGGGGCCTTGCCGTTCTGGGCGTCGGTGACCAGGCGGCCCATCTGGGCCAGGGCGGTGTCGGTGCCCACCCGGGTGGCTCGCACCACCAGTCGTCCGCCGGCGTTGACGGTGGCTCCGGTCACGGAGTCGCCCGGTCCTACCTCCACGGGCACCGGTTCGCCGGTCAGCAGCGAGGTGTCGACGGCCGAGACGCCGTCCTCGACGACTCCGTCGGTGGCGATCTTCTCGCCCGGGCGGACCACGAAGCGGTGCCCGACGGCGAGCTGGTCGACGGGAAGGCGGACCTCGACGCCATCGCGCAGCACGGCGACGTCCTTGGCCCCGAGCGACAGCAGCGCCTGGAGGGCGGCACCCGATCGGCGCTTGGCCCTGGCCTCGAAGTAGCGCCCGGCGAGGAGGAACACCGTCACCCCGGAGGCGGCCTCGAGGTAGATCTCGTCGTGGCCGGAGGTTTGGCCGATGGTGGTGAAGGCGAAGGGCATCTGCATGCCCGCCGTGCCGGCGTCGCCCACGAACAGGGCGTACAGCGACCAGCCGAAGGCGGCCAGCACGCCGAGGGACACCAGGGTGTCCATGGTGGCGGTCCGGTGGCGCAAGTTGGTCCAAGCGGCGCGGTGGAACGGCCACGCCCCCCAAGACACCACCGGTGCGGCCAGGGTCAGCGAGGCCCACTGCCAGTTGCGGAACTGGGCGGCAGGGACCATGGCCATGACGATGACCGGGAGGGCCAGCGCGGCCGAGGCCAACAGGCGCTGGCGCAGGGGCCGGGTCGGGTCGCCCTCGACTTCCCCGGTGTGGCTGTCGGCCACCTCTGTCGAGTGGGCGGGCGGTTCAGGCAGCTTGGCGGTGTAGCCGGCCGCCTCCACGGCAGCGACCAGATCCTCGGGAGCGAGAGTGCCCGGGTAGGCCACCTTGGCGTGCTCGGTGGCGTAGTTGACCGTGGCAGTGACCCCGTCGAGGCGATTGAGGCGCTTCTCGATGCGGGCTGCGCACGAGGCGCACGTCATCCCCCCGATGGTCAGCTCGACCTGCCCGGCCGGAGCCGTCTCGGTGACGGATGTGGTCACAACGACTCCTCGGCGGTGGTCACCGGCGTGCTCACTCCGGGCTCGCGGCGCCGCTCGGGGCCAGCTCGAAGCCGGCCTCTTCCACCGCGGTGGCGACGTCGGCTGCCTCCAGTGGGGGCTGGTCACGGTGAGCGCTCCGGAGGCGAGCTCGACCGCAACGTCGCTGACGCCGGGGAGCTTGGCCATCTCGGTGGACACCGAGCTCACGCAGTGCCCGCATGTCATGCCCACGACGGTGTAGATGGTGGTGATGGTGCCTTCCTCGGTCATGGTCACGGCTTTTCGGATGGTGGGCGTTTCGGAGTCTGAAGGTGGATCGGCGTTGTCAGGGTCAGGGTGGGATCAGGAGCGGACGAGGCGGGCGATGGCGTCGGCCGCCTCTTTGACCTTCAGGTCCGCCTCGCGACCACCGGCGACCGCGGCATCGGCCACGCAGTGACCTATGTGCTCCTCGAGGAGCCCGATGGCCACCGACTGGAGGGCCTTGGTCGCTGCCGACACCTGGGTGAGGATGTCGATGCAGTACTTGTCCTCCTCTACCATGCGAGCGAGGCCACGGACCTGGCCCTCGATGCGGCGCAGACGTTTGATGTAGTCGTCTCTGTTGGCTGCGTAGCCGTGCACCTCGAACCTCCTCCGGATGGCGCCGCCTCTGACAGTGGAATCATACTATACCCCCCCTCCGTATCTGGAAAGGCGGCGCAGCGCGGTCGGGGTGTGGTGCTGGCGGACCCGCTGGTCGGCGGCGCAAGTCGGGCAGACTCAGGCCCGATGCGGCGACGACCACTGCGACTGCTGGAGCGCTTCCGGGCGCTGCTCGGGCCTGATGCCGCCGGGGCTCGTCAGAGCCTCACCGCCCTGGCCCTCAACAGCACCACCAGCCTGGTCGCCGGGGCCATCCTCGGCTCGATCACCGCCACCCTGGCCGACCTGCCCGGGCTGCTGGTCCTGGTGCCGGCCGCCATCGGGCTGCGGGGCAACATCTTCGGCACCTTCGGCAACCGCATCAGCACGACCATCCACGCCGGCACCTTCCGGTTGTCGACCCGGCGCGACACCGTGCTCGGCCAGAACGTGCTGGCGGTGCTCATCCTGACCATGGCCATGTCGGCCATCCTGGCCGTTGTGGCCAAGGCGGTGGCCGTGGGCCTCGGGGTGACCCGCACCATCTCCATCCCCGATCTCGCCCTCATCTCGGTGGTGGGGGGCCTGCTGGCCTCGGCCGTGGTGCTGGCTGCCTCCCTCGGGCTCACCACCGGCGCCGTGCGCTACGGATGGGACCTCGACAACGTCACCGCCCCGCTGGTCTCGACCCTCGGCGACGTGTTGACCCTGCCCGCCCTGTTCGCCGCCACCTACCTGGTGGGCATCGGGGTGCTCACCCCCGTGCTGGCCACGGTGGCCATGGTGGCCGCCGCCGGTGCCCTGGTCGTCGGCTACCTGGCCAAGCTCGACCTGCTGCGCCGCATCGTGCGGGAGTCGCTGCCCGTGCTCATCCTGGCCGGATCCATCAGCGCCATGGCCGGCATCGTCCTGGAGCGCCAGTTCACGTCGTTCTCCGCCCTGCCGGCCCTGCTGGTCCTCGTCCCCGCCCACCTGAGCAGCGCCGGGGCCCTCGGGGGGATCCTGTCGGGACGCCTGGCCACCAAGTTGGCCCTGGGCGAGGTGACCCCCGAGCTGGTCCCGGGCCGAGCCGCCCGGCGGGACATCGCCCTGGTGTTCCTGCTCGGGGCGCCGGTGTACCTGTTCAACGGCGTGGGCGCTCACCTGGTCGCCGGCCTGCTCGGCCAGGCCAGCCCCGGGCTGGGCCAGATGGCCCTGCTGTCGCTGGTCGGCGGTCTGGTGGCGGTGGGCTTCGTGGTCATCGTGGCCTACCTCGGCACCATCGCCGCCCTGCGCATCGGCGTCGACCCCGACAGCTACGGCATCCCCGTGGTCAGCTCCTCGGTGGACTTCGTCGGCGCCCTGACTTTGGTCCTCACCGTGTCCATCCTCGGCATCAGGTAGCCGTGGCGCCGGCGCGGGCGCCTTCTGCGGCGTAGCCTGGGGGCAGGTGGACGAACGACCACGCAACCTGCGGACCATGATCTCGGAGGCCAAGGACTCCAGCGAGCTCATGATCGACTTGGCCTACGCCTCGGTCTACTTCGGTGACCCCCGCATGGCCGACGAGGTCGACGAGCTCGAAGGCCGGCTCAACGACCTGGTCCACGACATGCGGGCGGTGTGCGTGCTGGCCGCCCGCTCACCTCGCGACGCCGACTCCATGGCCTCGGTGCTGAGCGTCATCTCCTCCATCGAGCGCATGGGCAATGCCGCCGTGGACATCTCCCGCATCGTCACCCGCCGGGTGGGCATCCCCGTCGAGCTGGTGGCCGACCTTTCCCGGGCCGAGGAGGTGAGCCACCGGGTTTCGCTGCGGGAGGGCTCTCATTTCGCCCACCGGCTGCTGGCCGACTTCGAGCTGCCGGTGGCCGTCGGCATGCGGGTGGTGGCCATCCACCGGGAGCGCCACTGGATCACCGACGTCGGGGGCGACGAGGTACTGCTCCCCGGCGACGTGTTGTTCCTCCACGGCTCGCCCGCCGGCATCCCCCGGCTCCGCCAGCTGGCGGGGGCACCGTCCTGGGAGCCGCCGGAGCTGCCGGAAGAGCCCACCACCACCGACCTGGACCGGGCCATCGACGTCCTGGTGGAGATGAAGAACATCTC
>JBPCJK010000156.1:0-3272 GCA_051005375.1 Acidimicrobiales bacterium
CTCGATCGGGAGGTTGTGTAGTGGGAGCCCATCTGACGGTTGACCAGCGGCGGCACGTACGCCAGCTGCGAAGCAACGGCATGCGCGTCGCCGAGGTGGCGAGGGACGTGGGCTGCTCGCTGCGGACGGTGAAGCGCGTGGTCGCCGGCCAGGGCAAGCGAGAAGAGCGGGCGACTCGCTGGTCGCCCGGCCCGCGTCGGCTCTCGCTGCCAGAGCGCGAAGAGATCAGCATCGGGCTCCGTCACGGGGACTCCTTCAGCGCCATCGGCCGTCAGCTCGGGCGATCGACCTCCACCGTTAGCCGGGAGGTGAAGGCCAACGGTGGCCGTGACGGCTACCGAGCCTGGCGGGCGCACGACCGTGCCTACTTCGAAGCCAGGCGCCCGAAGGGCGCCAAGCTCCAGTGCCCGAGGCTCGCCGGGCAGGTGGTGGAATGGCTTGAGGAGTGGTGGTCGCCGGAGGAGATCGCCCGCCGGTTGCCGATCGAGTTCCCGGACGATCCGATGATGCGGGTGTCGCACGAGACGATCTACCAGAGCATCTACGTCCAGGGGCGGGGCGAGCTGGGGCGTGAGCTGGCCCGATGCCTGCGCACCGGCCGGGTTCAGCGCCGGCCGAGACATCGGACCGAGACCCGCGGGCGGATCCCTGACATGGTGATGATCAGCGAGCGCCCTGCCGAGGCCGACGACCGCGCCGTCCCCGGCCACTGGGAGGGAGATCTGATCATTGGCAAGAACGGGCGCTCGGCGGTCGGGACCCTCGTGGAGCGCACCACGGGCTACCTGTTCCTGCTTAACCTCCCCGACGGCAAGGAGGCCGAGACGGTGGACGCGGCGATGCGGCGAGCCGTGACGAAGCTGCCTGGCGAGTTCTTCCAGACCGTCACCTGGGACCAGGGCAAGGAGATGGCCAAGCACGCCAGCTTCACGATCGACACCGGGATCCAGGTCTACTTCTGCAACCCGCACAGTCCCTGGCAGCGGCCGTCGAACGAGAACACCAACGGCCTCCTGCGCCAGTACATGCCCAAGGGGACGGACCTGTCGCTGCTCACCGAGGCGGACCTCGACGCCGTCGCTCGCAGCCTCAACAACCGTCCCCGCAAGCGGCTCGATTTCATGAAACCATCGGAGCGACTCGCCGACCTCCTTGCTATGACCGGTTGAGTCCGCCGGGTCAATTTCCGACCGGTGTTGACACACGGTGCGAAGCTCCCGGCGACCGCTCATGGGCAGGAACCTAAGCCTCATGGTGGTAGCTACGGCTACCTCTACCTCGACATCTACCCGCCGACCCTGCAGCTCGCGGAGCGCCCGCACGTCCCGACCACCCAGCTTCTCCGCCCAGGGAACTTTGCCACAGCCGGCGACGAACGTCTCCCTGACTGGTTGTCCGCCCCGTCGTCGAACCCGCTCGTCTACGTCACCCTCGGCACGGTCTTCAGCAACGACGCGGTTCTCTCGACCATAGTCCAGGCCATACGCATGCTCCCCGTGCGCGTCGTGGTAACCGTCGGCCCGAAGGGCGATCCCGCTTCCCTCGGACCGCAACCGGAGAACGTCCACGTCTCTCGCTACATCCCCCAGGACCAAATCCTCCGGCGCTGCGCAGCGGTCGTCTCCCACGCGGGATCAGGGACGTTCCTGGCAGCCCTGGCCGCCGGACTCCCCCAGCTGTGCGTTCCTCAGGCCGCCGACCAGTTCCTCAATGCCGCCGCCTGCACCCGGTCGGGAACGGGCCTCGCCCTCCAATCCGGGAGCGTCTCCATCGACGAGGTCCGCTCTGACGTCGAGCGTCTGCTGTCCGAGGCCACATTCAGGACGGCCGCCGAACACGTCAAGTGCGAGATCGCCGCCATGCCGTCCCCGCAAGACGTGGCGACCGGTCTGCACACCGAGTACCGCTGAGTCCGCCGGCCCAGACCGTTCGGCTTCCACGAGGATTCCTGTGTGCGCTTGCCCCGATGAGGGGGAACGTCGGGCCCGATGTGCCTGATGCCACGACCTAGACCCCCATCGCACCAGCGTCCGCCGCCGACGGCTCAACCACCCTGGCGCAGCCGGAAGAAAGCGGGGTGCGGTGCGCTTGAGCGCCGCATGCTCATGCTCGCATTCCAGCCCGGCCACGCCGCCGAAACCTCCGGCATGCCTGGCCGGGCTTGAGGCCGTGGAAACAACTGACGTCGAGTAGGAACCGGTAGCCACCACCCAACCTGTCAGGCATCGACGTCACGTCGTGCGTGCAGGAACCGGGCGTTTGACGTCCGCTTGCGTCGCCTTGGAAACGCGCCGCTTCGAGGGTGCGAGGGACGAGGTCGACGCCCGTGACGTCCCATCCTTTCTGGGCGAGGGTGCGTGATCACCGGTGCCACATCCGATGTCCAGGGCGCGCCCCAAGCCGCACCGGGCCGGTCACGGAGTCCACACATGGATGACCGGCAGCGGCGTGCGCTCTGGCGGGCTAAGGGTCCAGGACAGCCGAGCCCACCTCGTGGTAGCCGAGGCTCGGTCCACGAGGCCGTGGGTACGCCAAGTGGATCGGTGCGCGCCCGGCCGACAGGCCGAACAGACGGCTAGCCCTCAGGCTGGTCGACCAGGGAGTAGCCCACCGCCGGGGTGCCCGGTGGGTTGAAGACGCCCGGATTGGCGTTCGGGTTGGGCAAGCACACCTCACCCTCAAGGCCATCCGGATCGCGGAAGAACAGGCTCAGGATCCTGCCGAAGTCGGTCACGAAACCGTCAGTGGAGCCGCGTTCGAGAAGACGATCGCGGATCGTGTTGAAGGCGCCGAGCGACGCGGCCTGCAGACCCAGGTGATCGATGCGACCCCGACCGAACATCGGCGTCTGGCGCTGCGCCTCGGTGTTGTCTCGGACCTCGAAGACGTTGAGCTCGGCGGTCGGGCTGATGTCGATGAATGTGAGGCGCCTTCCCTCCCCCGGCTGCATCTCGGCGCTGACGGTCGCGTCGAACACCTCCTGGTAGAACCTCACCAGGCGCTCGGTGTCGTTGGTGAGGATGGCCATGGTTCACGCCGTCGAGCAGCATGCTCAGCATGCGTAGGACCGTGCATGCTGGTCCTACATGGCCGACCTCGTTGGGCTCCACCAGGTCGCCCTCAGAACGCTGGGTGGCTACGAGCACTGACCTGTTTCTGAGTTCGCGATAGAGATCGCGTTTCGATCAGTCAGCATCGCGGGGTCCCCTTGGCGGTGCTACTGGGCGGTGCTGTCGATGGTAGGCGAGTCGTGCGAGACGAGCGTCCTCGAG
>JBPCJK010000157.1:0-4075 GCA_051005375.1 Acidimicrobiales bacterium
CCTTCACCTCATCCCGCCTGACGTCGCCGCCCTCTACGAGGTACGCGAATGGCGCAACGCTGCCGCTGTCCTCCAAGCCGCTCATCCCGGAGAGTGGGATGACGTGATGGGTATGTTGAGGACCTTCAGCCTCGGCAAATCCATGATCACCAAACCGGGGGGAAACAAGTCGAAGATAGCAGGATGGGTGGACGTCGACCTTCGCGGGAAGGGTTGGGTAGAGACGTCGTTCTATACAAGTATTGTGGTGGATGGTATTCCCCGGTCAGGACCGGCAGCCAGCGCTCCCTTGGGGATCCACCCTTTCGGCGGACAGCTCAGGCACAATGTTGGGACTCGCCAGCGATAGGAGCAGGGTGCCGGAGCTGAGCCTGGAGCAGATGGGAGGGGTGCCCTTCGCCACGGTGCTGGCCGACCCGCCGTGGCGATTCGCCAACCGCACCGGCAAGGTGGCCCCCGAACACCGCCGCCTGTCTCGGTACGACACCTTGGACGCCAAGGACATAGCTTCGCTCCCGGTTGCCGACGTCCTTGCCGCCAAGAGCCATTGCTACCTCTGGGTGCCCAACGCGCTACTGGCCGAGGGGCTCATGGTGCTCGAGAACTGGGGCTTCACGTACAAGGGCAACCTGGTGTGGCACAAGATCCGTAAGGACGGAGGAAGCGACGGCCGGGGTGTCGGTTTTTACTTCCGGAACGTGACCGAGTTGATACTGTTCGGTACCAAAGGACATCTACGGACGCTCGCTCCCGGCCGTCGCCAGGTGAACCTGTTCTCTACGCGCAAGCGGGAGCACAGTCGCAAGCCGGATGAGCTCTACGACATCATCGAAGCCTGTTCCCCAGGGCCGTTCCTGGAGCTCTTCGCACGCTACCCAAGACCGGGGTGGGCAGTATGGGGCGACGAAGCCGGCGAAGAGGTTGTGCCCAGAGGACGCCAGTACCCGACCTACCAGTAAGGTCTCGGCGCCCAAGCCGGCTCGGCCGGCCAAGCGGGCGGGCGGGCGCCCACCGAGATGGTCAGAGCACCGGACCGGACCGGTCGTCGTCGCCGACCTCGATTGTGCGTGCTCGCTCCTCAGCGTCGGCCACGATCGACGCTGCGCTGGCCCGAGCCTCGCGCAACAGCGCCCGGGCCGCGCGTTGGGCGAGGGGCAGGGTCTGGGGGAGGTGCTCGTCGTCGGGTACGGGCACAGCTTCGGTCTCCCGCTGGAGCTGCGACGCCCGCTCCTCGGCGTCAGCCGCCCGTTGCTCAGCTTCCCGCGCTCGTCGCTGCCACTGTGATGCCGCATCCTCGGCGACGTCCACCGCCGAGGATGCGGCGACCACCCGGTGCTCTACGTCGCCGGCTCGGGCCTGAGCTGCTTCGGCGTCTCTGGTCAGGGCCTGGATGACGGCGGCGTCTCGCTGGCGGCGGCGTTGCAGGCGCTCGATGGTGGCGACCGTCAAGGCCAGGAGGTCGTCGACCTCTTCGCGGTCGTATCCCCAGACCCGTCCGCCCAGGTGAGGGTGGCGTAGGTCGTCGAGCCTCAGGCCGCCCCCAGGACCGGGGGGCGGAGGCAAGCTAGGGCCCCTCCAGCCAGGAGGATTGGGTGGCTTTCTCCCGCCCTCGCCCTGACCGGGCTCGGCGGCGGCGACCGGTCGAGGATCTGCCCAGGACGACATGGCCTCGATGGTACCCAGCTGCCCAGACGCGCTCAGTCGTCCTCACGGGCATCGAAGGTGGGAACCAGGCGACGGGCGGCACGAGCCTCGTCCACCCGGCCCACGGGCGTGGTGCGGGGTGCCTGGCGGTCATCCGCGGACGCCTGCTCGGCGATGGCGATCAGGGCCTCGGCCAGGGCGGCCAGGGTCTGGGGGCTCTCGGTCTCCGTGGGTTCGATCATCAACGCCTCGTCCACCACCAGCGGGAAGGCCACCGTGGGAGCGTGGAAGCCCTCCTCCAACAGCCGCTTGGCCACGTCGACCGCCCGCACGCCGTGGGCCCGCCTCAGTCCGGCGGCGGAGACCACGCACTCGTGCATGCAGGGCCGGTCGTACGGGATCTGGTAGTGGTCACCGAGCCGCCGCCGCAACCAGTTGGCGTTGAGCACGGCCGCCTCCGCCACCCGGCGCATCCCGTCACCGCCGACAGCCACCAGGTAGGTGTAGGCCCGGGCCAGGGCCAGGGCGTTGCCATGCCAGCCGTGCACCCTGCCGATCGAGCGAGAGGGGGTGTGCCAGGCGTACCCGCCGTCGGTGCTCGCCACCGGGAGAGGACCGGGGAGGAATGGCGCCAGCTGTTCGGTGACGGCGACGGGGCCGGACCCGGGGCCACCGCCGCCATGGGGGACGGCGAAGGTCTTGTGCAGGTTCAGGTGCACGACGTCGAAGCCCATGTCGCCGGGGCGGGTCACGCCGAGGATGGCGTTCAGGTTGGCGCCGTCGTAGTAGACGAGGCCGCCGACGTCGTGCACGGCTTCGGCGATCTCGGCGATGTCTTCCTCGAACAGGCCGAGGGTGTTGGGGTTGGTGAGCATGATGCCGGCTACGTCCTCGTCGAGGATCGCCCGCAGGGCGCCGACGTCGACACATCCCCGTTCGTCGCTGGGCACGGTGACGGTCTGGTAGCCGCCGAGGGCGACCGACGCCGGGTTGGTGCCGTGGGCCGAATCGGGGATCACCACCTTGGTGCGACGGGCGTCGTCGGCGGCACCGGTGTTGGCGTGGTAGGCCCGCATGATGAGCAGCCCGGTGAGCTCGCCCGAGGCCCCGGCGGGGGGCTGCAGGGACACGGCACGCATACCGGTGACCTCGGCCAGGGCGTCGCCCAGGGACACCAACAGCTCGAGCCAGCCCTGGATGAGCGACGGTGGCGACGCCGGGTGGACCCGGGCCAGACCGGGCAACGCCGCTGCCCAGTCGCACACTTTCGGGTTGTACTTCATGGTGCACGACCCGAGCGGGTAGGCGCCGAGGTCGACGCTGTACTGGCGATGGGTGAGCCGGGTGTGGTGGGCGACCAGATCGCGCTCGGACACCTCCGGCAGCGGGACAGGGTTGGGGGCGAGGTGGTCGGCGGGGACGAGCTCGGCCGCGTCCCATATGGGCAGGTCGGCCGATCGGAACGACGCCGAGCGACGTCCGGGCGACGACAGCTCGAACACCGTCGGCTCGGTCCCCCGTCCGAGCAGGGGGGCACTGGCGGCCCGGCCTCCGGGTGCAGGAACCGGCGCCGAAGGCATGACGCCCGTCATCGGACGGCCTTGGCCATGGCTGTGGCGTAGGCGTCGATCTCCGCCCTGGTACGGCGCTCGGTTGCGGCGACCAGCAGTCCCTCGCCGTAATCGGAGCCGCCGCCCTTGCCACCATTGCCCATGCCGTTGCCCCCCATGCCGTTGCCCCCGAGCACGACCCCGGCGAGGAAGCCCTCCTCGGCCATGCGCTCGACCACGGTGGCCGGGTCGCGGGGTAGGCGTACGGCGAACTCCCGCAACGTGGCTGCCTCCACCAAAGGCTCTATGCCGTCCACGGAGAGCAGCGACTCCCGTGTGTAGCGAGTGGCCCGGGCGCACCGCAGGGCCAGCTCCCGCAGCCCGGAGGTGCCCAGCCAGGCCAACTGCACGGCACAGGCCACGGCGATCAACGTCTGGTTGGTGCAGACGTTGGACGAGGCCTTCTCCCGGCGGATGTCCTGCTCCCGCGCCCGCAGCGTGGTGACATAAGCGCGCCGCCCCTCAGTGTCGACCGCCTCGCCCACCAAGCGCCCGGGCAACCGCCGCACCTGCTCCAGGGTGGTGGCGAACAGCCCGACGAATGGCCCACCGACGGACATGGTCGTCCCGAACGGCTGGCCCTCCCCCACCACCACGTCCGCCCCGAGCTCGCCCGGCGAACGCAGCAGGCCGGCCGCCACCGGGTCCGCGGCCACTACGCACAGTCCGCCGAGTCCGTGGACCAGGTCCGCCGCGGCCTTCACGTCCTCGATACACCCGAGATGGTTCGGCTGACCCATCAGGACCGCGGCGGGCTCGCCTCCAGTGTCCGGCCAGGCCGTGACCCCGTCGCGCAGCGGGACGGAAACCAACTCGTGGCC
>JBPCJK010000158.1:0-3863 GCA_051005375.1 Acidimicrobiales bacterium
CCTCACCCGGGCCCGGCGTGCGGTGGAGAAGGCCGCGCACCTGCTGGCCGAGACCGACGAAAGCTGACCGGCCGGCGCAGCGCCAGCGCTAGCGTCGGCGCCCATGGGGCCCCGGGTGCTGGTCATCGACAACTACGACTCCTTCGTCTACAACCTGGTCCAGTACCTCGGTGAGTTGGGCGCCTGGCCCCTGGTCCACCGCCACGACGCCCTCGACCTCGACCAGGTCGACGAGCTTGCTCCCGACGCCGTGCTCGTCTCCCCCGGCCCTGGTCGTCCCGAGGACGCCGGGCTCTCCAACCAGGTCATCGCCCACCTCGCCGGGCGGGTCCCCGTGCTCGGCGTGTGCCTGGGCCATCAGTGCATCGGCCAGATCTACGGTGGCCGGGTGGTGCGGGCGCCCCAGGTGGTCCACGGGCGCACCTCCATGGTCCACCACGACGGCCGGGGGGTCTTCGCCGGCATGCCCAGCCCGTTGGTGGCCACCCGCTACCACTCGCTGGTGGTCGAGCGGGCCACACTGCCCGAAGTGCTCGAGGTCAGCGCCGAGACCGACGACGGCGTGATCATGGGCCTGCGTCATCGCCACCTCGACGTGGAGGGTGTGCAGTTCCACCCGGAGTCGATCCTCACCGGCAGTGGCCACGACCTCCTGGCCAACTTCCTGGGCCGCCCTGAGCTCGTAAGAACGTGACGCGAAAGCGGTCCTCGCTCTCGCGTCTAGTGCTCAGGGACAGCTGGTCAACCCGTCTCCGCTGCCAGCGGTCGGGGGATGCGCCACATAACCCAACCTGGGTTCTCCCATGTCTTGGTGAGCCCATAGGTTGATGCCTCAGCGTCGGACAGCAGCTTCTGTGAGTAGGTACTGTCCTTTTTCATGACGTACCAATCCGCCCGCTGTAGGACATCGTTGAGATCGGCTCCCATGATCGATTGCCTGTCCGTGTAGAGGGTCATCGCTCGCGATCGGAAAAAGAGGATCACGGCATCAGACCGCGTCCGATCCTCAACTGCCGCGAACATCTCTCGGGCCTCGGGACTTTCAGGACCGTCCAGGACGTAACCGGGTTGACGGTAGTAGTCAAAGGCGTGGTCCAAGATTTGGGCGTTGAGCAGAACAAGCCCGGCGAGACATACGACCGGTGCAAGTGAAAGCAGTTGATGTGCAACTGGACTACGCGACCTCGTACCCTCGGGTGTGTAGAGTATCGCATGATAGGCGAAATAGACTAAGAAAGGGGTGATGGTAAAGAGGTAGCGATTATCCTGGAAGGGAAGGAGAAGCAAAATAAGTGAAGAACCACACAGATATGCAGCAATAGCGAGGTCCTCCCTGAAGGCACACAACAGTCGCGTGACGAGTCCGACGACGGCAAGGAGCACAAGTAGCAGCAGGACATATCGACCGAGGACTTCGTTGTGAAAGAGTTGGATCGGCTCACCGAGGGGCTTTAGGCCGATTTGCTGCGCCAGGATGTCCTTGTACCCGGCTATGCGGCTCGATACGTTCTGGAGGCCCACCCCACCTGCAGGTGCAAGTAGAACGGTCGGAAGGAGCAAATGAAACACAACAACCGACAAAGCGAAGGTGATGTACGGAAGGAAGATCTGTCGCCAGTCGCACTCTCGGAGAAACCGGAGCGAGCGCTCCCGGACAACGGCCGGAGCTACTACGGCGAAGTGTAGACTTGCTAGCGATAGCAATAAGGCGGCGCCTTCTCGGCGGATGTTGTACGTGTATGCCAGCAGGAGACCGAGGATCACCAGATCTCGTCGGTTGATGGAGAGGATCCCGCGCACTCGACAACGGTCGAGCCACCAAAGGCTCAGGCCAACGAAGCCTAGATATGGTATGTCAGATAGAACGGTATTCGTCGCGCCGACGTAGTCAAAGGAGAGGCCGATGAGGAGGGTTAGAAGCGTGGCAGCGCGAGCGCCGACTCGTGGCTTCGTGATGGCGAAGAAGAGGAGCAGGAAGGTGCAGAATGCCGCGATCTCCAGGAGCTTGAACACGCCGTAGTTGAGGCCGAACAAAGCGTAAAGTGGGGCTACCAGGAGCGGCCAACCCCATGGGTACGCGTACGGGCTGAAGGTGTGCCAGCCGGAATTGTCGACCGAGAAGCGGTTATCAGCGATAACCTCGCCGATGTTTCCGATGTTCAATGCTTTCGCCTGTCGCATGTAGAGGGCGAAGTCGTCACCCCAGTCATGGCCGCCGAGCTGCATGGTCCTGGCGACCACGGCGATGAAGATCACGATCACCGCGATGAGGCCGAACTCTCGGGCGGTTTCCGACCTGACGAGGCCCGTTAGGAAGCGCTTGGCGGCGCTTATCGGACCGGAGCCGCAAGCAGGGGCATCGCCGTCGGCAGGGGCGGGGGTCGATGCATCAGGGGGAGCCTCTGGGTCGACCTCGGTTAGTTCTGGCATGGGGATGCTCCCCGTAACGTTGCGTGTGAGCGGGACCGAGGGTTCCCATGGCGATTCCAGGACGTCAGGCGGTGGTTGTCGTAGTGGGCAACTGGGTCGTGGTGGTGACCTTCGGCTGGGTGGTGCTCGTGGTTGTGGGCGCGGCCGTCGTGGTGGTGGCCGGGCCGGTGGAGACCACGATGGTGATGGTGCTGCCCTTGTCGGCCTGGCTGTTGGGCGGTGGATCGGTGGCGACAACCGTGCCCGCCGGCTGCTCGGCCGCCTGCTGGCGGACCTGCGGTCGGAAACCGGCGCTGCTGAGGATGTTGGTGGCGCTGCCCTGGTCCTGGCCGACCACCGACGGAACGGTGACGGTGGGAGGTCCGCTGGAGACCAGGACCACCACGGTGGACTTGGGCGCTGCCATCTCCCCTTGGGCGGGGTCTTGGGAGATGACCTTGCCCTTGGCCACCTCGGAGCTCTCCTGGGGGCGGAAGTCCCCGACCAGACTGGCGGTCTCCAGCCGGCCCCTGGCATCGATCTCGCTAAGCCCCACCACTCGAGGCACCGCCACCGGCGCTGCTCCCGAGCTGACGGTGAGGGCGACCTCGGCGCCCTTCTTGACCTTGGTGCCGGCCACCGGGTCCTGGGCAATGACCACGCCGGCCTCGACATCGGCGTTCTCCTCCTCAGTCACCCGGGGCACCAGGTCCTGGTCGCGCAGGAGGCGCTCGGCGTCGACTTGCTTCTGGTTGACCAAGTTGGGGATCGACACCTGGTCGCTCTGTCCGCCGCCACCGAGGTTGGTGGCCAGCAGGAACAGCAGTCCGGCCAGGACGACGAGCAGCGCCACCAGCACCACTATGAAGGCGGCGTTGGGACGTCGGGACGGTGCTTCGTCGTACCGGTCGTCACGCTCCCGCAGGACGGTGGTCCCCTCGCTGGCGGGGACGGCGCGGGTGGCGCCCCAGTCGGCCACCGGCACCGCCCCGACGGCTCGGGTCCGGCCGTCGTCGACGACGGGGGCGACGACGACGGTGGCTGCCTGGACCTGGTTGCCCTCGCGGAACCGGCGCAGATCGGCTCGCAGGTCCTCGGCCGAGGCGTAGCGCTCGGCGGTGTCCTTGGCCATGGCGTGCAGCCCCACCGCCTCCAGGGCCAAGGGGATGTCGGGGTTGGGGGCCCGGGGCGGCCGGGGGGCTTCCTGGACGTGCTTGTAAGCCACCGCCACCGAACTGTCGCCGGTGAAGGGAGGGCGGCCGGTGAGCATCTCGTAGGGCACCACCCCGAGGGAGTAGACGTCGCTGCGGGGGTCGACCGACTCCCCCCGGGCCTGCTCGGGGGAGGAGTAGGTGGCAGTGCCCATGACCGTGCCCGTCTGGGTCAGGTTCTCCTGGTTGGAGACGGCCCGGGCGATGCCGAAGTCGGCCACCTTGACCTGCCCGCTGGGGGAG
>JBPCJK010000159.1:0-29198 GCA_051005375.1 Acidimicrobiales bacterium
GCCGATCTCCTGGGCTTCCTCGCCCGGGAGGTGGTCTTCCGGAGGAAGGGCCTGAGCGAACCCGGAGCCGAGCGTCTGCGGGAGCGGCTGCTGGCCATGGCTGCCGGTTTCGAGCAGGCGCCGCTCGTGGCCATGGTCGAAGCGGTTGGGGCCGACGTGGCCAGCCTCGTCCCCCCTGCCGCCCTCCGCCTGATCGGCCAGCACCTCGAGCTCGGCGACTACTGCGTGGTGCTCTCGTCGAGCCCCCACGAGCTAGTGGAGATGGTGGCTGCCCACCTCGGCGTGCACCGGGGCGTCGGCACCCGAACCGAGGTGGTTGACGGGTGCCTCACCGGTCGACTCGACGGCCCCTTCTGCCACAGCGACGGCAAGCTGGCCCGGCTGCGAGATGAGCTGGGCATGCTTGACCTCAGCCGGGCCTTCGCCTATTCCGACGCCGGTTCTGACCTGCCCCTGCTGTCGGCGTGCGGATACCCCGTCGCCGTCAACCCCGACCGACGCCTGCGCTCGGCGGCCAGGGCGGCAGGATGGCCCATCGTCAAGCTCCACTGACTTGTGGTCTCCCGTCGGCCGACGCCGACCACCTCGCCGCTCAGCTCGTCGTCGGGTCCGCGCCCTTCCCGAGCCAGGTCCCTAAGGCTGAGGTGATTGTAGACTCGAGCCGGGGAGGGTGACGGGTGAAGATGGGTCACAGCGCGGCCAGGGCCACACCGGCGGCCGCCGCCGCGGCGCAGGTCAGCAGCGTCCCGACGGCGTTGCGAAAGGCCTCGTCGACCGCTCCCTCCTCGAGGAGGCGCACCGTTTCGAAGGTGAAGGTGGAAAACGTCGTGTAGGCGCCGCAGAACCCGGTGCCGAGGACCACCTTCGGGGTTTTGGGTAAGGCGTGGTAGAGGGCTAGGCCGGTGAGCAGGCCGAGGAGCAACGAGCCGGTGGCGTTGATGAGGAAGGTGCCCCAAGGAAACGCACCCTCGGTGCGGTCGCCCACGAAGCCGTCGGCCAGGTAGCGCACGGGGGCGCCCAGGGCGCCGGCGGCCACGAAGGCAACCCAGGCCAGCGGGCTCATCTCTCGCCCCTCGGCCGCCCCACGTACTTGAGGACCTCGACGTCGTCGATGATGACGACGCCCTCGTCGATGAGCTCGTCGAGCTCGGGCAGGAAGGCCTGGATGGCCTCGTCGCGGTCGATGATGACCACGGCGATGGGCAGGTCGTCCGACAGCGAAAGGATGCGGGTGGTGTGGATGTGGTTGGAGGCCCCGTAGCCCTCGATGCCGCGGAACACCGAAGCCCCGGCCAGCCCGGCGCGGTGGGCCCGCTGCACGATCTCGGTGGCCAGGGGGGTGTGGCCGTGGTGGTCGGACTCGCCGACGAAGATGGTGAGGCGCTTCTGGCGGCCTTCGAGCCTCATGACGACCCTCCTCTGTCCGGCACGGGAGGGACCCGCGCCGCCCAGATGCCGGCCCATGCCGCCGCGAATCCTCCCACCAGGCTAGCCGCGGCGTAGGCGAGCGCCAGGCCGGGACGGCCGTCCATGACCAGCAGGATGGTCTCGACGGCGAAGGTGGAGTAGGTGGTGTAGGCCCCCAGGAAGCCGGTGGCAACGAACGGGCGCAGGTAGCGGCTGGGCGGGAAGCGCTCGAGCACCAGGGCCAGGATCAGCCCGAGGGCGAAGCTGCCGGAGATGTTGGTCCAGAACGTGGCCCACGGGAAGCCGTCGGGTGAGACGTGGATGAGCTGGGCCACGCCGTAGCGGGCGGAGGCGCCGAGCGCACCGCCCAGGGCGATGGCGCCCAACACGGTCGGCTCGGCCCGGCCCCGGGCCCGCTCACCATGGCGGGGAGCGCGGTGGTGATCCGCTCCGGGCTCGGCCAGGTCGGCCCCGTCCAGGTCGGGGTCGACGGGCAGCTCACCGCTGGGCCGCCTACGTCGGGTCATGTCCCGGTGCCGGTTCGCTCGCCCATGAGCACCACGGTGGCTGCCGCCGACAGCGCAGCGGCGTAGACGAAGCCCCAGGCCGGGCTGGCCAGGGTGAACAGGACCCCGACGATGACGCTGGAGACGAGGTCGCCCACGCCGTCGACCAGGCCCAGCAGCCCGAACCCCCGCCCCCGGATGGCGGGGTCCAACAGCTCGGCGGCGTGGGCGCCCTGGCCCGTCTCGACCAAGGCCGTCGATGCGCCGACGGCGATGAACAGCAGCGTCAGCACCGCCAGGTTGGCCGAGCCGACGGCGAACAGGGCGCAGGCGAGCCCGAAGAGGGCCACGCCGGCCACCAGCACCGGGCGGCGCCCGATTCGGTCGGCGGCGGCGCCGGCGGGATAGGCGAAGGCGGCGTTGGCGGCGTTGTGAGCCGCATAGAGCAGCACGGCCACCGCTGCTGCCCGGGTGTTGGTGCGGCCGTGGTCGGCGAGCAGCTGGGTGGCCCGCAGGATGAGCAGGGTCGCCGAGAAGTTGCCCAACCCGTACAGCCCCACCCCCACCAGCAGGCGCCGGAACGGCCCCGGGCTGGACAGCAACGTCCGCATGGGTGCGGCCAGCGCCGCGGTGGCCGTCGCGATCCGGGGCGCCTCGCGCACGAGGAGGAGCACGGCGGCGGCGGCGAACAGGCCGGGGAGCACGCTCAGGGCAAACAGCCACCGGTAGCCGACGGCCACGATGAGGGGAGCGGCGAGCAGGGGGCCGGCGATGGCGCCGAGGGAGTCCATGGCCCGCTCCACCCCGAAGGCCCGGCCCAGCTGCTTCGGGGCCACGGACGCGACCAGGAGGCTGTCGCGGGCGGGGGCCTTGCCTCCCCGGGCCACCCAGGACACTGCCCGGGCCGCGGCCAGCATCGGCCACGCCGTCGCCAGCCCGAAGGCGCCATGGCCGACGGCGGCGACGACGTAGCCCCCGGCGGTCAGCACCTTGCGCTCCACCCCCGGCCGGTCGGCGACGACCCCGCCGGCCACCTTCGACGCTGACAGGGCGGCGTCGGCGATGCCCTCGATCGCCCCCAACGCCGCCGCCGGCGCGCCGAGCGAACGCAGGAACCCGGGCAGGGCAGCGGTCGCCATCTCGTGGCCGGTGTCGGACAACAGGCTCCCGAGACCGATGCCGACCACGCCCCGGTTCCTGAGCACGTTCGCCGCCGCCGGCGTGGGGGGCGGCTCAGGCGCGATGTCGGTCATCGAGCCGAACCCACGCCAGGGGCGCGTAGCAGGGCCGGTCATCGGTCGACTCGGCGGCCCCTTCTGTCAGGCGACGGCAAGCTGGCCGGCAGCGAGATGAGCTGGGCATGGTTCCCCGGCGTTCACCCCACCTCGCCGGACACGTCCACGTCCCTGCCCCGGGCCCGGGCCCCAGCCAACTGGCGAAGACGCACGTGGGTGTTGACTCCCTTGCCGCTGGGGACCTTGGTCCACTCACCCTCGAGCCCGAGCTCCCAGGCCAGCTCGTCGTCGGCCAGGTTCACGTCGAGAACCTCACGGAGGAGCCCCTGGAGCTCCTCGCCCTCCACGGGGGCCACCGCCTCCACCCGTCGGTCGAGGTTGCGGGGCATGAGGTCGGCCGAGCCGATGTACCACGCTTCACGCTCCGGCCCGCCGCCGTTGGCGAAGTAGAAGATGCGCGAGTGCTCGAGGAAGCGTCCCACGATGGAGCGGACCCGGATGCGGTCTGACCGACCTTCCACCCCCGGGCGTAGGCAGCAGATCCCCCTGACCACCAGGTCGATCTCGACTCCCGCCTGGGAGGCGGCGTAGAGGGCGTCGATCATGTCCACGTCGACCAGGTTGTTCATCTTCATGATGATCCGACCGGTCCCGGGGTCGGCCTCGGCTTCTCCGGCGATGAGCTCGGCCAGGCGGGGGCGCAGGGGCCCGGGGGCTACCAGCAGCTTGCGGAACTGCACCTGACGGCCGTAGCCGGTGAGGTAGTTGAAGAGCTGGGAGAGGTCGGCGCCGATGTCGGGGTCGCAGGTGAGCATGCCCAGGTCCTCGTAGAGGCGGGCCGTCTTCTCGTTGTAGTTACCGGTGCCGACGTGGCAGTAGCGGCGTACGCCATCGTCCTCCTGGCGGACCACCAGCGCCGTCTTGGTGTGGGTCTTCAGGCCCACCATCCCGTAGACCACGTGTACCCCGGCGTTTTCCAGGGCTCGGGCCCAGGTGACGTTGGCCTGCTCGTCGAAGCGGGCCTTGAGCTCGACCAGGGCGGCCACCTGCTTGCCCTTCTCGGCCGCCCGGATCAGGGACTTGACGATGGGGCTGTCGGCTGAGGTGCGGTAGAGGGTCTGCTTGATGGCGAGCACGGCGGGATCAGACGCGGCCTGGCCGATGAAGGCCGACACCGAGGTGGTGAACGAGTCGTAGGGGTGGTGCACGAGGATGTCACCCTTGCGGATCCGGGCGAACAGGTCGACATCCTCATCCTCGATCCCGGCCAGTCGGGGCTGGGTCACGGAGGTGAAGACATCGTCCTTCAAGTCGGGTCGGGGCAAGGCCCACACGTTCCACAGACCGCTGAGGTCCAGTGGCCCGCTGCAGGTGTAGACATCGTTGGGGCTCAGGTCGAGCTCGCGGGTGAGCAGCTCCAGCGTCTCGTCGTCGATGCCCTCGTCCACGTCCAGGCGAACCGCCCGTCCGAAGCGACGCCTGCGCAACTCGACCTCCACCGCCGACAGGAGGTCGTCAGCCTCGTCCTCGGCCAGGGTCAGGTCGGCGTTCCGGGTGACCCGAAAGGGATGGTGCGACTCCACCACCATGCCCGGGAACAGGGCGATCAGGTGCTCGGCGATCACCTGCTCGAGGGGGACGTAGCGCTCGCCGTCGGTCATGACCACGAAGCGAGGCAGGAGGTTGGGCACCTTGACCCGGGCGAAGCGACGCTCGCCGGTGTCGGCGTCACGCACCATCACCGCCAGGTTTAGCGACAGGTTGGAGATGTACGGGAAGGGGTGGCCGGGGTCGACGGCCAGAGGGGTGAGCACCGGGAAGATCTGGCGCTCGAAAACCTCGACCAGCTCCTTGCGGTCGTCGTCGTCCAGCTCGTCCCAGTTCGACAGGTGGATGCCGACCTCGCCCAGGGCCCGGGCCACCTGGTGGAGGAAGATGTGGCACTGGCGGCCCATCAGCACGGTGACCCGAGCGCGGATGGCGTCGAGCTGCTGCTCTGCGGTGAGGCCGTCGGGGGTCACCGCCTGCAGCCCGGCCGCCACCTGGTCCTTCAGTCCCGCCACCCTGACCTGGAAGAACTCGTCGAGGCCCTGGCTGAAGATGGCCAGGAACTTGGCCCGCTCCAACAGAGGCACTTCGGGCGCTTCGGCCCGGGCCAACACCCGCTCCCCGAAGTCGAGCCAAGACAGCTCCCGGTTGATGAAGCGCCGGGCTCCCCAGTCGTCACCGGCATCCTGAGGGCCGTCGCCGTCGCCGTGGGCCCTGCTCTGCCGGTACTCGAACGACTCTGGTGCGCCGCCATCCATCTCAACGCAGGTTACAAGTTTGGCAGAGCGACATGCTTGACCACCCTCGACGGGGAGGGAGCTCCGGCCTCACTCGCCCAGCAGCAAGGACGCTCCCAAAGCGCCGGCAAAGTCGCCCAGGGCAGCGGGCACCACCTGCAGGGGCGAGGTCCGCACGAAGAGTCGGCTGCGAACGGCTTGTTCGATCCGACCCACGAAGCGAAGACCGAGCTTCTCGGCCAGGCCGCCACCGACGACGATGAGGTCGAGGTCGACCAGGGCCACGGCCGAGGCCAGCGCCGGCCCGAGGGCGGCGACGGCGTCATCGAGCAACGCCACGGCCATGACGTCCCCGGCCTCGAGGGCCTTGGCGAAAACGCTCGACTTCATGCGCTTGTCGCCGGCCAAGTCGACCAGCAGGGTCGGCTCTCCTGTGGCGTGGCGACGCCTGGCCTCGGCCTCCATGCCCGCCCGGCCGGCAAAGGCCTCCAGGTGGCCGGGCAGTCCACACCCGCAGCAGCGGGAATCGTCGCCTGTGGTCACGTGGCCGATCTCTCCCGCCACCCCACCAGGCCCTCTGCGCAGGCGACCGTCGAGCACCAGGCCGCCGCCCACCCCGGTGCCCACCCACACCCCGAGCAGGTTGGCCCGATCCTGGCCCGCCCCGAAGCGGTGCTCGGCCAGCACGGCGGCGTTGACGTCGTTGTCGACCACGACCCGGGCACCGTCGAGGGCATCTCCGAGAAGGGTGGCCAGGGGCACGGCGGTGTCGAAGCCGGGGAGGTTCGGTGCCCGGACCACGGTGCCCGAGGACACGTCCACCACGCCGGGGGCGCCGACGCCCACCCCGTCCATACCTTTGGTGCCCCCCAGCCGACCGACACATGCGGCGATGGCTTCGACCACGTCCTCGACGCCCATTGGAGTGGTCACCTTGGCGTCGGCCACCACCTCTCCCCCTTCGACCACGGCCCCCTGCACCTTGGTGCCGCCCAGGTCGATGCCGATCGCTGCCATGGTCGGACCTGGATCAGGAGCGGTAGGCGGGATCGGGTGGGGCCTGCTCGTCGGGCAGCCCCAGGTCCCACTCCAACAGCAACAGCTCGCGCTCGGCGTCGCGGGCCACCCGCTCCCGGTTCCGGCGGAACTGGGGATCATGGGGGGGCAGCAGCACCAGCCGGGCCATCACCCGCTGGCGGAAGGAGTCGACGACCCGGGGATCACCGAAGTCGGACTGCACCTCCCAGTGGGGGGCGACCGGCCCGAGGTACACGACCCGGACACGGCCAACCGGTGGTTGCGACACGACGTTCTCGGCGTACGACACGTCGACAGGCTACTGCGGCAGCGTGTCGGCGGGCCGAGCCGGCCACGCCGGTATCCGCGGGTCAGTTCCCCCCGACCCCCCGCGACCCGAGGGTGACGCTCGCTGTCCGCTCCTCGCCCCCCCGGACGTAGCGGATCTCGACCTTGTCGCCGGGCTTGTGCTTGGCGATGGCGTCGCCGACATCGGCGTTGGTCTTGGTGGGCTCTCCGTCCACGGCGATGATGACGTCGCCGGGCTGCAGACCGGCGTCGGCGGCGGCCGTGCCCCGCTGAACCTCGATGGTGAAGGCCCCGTCCTGGCGGTCGATGCCAAGGCGTCTCAGGACCTGCGGGTTCACGTTGTCGAGGTTGGAGGTGCTGACGCCCAGGTAGGCCCCGCCCCGCACCTCTCCGCCCCCGTTGCGGAGCTGCTCGATGAGGGGCTTGACCGAGTCGATGCTAAGGGCGAAGCCGATGTTCTGGGCGCCGCCGGCAACGGCGGTGTTGACCCCGATGACCTGGCCGAGGGCGTTGACCAGCGGGCCCCCCGAGTTGCCAGGGTTGATGGCGGCGTCGGTCTGGATGAGGTTGTCGATGCTGTTGCCGTTCTCCTCCTGGATGGTGCGGTTCAGGGCGGAGACGATGCCGGTGGTCACGGTGGGGCTGGCCCCCAGGTTCAAGGCGTTGCCCACGGCTACCACCTCGTCACCCACCTGCATGGCCGAGCTGTCGCCCAGCTGCACCGTCTCCAGGTCGCTGACGTCCCGAGCCTTGACCAAGGCGACATCAGCCGCGGTGGAGCTGCCCACCAGGTCGGCGGGGACCTGGCGGCCGTCGGCCAGCATGAGGCTGATCGACTGGGCCCCGGCCACCACGTGGGCGTTGGTGACGACCATGCCGTCGGCCCCGATGACCATGCCGCTGCCCGCGCCTGAGAACAGCTGCTGCTGACCGAAGTTCCCGGTGTTGACCCCCTCGACCATGATCGAGACCACACCCGGTCGCACCGCGTCGATCACCCCCTGGATGTCGAGGGGCGTGCCGTTGAGGTCGAGGGTGGGACGATCGAAGCCGGGCTTGGCCTGGCTGGTGCCGTTGTCGTTGCCGGTGAGGCCGGTGGCCACGGCAACGGCCACCACCAGGGCGGCAACGAAGGCACCGGCGAGAGCCCCGGGAAGGATCGACCGCCATGACCGGCCCCGGCGATCGCTCCCCATGCCGGTGGCGGGAGGCGGGCTGGTGCCCGGAGGTGGTCCGGGAGGAGCGACGGGTGGGGCTGGCTCCCCACCCGTCGGGGGAGAGGCGGGGGCGTCGAGCCAGGTGGGACGGGTGGGAGCTTCGGCTCGGACGCCCTGGCCCCACGGTGGCGCCGTCTGCTCGCTCCCGGGTTGGTTCCCGCCGGGCGACTGGTCTGGGTTCATTGGTTCCTCCTGGCGGCAATGTGCCATTTACGGCGATAATCCGCCGTGGCTCTGTACCATTTACGGCGATAATCCGCCGTGGCTGTTTCTGAGAACAACGTCATGGCCTCCGTCCACCGTTCCCGCCGGGAAATGCCGGGAACCAAATCCTTCCCGGCTCCGTAGAACAGGGGGCGGACATGCCGACCTAGGAGGCCGTGATGAGCAGAGTCGTGACGGGCACGCAGTACTGATGCCCACGATCGTGACAGATCGACAGTGGTGATGAGCACCGAGTGGATGGCCAAGGGCAACTGCCGGGACCATCCCCCGGCCCGGTTCTTCCCGAGCGACGGAGTAGGAGTGGAGATCGCTCGCCGCATCTGCGGGACCTGCCCGGTGAAAGCGCCGTGCCTGGAGTACGCCCTGGACCAGCGGGTGGACCATGGGGTGTGGGGTGGCGCCTCCGAACGTGAGCGCCGTCGCATCCTCAAGCGCAGGCGGGCGGCCTTGGAGGCCACGTCCGACCCGACGCCGGTCACGGGCTGAAGCCCCTCACGGGCTGAAGGCTTCCAGCACGCTGGCCCCGGCTTCTCCCAACCGCTGGGCCATCGACAGGGGCCGGGGCTCGGGGATCGATCGGGCGGCTTCGAGCACTGCGCCTCCGGGCTCGTCACCGACCACGGTCACGACCAGACCGTCCCGCTCGAAGACGACGACCCGTCCGGCGACCCCCTCCGCCTCCCACTGCCATCCCTGCGCGCCGGCAACCTCCAGTCGCACTCCTCCAGCGGGCAACTCGGCGAAGTCCAGTCGGCCTCGGGCCTCGAAGACCGACAACCCGTAGCGGTCCCGCTCGTAGACGAGCTGGAGGCCCAGGTGCTGGGTGAAGGCGTCGACCAGGTGGTAACCGTCGCCCAGCGCTGGCGGGGCTCGAAAGGGCGCGGGCAGGGCAGCCAGGTCACGGGACGGCGCGGTCGTGGGAGTGACCGGTGCCCGAGGACGGAGGGGGTCGGGCCCGCCGTCGGCCACCACCTGGCCCTGGGCGGCCATGGCCGAGAGGGACGCCACGTGACGACCCACGGCGGTGTCGACCTGAGGCTGGTACGGCCCTGGCTCGGTGGCGCTCACCGTCAGGACGAACAGGGCAACCCCCGCCGCCACCAGCACAGCGACGTTGGCAGGCGCCACCCGGCCTCGCCGTGGGCGCCGCCGGGCCCGGTGGCGGTCCAGGGAAACGGTTGCACTGGGCAAGCCGGCCCCGTCACCCCCGCCCTCATCGCCGGCCAAACCGGCGGCAACTTCATCGATGAAGCCGGGTGGGGGTTCGACGGCGGGCAGGCTGCGAAGGGCCCAGCGCGCCGCCCGGGCCCAGTGCAGCTCCTCGGCGCACGAGGAGCACATGTCCAGGTGGGCGCCAACGAGGTGCGCCGCCTCGTCGTCGAGCTCGCCATCGAGGAGGGCGGACAGATCCTCGCCCGGGTGCCGGCCTGCGTCCGCAGTCATCCCAGCGCCTGGCGCAGTTGGCTGCGACCTCGATGGATGCGGCTGCGGACCGTGCCCACCGGGACACCGAGATGCTCGGCGATCTCCTCGTAGCGCAGGCCTACCACGTCGCACAGCACCACGGCGACGCGGAACTCCTCGGGCAGAGCCGCCAGTGCCGCCTGGATCTCCTCGGGGATGGTGGAGGACGCCAGGGTCGACTCGACATCGTCGGCCGAGGCCAGGACGGCGTCGTGCTCCTCGGGCAGGGCCTGGGTGGGGCGCCGTTTCCGGCGCCGGACCTCGTCGAGGAAAGCGTTGGTGGTGATCCGGCTCAACCAGCCCTCCAACGACCCCGGGCGGTAGGTGGCCAGGCCCCGGTGGACCCGGAGCAACACCTCCTGCACGAGATCCTGCGCGTCGGCATCGTTCCCTGTCAGTCGGTACGCCACGGTGTAGAGGAAACGCCCGTGGGTACGGGCGATACTCTCCCAAGTGGGTACCGGAGGGGAAACGTCGGCGGGACGCAGTTGGTTCCCCGCGTCAGGCGCCGGACCTGAGGCCCGGCGTCGGGAAGAGGGAGGACCTAGAGGACGGGCCCGTCCTTGGGAGCCTCGCTCCTGGTGGCCTCGGCCTTCGCAGCTTCGGCCTTGCGCTCCTGCTCGTCACGCTCTGCCTCGGTGGTCCCGTGCCGGAACTCCTTCTGGGCTTCCCCCAGCGACCGGGCCAGCTTCGGCAACTTGGCGCCGCCGAAGACGAGCAGAACGAGGACGAGGATGATTAGAAGTTCTGGTGCTCCTAGACCTGCCATGAAGGCGAGCATAGCTGCCGTCGTCCGCAAACCGGCAACGCCGGCAGCCGCCGGTGCTCAGCTCAGGTGGGCGGCCCGACCGGCCGAAGCCGTTGGGCCAGGTTGACCGTGCTGGCGTGCGTGGTCAACGTGAGCGAGGGGCGCCGTCCCGAGGTCATCGCCGCCCTGGTCGCCGCCGCCGGCGACGACCTCCTCGATGTGCACACCGATGTCCACCACCACCGCTCGGTGCTGACCCTGGTGGGCGAACAGGCGCCGAGAGCGGTGGCCGCCGCCGCCGTCGACCGGATCGACCTGGGGGCCCACGCCGGCGCCCACCCTCGACTGGGAGCCGTCGACGTGGTGCCCTTCGTGCCTCTGGCCGGCGCCACCATGGCTGACGCCATCGCCGCCCGGGACCGCTTCGGGGATTGGCTCGGGAGCAGCCTCGGCGTCCCCTCCTTCACCTACGGACCGGGCAGCCGGTCACTGCCCGAGGTGCGCAAGGGGGCGTTCGTACGGCTGGCGCCTGACCATGGCCCCCCCCAGGCTCACCCTCGTGCCGGCGCCACCGCCATTGGCGCCCGCACCGTGCTCGTCGCCTACAACCTCTGGCTGGCCCATCCTGATCTGGCCCTGGCCCGGGCCTTGGCCCGGTCGTTGCGGGGCCCGTCGGTCAGGGCCCTGGGGTTGGCTGTAGGCGCCGCCGTGCAGGTCTCGATGAACCTGATCGAGCCATTCCGGGTGGGGCCAGAGGCGGTGTACGACCGGGTGGCCGCCGACGCCGCCATCGATCGGGCGGAAGTGGTGGGGTTGGTGCCCGAGGCGGTTCTGGATTCAGTGGAACAGCGACGGTGGGGCCAGCTCGGCCTGGAACCGGATCGCACGATGGAGGCCCGCCTGAAGCAGCGCCCGGCCGATCCGTTCCACTGACCGGCCTCGATCAGGCACCGTCATCAGGCGCCGTCGAAGCTCTGGTTCGCCAACGATACGGCGTCACGCCGAGGCGGCGCCTCCCCGACCGCCGTCGAGCCTGGCACGGCGGACCCGTCGCCGTTCCCGTTCGCTCATGCCGCCCCAGATCCCGAACTTCTCGCCATTGGCGACGGCGTAGTCGAGGCAGTCATCGCGCACCACGCAGCCTCGGCACACCTCCTTGGCCTCCCGGGTGGAGACGCCTCGCTCGGGGAAGAACAGGTCGGGATCGACCCCCAGACAGTTGGCGAGGCGCTGCCAGGCCAACTCGTCGTCGCCCTGACCGTCGGATCCTGCTCGGTTGTACACGGTCGGCTCCCCTCTTGACACCTACGGGGCGTACCCCGAACCACCACAGTGTAATTACACTGAGGTGATCATCGCCCAGCGCGAGCCGAAGCGCAAGGGGCACCGCCAACTGTGCCCGACGGCTAACCGAAGCTCACGCCCGCTCTACTCGGCGGGCTGGGCGTCGGCGCCGGTGAGGTCTCGGTCCGACGGTGGCAGCACGCCAGGTCGGTAGTGGATGAACAGGTCGTGGACGATCTCCCGCAGCCCTGCCCCATCGAAGCCGTCGGCCAGATCGACGGTGATGATGTTGGAGTAGATGTGAACCCCGTCTACGCCGCCGTGGTCGAAGAGCCGGCGGGCCAACTCGTCGGGGGGACGGTGCCCGGCGACGGCGTGGCCGCTGCGATAACGCTCGTGCCCGGTACCCGTGAGGCTGCGGTTGGTCTCGAAGCGCATGACGCCGGGTACGGCGCTGGGCTTCTCGACGACGGTGATGGCCTGGCCCATGGCGGCGGCAGCTTATCGCCACCGCCGCGCTACCTCGGCGGCGCCGTCCCCGCTGGTGAACGGCGTCGGTGGTAGGCACCGACCATCGCCGTCGAACCGGTGCGCCACGCCGCCACGGCCAGCGCCACCGACACGGCGGCGAGGACGAGGTGGACTGTCTTGAAGGCAGCGCCGCGGTCGGCGTCGAACAGGATGAGCGGCGTACGGACCGCCCACATCCCAAGCGTTGCCAGCACCAGGGTGGTCAGGAGCCAACGAGGCGTTCGCCGCCAAGCGGCAACGCCCACGGCGACACCCAGGCCGGCCAGTCCCACTGCCAGGGCCAGGTCGACAGGCGAGCCGGCACCACCCACGATGTTGGAGATGCGGGTCCCCCACACGAACACCGTCCAGGCGGCCAGGGCGTAGACGGCGAGCACGCCGCCACATTACCTGCCAAGCCCGCCGTCAGCCGGGTGGGGTCACCGCCTGGTCGTCCATGTCCTCGTCGTCGTTCCCGCTCTCGTAGTACCGGGGCTCGTCCGGATCCTCGAGCAGGTCGGCGTCCTCTGCGCCCTTTCGGACCTGGTCGATGTCACCCTGGAGGTTCTCCAGACGCTCCTCGCTCGGCGATCCGGCGTCCCCGTCACCGTCTTCGCCATTTTCGTGGTCGTCGCCGTGGCCTTTGTCGTCGCCGTGGCCTTTGTCGTCGCCGTGGTCTTTGCCGTGGTCGTGGTCTTGGTCGGAGGTGTCACCGGGGTCGGGCTTGTCGTTGGAGGTGTCGTCGTCGCTCATGGACACGAGATACCCGAGAGCCGCCCCTGCGTCAACCTTGGCCGATGGGCGATGGAGGGCGGTCCACGGGAGCTGGTCCATGAACACCCACGCCCGGCGGTGGATGGAGGTCGGGCCCATCCCGGCCAGCGCCAGCTTGTGTCGGGGGCACGGGTATCCCTTGTTGAGGTCGAAGTCGTAGCCGGGGAAGTGCTCGGCCTCGGCCCGCATGATCCGGTCTCGGGTGACCTTGGCCAGGATGGACGCAGCTGCCACCGACAGGCACAGCGCGTCAGCCCCCACCAGGCGTTGGGTCCGCCCTCCGCCGACGAAGTCCCACTGGCCGTCCACGACCACGTGATCGGGCTGAAGACCCAGCCCGTCGATGGCCCGCCGGGCGGCCACGCGCTGGGCCTGGGCCATGCCCAGCTCGTCGCACTCCTGCTGGCTGGCGTGGCCCACCGCCCAGGCCCGGCACCACGAGGCGATGCGGTCGAATAGCGCCTCTCGCTCGGCCTCGGTCAGCAGCTTGGAATCCCGGACCTTGTAGACCCTGCGCCCCGGGGGCAGCACCGCGGCACCCACCGACAACGGGCCCGCCCACGCCCCCCGACCAACCTCGTCGACGCCGACGACGGTCTCGTGGCCGGCGTCCCACAGCGCCCGCTCGATGGCCAACGAAGGGGGCCGGGGCTTGAGCGCCCGGCGCAGGACGGGTGCGGTGGCCCTCACCCGGCGAACACCACGGCCAAGGCTAGAGCCGGCCGCTCGACGTCCGGGGCCCAGGGACTCAGGGCTCAGGCGGTCAGGAGATCGCGAGATGCACCGGTGAAGCGCCCTCGCAGCTTGAGGATGGCCTTGGCCTCGACCTGGCGAATCCCCTCCCGCGTGAGGTCGAAGTGTTGCGAGACCTCCTCCAGGGTGCGGGGCCGGCCCCGGTCGAGGCCATAGCGAAGGCAGAGGACGTCCCGCTCCCGCTGGCCCAGGCTCGACAGCAGCTCCGCCACCTGGGCAGGGAGCATGGCGGCGAACACCTGCTGGTCGGGTGCCTCCCCGCCGGCATCCTCGAGGAGGTCGCCGAGCTCCCGCTCGCTGTCGCCCAGCGACTCCGACAGCGACACCGGGTCGTTCAGGTAGGGCAGGAGCTCCTCGACCTTGCGTACGGGGAGGTCGAGGGCCTCGCTCAGCTCGGACGAGCTCGCAGATCGCCCGTGACGCACCTCGAAGGCGATGCTCTCGATGCGCAGGCCGACCAGCTGGTCGCCGGCGTGGACCGGGAGCCTGATGGCGCGACCGGTGTTGGCGATGCCCCTGCCGATGGCCTGGCGGATCCACCAGGTGGCGTAGGTGGAGAACTTGAAGCCCTTGCTGGGGTCGAACTTATCCACGGCGTGCATGAGCCCGAAGTTGCCCTCCTGGACCAGGTCGAGCAACGGGAGGCCACAGGCCGGATAGCGCTTGGCGATCGACACCACCAGCCGGAGGTTGCTCTTCACGAAGGTGGCGGCCGCTTCTCGGCCCGCCTGGACCTGGGCATCAAGGCGATCGCGCCGATCGGAGGTGAGCGATGTCGGGGTCGCCAACTCCTCCTCCGCCTCGACGCCTGCGCGGACCGCCTCTCCCAGTCGGACCTCGTCGTCCTTGCTCAGCAACGGGTGCTTGCCGATGTCCTTCAGGTACAACTCGACCAAGTCGCTGTCAGCGACGCCTCCGGCTGCCTCTCTGGCCACACACACCCCTTCCCCCCGGCGGAGCGACAGGCACCGAGACGTCGGCTCCCACTCGAGTGTACCCCTCTACCCGTCTACGAAGCGTGGGTAGGCCTCGGATGTCACGTCCGGCTGACAGTAACCGGTTCCACCAGGACCAGGAACGACGCCGGATCCACGAATCACGCTACGCGAATGGGGTTGTTCCACTCGCCGCGTGGTCACTCCTGCGGAGCCGCACCCATGTCTTTAGGGCGGGCCGTGGGCTGTCGAGCAGGATGCAAGATCCAGCTACCGGCCAAAGGAGCGCAGTGATTCTCAAGTGCCCGGTGGTTTACCCGCGGACCTCACGTCGCCCCGCGGCCCGCCCGCCGTCGTCTCAGGCCAGGCCGTGCAGCTCGGGGCGCGGTCGGCGGTGCATCAGCGCCGCCAGGGCGTCGCCCGGGGAGCGGTGTCCCTGGCACACGGCGAGGGTCTGCTCGGCGATCGGCACTTCCACCCCGAGGTCGTCACCGAGCTCGCACACCACCGGGGCGCTCTTCACCCCCTCGGCGATCATGTCGGTGCCGGCCACGATCTCCGCCAGCGGTCGGCCGAGGCCCAACTGCACGCCGACCTGGTGGTTGCGGCTCTTGGCGCTGCTGCAGGTGGCCACCAGGTCGCCCAGGCCGGCCAGGCCGGCACAGGTCCGGGGGTCGCCTCCGAGCGCTGACGACAGGCGGGTCAGCTCGGCCAGGCCTCGGGTGACGATGGCGGCTTTGGCGTTGTCCCCCAGCCCCATGCCGTCGACCATGCCGGCGGCGATGGCCACCACGTTCTTGAAGGCGCCGGCCACCTCACAGCCGATCACGTCACCGTTGGTGTAGACCCGAAAGGCGTCAGTCCCGAACGCCGGTTGCAGGTCCCTGGCCGCAGCTTCGTCGGCCATGGCCAGCACCGACGCCGCCGGTTGCCCAGCGACGATCTCCCCGGCCAGGTTGGGCCCGGTGAGCACGCCAGCGGGGTGCCCGGGCAGGACCTCGGCGATGACCTCGGTCATGCGCTTGGCGGTCTGCTCCTCGAGACCCTTGGCCAGGCTGACCACCGGTATCCCCGCAGGCAGGTGACCAGCGAGGCGGGCCAGCACCGTGCGGAAGCCGTGGGTGGGCACGGCCACGGCCACGGCGTCGGCCTGGCTGACCGCCTCACGCAGCGACGCCGTCGCCCGCAACGCCGGCGGCAGTCGGACGCCGGGCAGGTAGGCGCTGTTGGTGTGCGCCCCCTCCACCTCGGCAGCCAGCGCCGGGCGCCGGGCCCACAGCGTGGTCGGTCCGTTGGCGCAGCGAAGGGCGGCGAAGGTCGTGCCCCAGGATCCGGCCCCGATAACCGCCACCCGCACCATTGGCCCGACCCTAGGTTGGCCGGGGTCACGAAGCAGCGCGCCGCCCCCGCCGTGGCACCGCGGTGTTCACCCGTAGACTCCGGCCCACCATGCACGCCGCCGTCCTGGTCCCGGTCAAGGCGTTCTCCCGGGCCAAGTTGCGCCTGGCCCCTGCCCTTGATGCCCGGGCCCGGGAGGCACTGGCGCGAACCATGGCCGCCCGGGTGCTCGCCGCTGCCGCTCCTCTCGCCGTGGCCGTGGTGTGTGACGACGACGACGTCGCCACCTGGGCCCTCGACCAGGGGGCCACGGTGGTGTGGGCGCCGCGCCGTGGCCTGGACGGAGCCGTCGCCGAGGGGGTCCGCCACCTGGGTGCCCTGGGCTACCAGCGGGTGGTGGTCGCCCACGCCGACCTTCCCCTGGCCGCCGGCCTGGCCGACCTGGCCGAGGGCACCGGCGTGACCTTGGTTCCCGACCGGCGGGACGACGGGACCAACGTGGCCGTAGTCGCCCTGACCGCCGGTTTCCGCTTCGCCTACGGCGCCGGGTCGTTCCACCGTCACTGCGCTGAAGCTGATCGCCTCGGCCTCCCCGTTCGGGTGGTCCGGTTGGCCAACCTGGCATGGGACGTCGATCTTCCCGCCGACCTCGACTTCCCGGCGCAGGAGGCCATCACGTGTCGGTGAGCCAGGGCGGTGCCCCGCCCGACCGGGTCGGGCTGAACCTGGAGGTTCCCAGCGCGGCGCTGGCCATCGGCGCCCATCCCGACGACGTGGAGTTCGGGTGCGGTGCCACCCTGGCCAAGTGGGCCGCCCAGGGCTGCCTCGTGCACCACCTGGTGTGCACCGACGGCTCGAAGGGGTCGTGGGATCCCGCCTATGACACCGCCGCCCTGGTGGTGGAGCGCCAGGCCGAGCAACGAGCGGCGGCCCAGGCGCTGGGGGCGACGGGCGAGTGCGTCTTCCTCGGTTGGGTGGACGGCGAGCTGGAGTCGGGCCTGCGCCAGCGCTGGGAGGTGGCCTATTGGATCCGCCGACTGCGGCCCCAGGTCGTGCTCGGCCACGATCCCTGGAAGCGGTGGCGGCTGCACCCCGACCACCGCCACGCCGGGTTCCTCGCCGTGGAAGGGGTGGTGGCGGCACGCGACCCCCACTTCTTCCCCGAGCAGCAGCTCCCCCACCACCGCCCCCAGGCCATCCTGTTGTGGGAGGCCGACGAGGTCGACCACGTCGAAGACGTGGGCCTCGCTGCTGGGCCCTACCTCGGGGCCAAGCTGGACGCCCTGCTGGAGCACCGCAGCCAGTACCGGTCCACCCACCAGATCGACGACCCCGCCGCGGAGCCCCAGGTCGAGGCCTTCGGGCAACGCGTCCGCGACCGGCTGGCTGACATGGGCGCGCTGGGCGGTGTCGCGCTGGGCGAGGCGTTCAAGCACATCTCCCGGGTCTAGGCCGGCGGGCAGGCGGACCCGTGGCAAGGTCCGGGGAGCCGGCAAATGCGGGTAAGCAACGCCTTTCGCTCCCGGCGGCCAAGCAGCCCGAGCTGGGGGGCAAGGCGCCTCTACCCCGTATCTGGATCGAGGGCATGCACGTCAGCGCCGTCCAATCAGGTACGGCTCCGCTACTGGAGAAGACGGCATGGGTGCCGACGCGACGCCACCCCACGTGCGGTTCGCCCTCCACCACCCCGCCGCCGTACTCGAACGTCGCCCGACCGTCGTCCGCCCAGGTCATCTCGAAGATGCCGGCGGCGCCACGGATGCCCTTCACCCTGAGGCCCTTGCGGAACTGACCGCCGGAACGCAGATCGGCGACAAACTGGCTGACCGCCGCCAGAACGCCGCCTGCTGGGTCGGCGTCAGCCGCTCGAAATCGAAGCGGAACCGCGCCGGCCACGCATAGGTGGGCACGTACGGTCAGCGCCTCCGCGACCGCTTCACTCCCGGCTTGGCGATCGACTGCAACGCCGCGCTGAAGTCCTCGTCGGAATCGAACGTCTCGACCAGATCATGGGCCAATCGGCGTCAGCCTCCCGCTCTCCTGCCTGCCACTCCGACGTCCAGAACCAAGCTTGCGTCGCGTCGATGACCTTGCGGGGGCGAAGCAAGATCCCCTCCTCGGTGATCTCGGCATCGAACAGGTCACCGTCCTCGAGGCGCGCCGCGGCGCGGATCTCCTCAGGAAGGGTCAGCTGACCCTTGGCTCGAAGGGTGGAGCGCGCCATCTACTAACATACATTCCGAAAGTCCGAACATCTCGCGCTCGTCCCGGCGGGCAAACGTTGACAGTGGGGCACGGGCCGACGAACAATGAGCGACGTTCCTCGTCTGGCGGCCAGATCGCTCGACGAGGGAAGCGGATGCGGGCTGAGGTGCGTCGGGGGGGCGTGCCTCAGCCCCGCTCCCTTCGCAGAGGGTGCGCCGAAGACGCACCCGTGGCCCGAGCGGCCCGCCGGCGCAGCCGGCAAGAGCGGGAGACCCAGCGTGGATCGCTCGGCGGCGCAGCCGTCGAGCTGGGGAAGCGGGTCACCTCTCGACGCCCTTCGTAGTAGAACGTCGAGCTATGGCACCAGCACCCGACGACCAGCTCATGTCCGATCACGGCGGGGGGGCGGCGGCAGCCGGGCGACCCCAGCAGGTCCCGGTCAACATGTACGAAGCCGAGCGGGCCATCGTCCTGGTGGCTCCCCTGCCCGGGGTCATGGCTGACGACATCTCCGTCACCGTCGAGGGCCGTACCGCCACCATCGCCGCCGAGATGCGGACCAAGGCTCCCAAGGACTACCTGCTCCACGAGTGGCACTACGGTCCCTACGAGCGCAGCGTGACGTTGCCCGAGGGCTTCGGCGGTCCGGCGGAAGCCACCTTCGCCAACGGCCATCTGGCGTTGCGCATCGAGCGGGGAGACGGCGGCGAACGCCGGACGGTGACAATCTCACCCAAGCCCTGACGGCGGGTGGACGGGAGGTTCAACGGCGAGCCGAGCGCGGAGGGAGCGACTGAGAAGCGCTCCTTCTGCGCTAATAGCGACGCTTGGCTATCAGGCCGGCGAGGAGGATCACTGCCAGCAGGGCGAGGCCGAACCCCACTACCACCGCCGGCGGCAGCGGGTCGCCCACCACCCGGGGCGCCGCCGTGGTGGAGGTCTGGGCAACCGTGACCATGGCGAGCACCACCGTCACCACGTTAGTCACCAGCGGTCGCCCTGGGACGCGCCCAGCGCCGTCCGCAGCGCTGCCGCCACCTCAGCCATGTGGCTCTCGCTCTCGTAGGTCTGGCGAGGCCAGAAGAACCCCCGCAGCCCGTCCTTGCGGTTGCGGGGGACGACGTGGACGTGGACGTGGGCCACGCTCTGGCTCACCCGGTTGTTACAGGCCACGAAGCTGCCAGCCGCCCCCAGTCCCGTCTCCATGGCCCCGGCCAGGCGGCGCACAGCGCTGAACAGGGGAGCCACCAGATCTGACGGGAGGTCGACCAGGGTCTCGTGGTGGGCTCGGGGAACGACGAGGGTGTGCCCGGGGAACAACGGGCGGGCGTCGAGGAAGCCCAGGCACACGGCGTCCTCGAGCACCACGTGGGCCGCCAGCTCATCAGCGACGATCCGACAGAAGGCGCACTCCGTGCTCAGCCGGCACCCCTGGTGGCCGGGTCTGCGCACCCCTCATGACCAGTCAGCACCGCCGTCACCTCGTCGAAGCGGGCATCGGCCTCCTCGGGGCTGTCGCCGATGGACGTGACCCCCACCTTGGAGAAGCCGGGCAGGGCTCCCAGGAGGTGCAGCGCCGTCCCCGTCCCGGTTCGCCGGTCATAGGCCAGCCCAGCCCGCTCCACCGCCGTCACCGCCCACGCCGGTGAGCACCCGGCCGGCGTCGTTGCCCCGAGGTTGTCGGTGGCCACGTAGCACTTCGGGCGCTCGCCGCAGCGCAACTCGCCGCTGGCCACGTCGTAGGTCCCTCCCGTGAGGAGGCGAGCCATCCAGAACGGGTGGGTGGTCCCCCCCATGCGCAGGTTGATCTCGCTCAGGGTGACGTCGTCACCGTCGCTGCCGGGCGTGATCAGGAAGTCGATCCCGAACGGCCCGATGACTCCCTCGGCGGCGAGGACCTGGCCTACCCGCACGGCAGCATCGGTGATGGCCGAGCGGTACCGCCGGTCGGCCGGGAAGCGACACCCGAGGTACACTTGGCCCCCGGGGCCGCCCAGGACCTGATCGTGGGTGGACACCACCTGGACGCTGGCGTCGGCGGCGATCCGCAGCTGCACGCTGGGCGAAGCTGTCGCCGGCAACACCTCCTCGACGATCGCCCCGTCGGCGGCGATCTTGGAGGAGAACGACGACCAGGATTCTCCGGCGGCGCAGAAGGTGGTGGGGGTCTCGGCCAGGGTGCGGTGGCGACGGGCAAGGTCGACCAAGGCGTTGCCTTGACCGGAGAAGCCGTGGTTCAGCTTCACCACCGCAGCCCGAGCACCGGGCTGGCGGGCTCGCAACCGCTCGACGGCACCGAGCACCTCGTCCAGGGAGAACAACGCCTCCTCACCTTCGGCCACCGCCACCTCGGCCCGCCGGGCGACCCGCCGGGCCCCGGTCTTGGACCCCAGCACCGCCAGGTGGGAGGGCGGTCCGTCGAGGGGGATGCCGAGGGCGTCAGCCACCCGCCACTCCCCGGCGGTGACGTTAAACGGCACCAGAGCGGCGTTGCCGTCGTTCCCATCGGTCCCGTTGCGCGCCGTGTTCCCGTCGTCGGACCCGTCGTCGGAGAGGAGGGCGCCCACCTGCTCCAGGACCTCGGGATGGTCGAGCAGCTTGGCCGTCAGGGGTCGAGAGCCCGGTTCGTGCACCGCCACCAGGTGCAGACGACGACGGGCATCGTCGGGATGGGCGAGGAACCTCAGGTAGTAGTCGATGATGGCGGGATCGACGGGTAGGGACGTGAGGTAGACAAGGCGCTGCTCGGGGCGGGCGAGGAGCAGGATGGTGCACAGCAGGCGTTCCTCGTAGTGGATGACGCCCTTGATCTTGACCAGCTCGGCGACGGGGAAGGACAGCGAGGGCAAGAGCACGACGGTGGAGGTCGGCCCCCGTGGTGGCGCAGCTCTCTGGTGGGACGAGGACAAGGGTTGCATGGTGCCATGGCCAACTCGGGGTTCGTGATCCGCCCCATCCGGCCGGACGAGCACGGCCCGCTGGGTGAGTTGACCGTGCACGTCTACCGCCGGGCGCTGGCCAGCGACTTGGACGACTACGCCCCCGTGCTGCTCGACGTCGCCGGTCGTCTCGCCGGAGGCTCGCACATCTGGGTGGCAGCGCAGGAAGGGCAGCTCCTCGGAGGGGTGACCTACCTCCCTGGCCCCGGGCCTCTCGCCCAGCTCGCCACCGCCGGCGAAGCCGAGATCCGCATGCTGGTGGTGACCCCTGGCGCCCAGGGCGGCGGCGTGGGCAGCGCCCTGGTGCGGGCGTGCATCGACGACGCGGCAGCGGCCGGCCGGAGCGCCGTGACCCTAGGGACCATGCCGTCGATGCGGGCGGCCCAGCGTCTCTACGCCCGACTCGGCTTCGAGCGCCGGCCCGAGCGGGACGGACTGGTCGGTGGCGGTGCCCGCCTGTTGTGCTACTCGCTGTCCCTCGGCTCGCCTTGCCCTCGGTCTGCTCCCCCTTCTTCGTGAGTGCCGTGGTCGGGGGTGCGCACGACCATGACCGGGCAGGGGGCGTGGTGGAGCACATGGTGGCTGACCGAACCCATCAGCAGGCGGCGCACGAACCCGGCCCCGTGGGAACCCACCACGATCAGGTCGAACCCGTCGTCGGCGGCCACCTGGCAGATGACCGATGCCGGATCCCCGGGCTCGGTGCGCAGGTCGGGGTCGACTTTGGCAGTGGGCACCTCGGCAGCAAGCGCCTCGGCGGTGCGAGCGAGCAGCGAGTGCACGTCGGGAGGCCCCACCTCCGTCTGCCCGTCGGCGGCCTCGGGATCGAACATGGGTGCCACTCCGAGGCCTCCGGTGCCGATGCCCCCGATGATGGCCATGTCCGGCCCACCGGCGGCGATCACGGGAGGCGCCGGGGGCGGCTGCACCGTGAGCAGGGTGTAGTCGTGGCCCGTCCCGAGGAGGGCGACCGCCCGCACCGCGGCGGCGGCGGCCAGGTCGGAGCCGTCGGAGGCGAGCAGGATGTGGCCCACGGCTACGGCTCCCCATCCGACGCCGTCGCCCCTGGCCTGGTCGGGGCCAACTCGTCCGTCGACGGCCCCTCGGACCTGCTCCGGGACAACTCGCCCGTCGACGGCCCCTCGGACCTGCTCCGGGACAACTCGACCCCGGGGGGCTCCTCGGCCAGCTTGGGTTCGTCCTGCCTGCCCAGGGCGTCCTGGTTGTCCGGGTCGTGACGCCCACCGGAGTCGTCCCGCCCGGGTCCATCGCCCCCGCCGGGCTCGTCGCTTCCACCGGGCTCATCTCGCCCGCCGCGATGGTCCGGCGCCTCCGGCTGCTGGAGGGGTTGGCGACGTCGGAGGGACACCAGGCCGGCGGTGGCCGCCACCACCACCACGATCGAGGTCCATTGGCTCCCGTTGAGGCCGGTGCCGTGGGTGACGTCAAGCCGGGAGAAGCCCTCGACCACGCGGACCAAGCCGTAGGCCACGCCGAAGACCAGCGTCAGGAAGGTCTCCGGCCGGCGCCAGCGGGCGAGCCACACCAACAGGACGAACACGGCAGCGGCGCCGATCATGTCGTAGAGGGCGGTCTGGTGCACGGCCTGGCCCACAGGCGCCATGCAGGGAGACCCCGTTGGTCCTGGGGGGCAGACGTAGCCGAGGACGAAGTCGGTGGGCTTGCCCAGGTGGTCGGCGATGATGAGGTCGCCTGTGCGTCCCACGGCGATCCCGAGCATCACCCCGGGCACGACTGCGTCCATGAAGCGCCAGAACGGGATCTGGTAGCTCCGCAGCTTGGGGTAGCCGGCTGCCACCGACCCGGCCAAGCCCCCGAGCAGCGAGAAGCCTCCCTCCCACACCCGCAGCATGCCGAGCGGGTCGTCGAGGTAGTCGCCCAAGTGGTTTCCCACGTAGGCCACCCGGGCGCCGATCAGGGCGCCGAACAGGGCCCATGTCAACACGTCATAGAACTGATCGATGGTGATCCCCCGCCGGGCGGCGGCGGGCAGGGCCAGGCGGGCGCCCACCAGCACCCCCACGGCGATCATGATGCCGTGGGGAGAGACGGACAGGGGCCCCAGGTGGATGCGCAGGAGCGGGTCGTAGGAGATCACCGCCATCAGCACGCCCTCAGTATCGCACCCGTTGCCAGGGTGGTGGTGCACGGCAAGGGCCGAACCGGTCAGCCCTCTCCAGCCGCCAGCTCAGCCAGCACCCGGCGGACCTCAGCCTGGTCCTTGGTCCGGCGCATGGGCGGCAGGCTGCGGATCAGGTCCCAACGGTAGGAGGCGGTGGCCAGACGACGGTCGAGCACAGCCACCACCCCCCGGTCCTCGACCGAGCGGATGAGGCGTCCCGCCCCCTGGGCCAGCAGGACCGCAGCCCGGGGCAGGTCGACGCTGGCGAAGGCGTTGCGCTTGGCCCGGGTGGCGGCCGTGCGGCGGGCCTGCGCCAGAGGGTCGTTCGGGCGGCTGAAGGGCAGGCGGTCGACGACGACAAGGGAACAGGTCCGACCGGGCGCGTCGAAGCCCTGCCAGAAGCTCATGGTGGCGAGTAGGACCGACGTCTCCTCGGCGAGGAAGGCCTCGTGGAGCAGGGGACGGGGCAGGGCGTCCTGGACCAGCACCTGCCAGGGAAGCAGCGGCGCGAGGTGGGCCTCGGCCGCCTCCATGGCCCGACGGCTGGTGAACAGGGCCAGGGTACGCCCGCCGGCGGCCCGGATCAGGCCTTCCAACTCGTTGAGCATGGCCGCCGGGTAGGCATCGGTGCGGGGGTCAGGGAGGTGGGCGGCACAGTAGAGCAGAGCCTGACGGGGATAGTCGAAGGGGCTTCCGACGTCGAGACCCCGCCATCGGGGTGTTGCCTCCTCCACGTCGTCCTCGGGCGGGGCTCGGTCGAGGCCGAGGCGGCGGGCCACCGGTTCGAAGGTGCCGCCGACGACGAGCGTGGCGCTGGTCAGCACCACCGTGGCCTGGGCGAAGAGCTGGAGGGCGAGCTCGGCCCCGACATCGATGGGCGCCACCCGCAGGGACACGCTGCGCCCGTCGGTCCCCACTCGCTCGGAAGCGTCCTCCACCCAGGCCACCCGTGCGTCGTCAAGCTCTGCCACCGCATGAAGGTCGTCGGACAGGCTCGTCGCCAGCTGCAAGAGCCGCTCCTTGCGGCTGACGGCGTCACCTCCTGGGTCGATGCCCCGAGCTGCCCCGGCAGCGGCCGCCACCGCCTCGGTTGCCGTCAGCAGCACGACCGCCACATCGCCTTCGGCGGGCTGGACCCGCTGGCCGGTCAGCGGGGCCAGCACCCGTGCCAGGCCGTCGGCGGCCGCCTCCAGCGCCTTGGCGGCGGCGACGGCGACGGCGTGGTCGGGGGTGAACAGTGCCCGACAGCTTCGGGCCAACTGGGTGAAGCGACCGGCGGAGAGGGTCGTGCCCAGGGTGGCGGCTGCGATGTCCTCCAGGGCGTGGGCCTCGTCGACCACCACCACGTCGTGATCGGGGAGCACCACGCCACCGCTGGCCAGGTGCGTCCCGTAGAGATGGGTGTTGACCACCACCACGTCGGCCTCTGCTGCCCGCTGGCGAGCGTCCTCGGCGAAGCAGATGTCGCCATGGGGGCAGCGGTGGGCGCCGGGGCACTCCCCCACACCCACCGACAGCCGCGCCCAATCGGCGTTGGCCACCGAGAAGGGCAGGTCGGCGCGGTCGCCACTCGAGGTCGTGGCCGTCCACGCCACCACCTCGGCCACTCGCTCACGCTCAAGCTCGGGGCCGTCGAACAGGGCGCCCTGGTCGACGCCTCCGACCACGTCGGCCAGGGCCGCCCGGCACAGGTAGTTCGACCGGCCCTTGAGCAAGGCCCAGGTGAAGTCGCTGCCAAGCGCCCGATGCAGGAAGGGCAGGTCGTTGGTCACCAACTGCTCCTGGAGCGCCTTGGTGGCCGTGGCCACGACGCAGCGAACACGCATGAGGACGGAGGGAAGCAGGTAGGCGAGGCTCTTGCCCGTACCCGTACCCGCCTGCACCAGCAGGTGGTGACCGTCCTCGATGGCTTCGGCCACCGCCTCGGCCATCTGGAGTTGGCCTGGTCGCTCCTCACCACCACCCGGGAGTTGTGCGACGACCCGGGCCAGCGCCTCTCTAACGTCAGTCGGAGAGTCGCCCATCGCGTCGACCGTAACCCGCCGCCCACGTCAGCCTGCTGTGCCAGCGCCGGGCCGGAGAGTTGCTGGCGGCTCAGGTACAGCACCAAGGAGGACGACCGACAGCGAACACTGACACGCTGTCAGCGTTACTTGGCGTCGACTCGGATGCGCAGGCGCAGCAGCAGTCATCCCGCTGGCAGCGGGTGGCGGCGGGTGCCCGAGGACGTGTTCGACGCCCACGTCGAGAAGGTGGTGGAGGCCGGCCAGGAGCTGACCACGGCCGGGCTGCTGCGGTCGGTGTCTAGTTGGCTAGCGACCGCCTTCTTGATGTTCGGCGGCCGCCCGGTCACAAGTTGACTTGTGACCGCCTGCCGCACCGCACCCTCGTACTCGACACTCAGGCCGCCCCCCTCATGGCCCGCCGCTGGCGCTCGGTGGTTCCGCCCCATACTCCCAGCTCCCCGTGCTCGACGGCGTGGGCCAGGCATTGGGCGGTGACCGGGCAGCCGGTGCAGATGGCCAGGGCGGGCGACACGTCAGCGGGGATGCCACGACGGGGGGAGCTGGGGCAGAAGTCGATGTCGGGGTGATCCCGGCAGGCGGCCCGGGGCATCCAGGGTGGTCGACCTCGCACGGCGTCGAGGAGCAGGTCGAGGCCGGGGTCGCCAGGGGCCATCAGCTCCCCCAGGACAACGGTGGCGTCCATCACCGGGGCCGATGGTAGAGCGACGAGGCCCCTGCTGCCCGGACAAGGCCCCAAGACGATCGGCAACTGGCTTACCGGTTTCAGGCAACTGCCAGAGATCGGTAAGCCACCCGGCGGGTGGGTAATGCCAGGCAACTGCCAGAGATTACCCACGCCTTGGTGGCTAGTTTCAGGCAACTGCCAGAGATTAGCCAGCCGCCGGCTTAGTAATGCCAGGCAACTGCCAGAGATTACTAAGCCGAGCGCAAGGCCCTGGCCTGGGACCGCTGGCTGGACTGCCACACCCAGCAAGCCATCGCCGATGAGCTAGGGGTGGCTCAACCCACGGTCAACGAGTGGCTATCGGAAGCGGGACGGAATCCTGTTTTCGATAGCCCCCCCGACTCCCGTCAGCACTTCGACGTGTGGAACCTGCCCGCCGGCTCGGACGGGTCGGCCAGTCACTTCGGGCGGACGGGAAGCGGATACAGCCAAGTGCCCCCCGGCGATGGTCACCGAAGGGCGCTTGGCTGGCGCAGGCGGGTCGCCGGGGGAGGTTTACCCCTCGCCGCCTTCGGTCCGGGGCAGCGCCGTACTCACCGGATCCCGGATGCCGTTAATGCCGGAACCTGTCCGATGGCGGTCAGGGCGGCCAAGACGCTGTCCATCGGGGCAGGCTCACCGTTGCGCCCGACCAGGTCGACCAGGACGTGCCGGGCGGGGTTGAACGGGCGGTCGACGCCACGGTCCAGCCAGGCGATGGTGCCCTTGACGAGCCCGAGCTGGCGATCAGCGGCCTGGAGCGAGGCCAAAGCGGCGTTGAAGGCTTCGACTGCCTCCTCCCGCTGGCGATCCAGGATGTCCCGCCAGGCGGCCGAGTGCTTGCGGATGGCCTCCTGGAGATCGGCGTAGGCATCGGCCACCGCCAGTTGCAGGGCGTCGGCCCGACGCCGGGCGTCGCCCAGCTCGGCGTCGATCTTGGCGGTGAGCTTGGCGCCGGGGTCGCCCCTGCCGGTCCTCAACGCCTTGGCGTAGGCGCCCTGGTCCTGCTCCACCGCGGCCTGGCGGGCCTCCTCGAGATCGAAGAGCCGCCGGTCCGCGGCGACGCTCTCGGCGTGAAGCCGGGACCACTCCTTGGCGGGCTCGTTCACTTCGCCCAGGGCGAGGGGTGGGAGTTGCTCGGGGGTCAACATGTTGATGCTCCTTCGGGGGTCAGTCGGTTGAGTAGGGACTGCAGGCGGGCTCGCTCTTCTTCGCCTTCGGCGGCGGCCAGCAAGGAGTCGAGGGTGGTGTCCGGCGCCTTGCTGGCCAGCGCGTACGCCATCGAGCGCAGAGCGACCAAGGCGTCGACGCGCTCCAGGTCACGGGCCAGGGTTTGGCGGGCGGTGGCCAGCTCGTCCTCCAGCACGGCCAAGAAGTCCGGGCTCATTCGTAGTCCTCGGCCAGGCGCCGGCGGGCCGCGAGGTGGGCCCGCAGCTCGGCGCTCATGTCCGCCGGAGGTGGTGACGCCTCACCGCGCACTCCGGCGTCCCATCCAGCGCCGGGCTCCGGAGCGGGGTCGGGTTGGTCGACCGCGTCGACCGGCGCAAGGCCGCGGAGCAGGGCGTTCATCGCGGCGTGCCCGGGATCCTTGCGGCGGCGGAGTGCGTCGCTCAGGTCGCCGGTGGTGCTCTCCGTGCTCATGGACCGCCCTCTCAATCTGTGGACAACTTTTGTCGGCGCGAGAGCGGGATCATCCGGCGGTTCCTAGGACGAGGGTCGCAGGGGGGCCTATGCCAGGTCTGGCGTCCATGCTGACCCCCCTCCAGCGTTTGTGAGACTGCGTGCGTGTGGCCACTCGACGGTCCCCAGGAATGAGGGGCTGAGGTGTCCCCCGCCACTCCCTCTCGTTCAGAAGCAACCCGTACAGATGGGAAGAAGCCCACTCGACGGTCCACAGGAATGAGGCCAAAGGGTGTCCCCCCGGTGGGGGTCGTGCTCATGATGCGCTCGGGACCTGGTCGGCCAAGTACGCCTCGAGGTCCTCGACCCTGATTCTTGGGCTCCCGGCACCGCCGACGTGGACGACGGGCAGCGCGCCCGAGGCAACCAGGCGGCGGACCTGCCTAGCCGATACGCCGAGGAGGCGGCCGGCGGTCTCGTAGCTGACAGCGAGCGGAGGCACGGGGGCAGCTTCACCCGGCTGATACCCGAGGTCTACCGCTGGTCGCGCTGGTCCGGTGTTGTCCTGCTCCGTCATGGCGACAATGCCGGCCAGGACGACGGGCATCTTGTGGCCGTCGTCCCGGCACCGCCTCGCCAAGAGGGCGAGGGCCTGGCGCAGGGCGAAGATCTCGTGATCGCCGAGCAGGGCGACGAGGAGGCGTGGCATCACGTCGCCCCCGACGCTTCGATGAATGCACGGAGCGCACCCGCCTCCCGCTCCGCCCGCAGGGTTGCCTCCGACCAGGCGAGCTGCACCCGGTGGCACACAGTGTGGAGGTGGACGCACAGGTGCAGCTGCTCGTCCGGGGTGTCGAGGGTGTCGACGGCCAGGAGCAGCGCGTCCAGGGAGTCCATCGCCGCCCAGAACCGCGTGTAGTTCTTGTCGAGCTCGGCGACGTGCTCGGCGACGTGCATGGCGTCGAGCGCTGGGTGCCGGGCCAGGGAGGCCAGCACGACGGACTGGTGCTGCGCCGCCTCGGCGGACTCCTCGCCCGCCTTGTCAGCACGGGCGATCATCGCCTCCATGTTGGGCACGTCGCCCGGTTGGGGCAGCACTGCCCCAACCCGCTCCCGGGCCTGGGTGATGTCTGCGGCGGTCGGGTGGTCGCTCCCCTCCAGGGCCGCGTCCCACACCTCACGCTGCTCGTCGGCGTCGAGACCGGCCAGGGCTCGGGCCTGGGCCTCGTTGGCGACCGGAACAATTGTGCCGCTCGCTGTGATGAGCTGGCGGGCACGGCGGGCGCTGAACCCCCACCGGTCTCGGCAGTAGTCCTCCCAGGTGGGGTGGGTGTCCCGGTACAGCCCCCGGTCGCGGATGGCCGCCAGTGCCTGGCCCACCTCCAAGAAGGTTGCGATGCCCCGCTCGACGACTGCCTCGAGCTCGACGAAGCTCTGCTCGCTCAAGCCCATCTCGGGCTCCTCGGGACCCTGAGGCCGATCGGCCTCAGGTTCTGTCATCGGCTCGGCGGTCACGACGCCAGCGCCGGCCGGCATCGGGAGCAGGTCCACCGG
>JBPCJK010000160.1:0-7342 GCA_051005375.1 Acidimicrobiales bacterium
ACCAGCTCGGGACCGTCGAGGCCGATCTCCAGGGTGCTCACGGCCCGTTCCAGCGCCTCCAGCATCCCCTTCATAGTACACCAGTTCGGTCCACGATGCAAGGGAAAGCTAGGAGAAATGCTGGACCAGGTGAGCCTCGTCGCGCTCGTGGTCGACCGTTCGCCAAGTGCTGAGCCGCTGGGCCAGGCGGCCGCCGCAGCGGGATGCACCGGTCGGCCGGTCAACGGAAGTCACGTGAGCGGGCGGGGGCGGCCACGGGCAGCGGCTCCAGGCGGTCGGCGACCACGTTGACCACCCCCTCGGCCCGCTCGAGGATGCCCCGCACCAACAGCGCCGGGGTGCTGCGGGCGACCACCCGGTAGCGCTCCCAGCACCCGGCCGAGCAGATGACGTTGACCAGGCCGGTCTCGTCCTCGAGGTTGACGAACACCGTGCCCGACGCCGTGGCCGGGCGCTGGCGGTGGGTGACCACCCCGCCCACCCGAACCCGCCGGCCGGGTTCGGCGGTGGCCAGCGCCTCGGCGGTGAGCACGCCCAGGGTGTCGAGATGCGCCCTCAGGTGCTCGGTGGGGTGGACCTCGGCGCTGATGCCGGTGGCCCACAGGTCGGCGGCGGTCTCCTCGGGGGCCGACATGGCCGGCAGCCGGGGGGCCTCGGCACCGGTGACCACCCCGGGCAGGCGACCGGGACGGGACTGGGCGCAGGCGCCGGCGGCCCACAGCGCCTCCCGGCGGTCGAGGCCGAAGCACCCGAAGGCCCCGGCGGTGGCCAGCGCCTCCAGCGCCGCCAGCCCGGCACCGGTGCGGCGCACCACCTCGTCGATGGAGGCATAGGGCCGGCCTCCGGCGATGCGCTCGGCCAGGTCGTCGCCCACGCTGCGCACCTGGTCGAGCCCCAGGCGCAGCGCCACTCCCCCGGCGCTGTCCTCCCCGCCCTCGTCCCGAAACCCTCGGGGTGACCGCCGGGTTACCTCAGCAGACGGATTCCCGCGCTCGGGCTCCAGAGTCGACACCGGGCCCGAGGCGTTGACGTCGGGGGGCCGCACCACCACCCCGTGGCGCCGGGCGTCGCGCACCAGGGTATGGGGTGACCAAAAGCCCATGGGCTGGGCGTTGAGCAGGGCGGCGCAGAACGCCGCCGGGTAGTGCGCCTTGAGCCAGGCGCTGGAGTAGACCAGGTAGGCGAAGCTCACCGAGTGGCTCTCGGGGAAGCCGAAGTTGGCGAAGGCGGCCAACTTGTCGTAGATGACCTCGGCCACCTCCCCGGTGATCCCCCGCTCGGCCATGCCGTCGAACAGCCGCCCTCGCAGCCTGGCCATGCGCTCCGAGGAGCGCTTGGACCCCATGGCCTGGCGGAGCTGGTCGGCCTCGGCGCCGGTGAAGCCGGCCACGTCGATGGCCATCTGCATGAGCTGCTCCTGGAACAGCGGAACGCCCAGCGTCTTGGCCAGCGAGCGCTCCAGCAGGGGGTGCAGGTAGGTGACGGCCTCGGTGCCGTTGCGCCGCCGCAGGTAGGGGTGCACCGAGTCGCCCTGGATGGGCCCGGGGCGGATGAGGGCGACCTCGACCACCAGGTCGTAGAAGCAGCGGGGCCGGAGCCGGGGCAGGGTGGCCATCTGGGCCCGGCTCTCGACCTGGAACACCCCCACCGAGTCCGCCCGGCACAACATGTCGTAGACCGCCGGGTCCTGGGGCAGGGCGGCCAGGTCGACCTCCACCACGTGGTGCTCGGCTATGAGGTCGACGCAGCGGTGGATGGCCGAGAGCATCCCCAGGCCGAGCAGGTCGAACTTGACCAAGCCCACCGCCGCGCAGTCGTCCTTGTCCCACTGCAGCACGCTGCGGTTGGCCATGCGCCCCCACTCCACCGGGCACACCTCCACCACCGGCCGGTCGCAGATCACCATCCCCCCGGAGTGGATGCCCAGGTGGCGGGGGAAGTGCTGCACCTCCCGGGCCAGGGCCAGCACCGCCTCGGGGATGCCCGCCCCCCCCGCCCCAGAAGGGGTCGCCGGCAGGGCGTGGTCGAGCTGCTTGGACCAGGCGTCGACCTGGCCGGGAGGGTGGCCCAGGGCCTTGCCCATCTCGCGGACCGCCGAACGGGGGCGGTAGGTGATGACGTTGGCCACCTGGGCGGCCCGGTCCCGCCCGTAGCGGTCGTAGACGTACTGGATGGCCTCCTCCCGGCGCTCGCTCTCGATGTCGACGTCGATGTCGGGGGGGCCGTCGCGCTCGGGCGACAAGAAGCGCTCGAACAGCAGCCCCAGGCCCACGGCGTCGGCGTTGGTGATGCCGAGGGCGTAGCAGACCGCCGAGTTGGCGGCCGAGCCCCGGCCCTGGCAGTAGATGCCCCGGCGCCGGCACAGCTCCACGATGTCCCAGACCACCAGGAAGTAGCCGGGGAAGCCCAGCGCCTCGATCACCGTCAGCTCCCGGTCGATCTGGGCCCACGCCCCCACCACCGCCTCGGCGCCCCGCCGGCCGTAGCGGGCCTCGGCGCCGGCCTCGGTGAGGGACCGCAGCCAGCTCATCTCGTTGTGGCCGGGGGGGACGGGGAAGTCGGGCAGGCGGGGGGCGACCAGGGCCAGGTCGAAGGCGCACGCCTCCCCCAGCTCGGCGGCTCGCGCCACCGCCCCGGGGTAGCGGGCCAGGCGCCGGGCCTGCTCGGCCCCCGAGCGCAGGCAGGCGCCGCCGGCGGCCGGCAGCCACCCGTCGATCTCGTCGAGGCTGCGCCGCGAGCGCACCGCCGCCAGGGCGGTGGCCAGGCGCCGGCGGGAGGGCACGGCGTAGTGCACGTTGTTGGTGGCCACCACGTCGACCCCGGCCCGGGTGGCCACCTCGGCCAGGGCATCGTTGCGGGCCGAGTCGAGGGGCTCGCCGTGGTCCCAGACCTCCACCGCCACCGACTGGCGGCCGAAGGCGTCGACCAGACGGGCCAGCTCCCTGGCGGCGGCGGCGGGGCCGGCGCAGACCAGGGCCGACGCCACCGCTCCCTTGCGACAGCCCGTGAGCACCTGCCAGTGCCCGCCGTTGCCTCCCTCTCCGGCCACCGTCGCCAGCGACGCCAGGTCGGTGCGGGGCCGGCCCTTGGCGCCCCCGGCCATCTGGGCGGCGCTGATGGCCCGGCTCAGCCGGGCGTAGCCCTCGGGGTCTCGGGCCAGCACGACCAGGTGCTGGCCCGGAGGGTCGGGCATCCCGCTGCGGCCACGAACCGGGCCCCCCAGGGTGAGCTCAGCGCCGAAGGTGACCGGCAGCCCCACCTCCCTCGCCGCCTGGGCGAAGCGGACCACGCCGTAAAGGCCGTCGTGGTCGGTGAGCGCCAACGCCGACAGCCCCAGGCGGGCCGCCTCTTCCACCAGCTCCTCGGGGTGGGAGGCGCCGTCGAGGAAGCTGAAGTTGGAGTGGCAGTGGAGCTCGGCGTAGGCGACGGTCCCGGCGCCCGCGAGGCGCCCGGACACCACCTCCGGCGGTGCCTGGTAGGCCGGGCGCCGGGCCGACCACGCCGGGCTGTCGCCCCCGTCGGCCCCCGGCAGCCTGCGGTCGGACAGCCGGTGCTCCAGCTCCGACCAGGTGACAGGAGGGTTGCGCCAGCCCATCCGTAGGACAGTATCGAACGCAAGTTCGGTACGGCAAGGGGACGGCCCAGCCCGGTGGCGCTCCTACAAGCCGAGCAGCAAGCGCAACCGCTCCTCCACCGCCACCAGCACGGGCGCCGAGACCGATCCCCACCGAGGGTCGACCAAGCGATCAACCGAGACCGACCGCAGGTTCTCGCACATGAGGAAGCTCGTCGCCCGGACCCCCCCTTCAGGCGGTGCCACCTTGACATGGGTGGGCAACCTCCGCTCTCGAGTGGTCATGGGCACCACCAGCACGAGGCCGGACCGGCCCAGGTTGAACGGATCGACGGAGACGACCAACGCCGGTCGCCGTCCCGCCTGCTCACGCCCCCTGGTCGGGCTGAAATCCACCACCCAGACGTCTCCCCGAGCAGGAGTGGCCACCCCTACACCTCGGCGAGACCATCGCCGAGGGCGCCCTCCATCTCGGCTCGCTCGCCCAACACCTCGGACCACGCCGACGGATCGGCTCGCAGGGCGGCGTAGCCGGCATCCAGCTCGGCAAAGAACCGCTCACGGCGGTACGCGGCCAGCGCCTCGTCGACCACCTGGTTCATGGGCTTTCCGGTGAGGTCGGCCAGCGCTCGCAGCCGGTCTCGGGTCTCCGTGCTGACGCGGACGGTCGTGGTCGTCATGGACCCACTGTAGACGAAAGAGTCTACAGTGGTCCCGCCCAGGCCGGCCGAAGTGAGCTAGGCCTGGGGCTACGGCTGGGGCTGGAGCTCTCGCCCGCCCCGTTTGCGAGCAGCGTCGACCACATCCTGGGCCACGTCGCGCAGCTTGCGGTTCTCCCGCTGGGACGCCCGCCGCAGCACGTCGAAGGCGTCGTCGTCGCCGCCGCCCCGCTGGCTCATGATGATGCCCTTGGCCTGGCCGATGAGGTCGCGGCTGGCCAACGCCTCCTCCAGCTGCTTGGTCAGGGCGTAGGCGCCCCAGTACACCTGGGCGTTGGCCAGGGCCACCGCCGCCTGTCCGGCCAGGAGCAGCCCCAGCTCTTGGTCATCGGTCGAGAACCCGCCCCGGCTCCGCGAGTAGAGGTTGAGCGCCCCGAGCCCGTCGCCGTTGACCACCAGGGGGATGGACAGCGAACTGCGCACGCCATGTCTCAAGGCGCGGGCGCAGAACTCCGGCCACCGCTGCTCGTCGTCCATCGAGTCCACCCGGAACACCTGTTGCTTCCGGTAGGCGTCGAGGCAGGGCCCCGTGCCGCTCTGGTACTGAGCGCCGTCGATGTCCCTGGCCGTTTCCTCGGTGCAGGCGGCGGTGGTCGGGCCGCCGTCCTTGAGCAGCGTCACCCCGGCCATGTCGCAGCCGCCGAGCGTCCGCCGGGCCAGATCGGCCACCCGGCCAAGGGTCGACTCCAGGCTCTCCTCCCCGACCAAGAGGCGCGAGAGCGCAGCCAGGCTTTCGGATAGGTCGTCGGGCGCATCGGCCATGGCGTTCCCTGCGTAGGGAGCCGTCACTGCCTGTTGCTCAGGGGATCGACTCCCCACCAAGGTAGCGGCTGGGCCCGCAATTCGACGGGAGGCAAGCCGAGGGGTCGTGCTATGAACTGCCATGGCGCCTGACGACGACCCCACCGGGCTGGCCCGGACCTTCGCCGCCATCGCCCGTACCCTGCTCTCGGCTGAGACGGTGGCGCTCGCCCTCGAGCGCATCGTGCACCTGGCGGTAGCCACCATCGACGGGTGCGACCACGCCGGCATCTCGTTGCTGGAGGGGGGGACGGTCACCACCCCCATCGCCACCGACGAGGTCGTTTCCCGGGTCGACGGCATTCAGTACCAGGTCGGAGAAGGCCCGTGCCTGGAAGCCATCTGGGAGCACGAGACGGTGGAGGTCGAGGATCTGGCGTCGGACCAGCGCTGGCCCGTCTTCGCCCCGTTGGCCCTCGAAGCGGGGATGGGCGCCATGCTGGCCTACCGGTTGTTCGTAGACGACGAGACCCTAGGCGCCCTCAACCTCTTCGCCACCCGCACCGGAGCCTTCACAGCCGAGAGCCGGGAGATCGGCGTCATCTACGCCGCTCACGCCGCCATGGCCGTGGCCAGTGCCAAGACCCACGCCGACGAGAAGGAGCAGACGGAGAGCCTGCGCCAGGCGCTGGCCAGCCGAGACGTCATCGGCCAGGCCAAGGGCATCCTCATGAGCCGGGACCTGCTCACCGCCGACCAGGCCTTTGACGTGCTCCGGCGGGCCTCGCAGCGCCTGAACGAGAAGCTCCGCGACGTGGCCCAACTGGTGGTCGACACCGGTCAGGCACCACCGCCGCCACCTGAGCCACCGCCGACACCTGAGCCACCGCCGCCGGTGTAGCAACGGTCGCCCCGGCCATTTCCGGAATGAACGGGGGTCAACGGTTCGTCGCCCGGAGATCGCCTACGGCCACCTCCCGGTACGGTGCGACGAAGCTCTGCCACCGTACAGGTCCCCGGCCATGGGATCCCCTCAGGCCCGACCTGCCGCCTCGACCTCGGGAGCGAAGCCGGCAGCCACCGCTGCCTGGTGCACGAGGGCGAGGTCGTCGGCGAGGGGGCCATTGGCCTCCGCTCCGGCCACCACCAGCCGGGCCTGGCGACGAAGTGGCTCGTCGCGGTCGAGGCCCAAGTCGGCGAGGTCGCGGGACAACCTTCCGAGGGTACTCAACACGGCGACGCACATATCGGGCATGGGGGCGACGTTCATCCGGATCTGGTCGAAGGCCCGGTCCACGTAATCGGCGTGGGTCGGCTCATGAGGACGCAGGACGAAGCACCCGCCCGTGCCCGCCCTCGTTGCCGGCAGCAGGTCCTGACGCAGGATCTCGTAGAGCACCTCGCCCAAGTGCACGATGCACTCATAGGCGGTGGTGGCGTCGTTGACCCCCGTCGACAGCGCTCGTAGGGCGATGTCGACCAGTTGACGGATCCCGAAGCTCACGTCCTGCTGCATCGTTCGCACCCGGCCGATGGCGAAGGCCTCGGCCACATCCTTGTCCACCTCGCCAGGGTCGCCGCCGGTCCCCCACAGCGTGCAAAGGCGCGTGCCCTCATGGACGAACGAGCCCGTGCGGACATCGACTTGGGCCACCCCGCCGTCGGGCAGGGCGCCGAGCAACGCCGTCTCGCTGACCTGCTGCACCCATCCGCTCCTCGGTGCCGCCACCCGCCGGCCGGGCCCGAGCACCGCTTCGGCCCATGCACCGTGCTCGGCTTCGCCCTCGCCTACGTCGGGGAAGCGCTTTCGCACCAGGGCTACGGTGCGGGTGGTGATGTTGCCGATGAGCTGGGTGGCCTCGAGTGACTGGGCGGTGTGGTTGACGTAGGCCAGGATGGTGAGGACCATCCCCACCGCCAACACCAGGGCCAGGCCGGTGGAGAGGTTGGGAACCACCTCCGAGGCGCCCTCGCCGTCGGGACTGCGCACCGCCCGCAGCACCACGAGCGAGTAGGTGAAGGTCGCCACCATGAACCCGATCCCGGCCTGGATGGCCCGATCCCGCAGGAACCCCCGCACCACCCGGGGGGAGAACTGGCTGGAAGCCAGCTGGACGCTCACCGCGGTCAGGGCGAACACGACACCGGTGACGGTCACGGTGGCGCCGGCCACGGTGCTGAGCAGCTCCCGGGCGCTGTCGACAGTGAAGCGCAGGAAGCTCGGCACCGAGCCGAGCGACACCCGCTCATCAACCTCGAGCATGGTCTGGGCGACCACCACGGCTACCACCACGAACAAGGCGGGAAA
>JBPCJK010000161.1:0-32944 GCA_051005375.1 Acidimicrobiales bacterium
CCCGGGGGCAGCGTGGAGCTGCGCCCCGACGGGTCCTTCACCTACACCCCCGACCAGGGCTTCTCGGGCACCGACACCTTCACCTACACCGCCACGAATGGCAGGGACTACTCTGCCCCGGCCACGGTGTCGATCGCCGTGGGGGCTGCCCCCGAGGGGGTCTCGTCGGTCAGCGGGGGCGCTCTGGGCTACTACACCAACGTCAGCCTCTTCGGCGGCGCCTTCGAGACCCGGGGGCCCGATCCTTCTGTGACCCTGCCTGCCACCGGCTCGCCCCAGCCCAGAGCCGCCTTCTCGCCCTCGGGCAGCGCCGTGTACGGCCCCGCCACCATCTTCGAGTCCGGCCCACTCGTGGTCTCCACCGGAGGGACCACCGGCCCCGGAGGCTCCTCGGCCAGCTCTGCCTCGGCCAAGGCTGTCGGACCCGGCCCGCTCTTTGCTGACTCCATGGCCTCCACCTGTCGCTCCACCGAGACCGGCTCCTCCGGATCCACCACGCTGTCGGGGGCCAGGGTGCGGGTCTCCATGGGAAATGACTTCGACTCAGAGGCCGACGACAAGGTGGTCGTGGTCCCCGACAACCCTGCGCCCAACACCGAGGTGCGCGGGGCCATCGAGAACGTGGGCGACTCGTTCCGGGTGGTGTTCAACGAACAGGTCCCCAGCCCTGACGCCATCACCGTCAACGCCGCCCACATGTACTTGGAGGGCCCCACTGCCGTGGGCGAGGCCATCATCGGCCAGTCCCGCTGCGGGGTGGTGGCCCAGGCCCCCAACACCGCCCCCAGCGCCACCGACGACGCCTACACCACCGCCACCGGCACCCCCTTGCAGGTAAGCCCGGCAGGGGTGTTGGCCAACGACACCGACCCCGAGGCTGATCCCCTCACCGCCGCCAAGGTGGTGCCCGCCTTCCCCTCCTCGCCCAACGCGGGCTGGAGCTTCCCCTCCGACCCGGCCAACGGCAGCCTCACCCTGGGCCCCGACGGGTCCTTCACCTACACACCCAATGACGGCTTCGTCGGCACCGACACCTTCGCCTACCGGGCCTCAGACCCGAGGGGGGCAGGCGACGAGGGCACCGTCACCGTCACCGTGGCGCCCTCAACCACCTCCACCACCTCGACCACAACCCCCACGTCCACCACTTCGACGACCACCCCGACATCGACCACCTCCACCACGGTGCCACCCACCAGCAAGATCGCCCCCGTCGCCGACTTCGACGGTGACGGCACCACCGACGAGTCGATCTACCGCCCCTCCACCGGCCAGTGGTTCGTCCAAGGGGGCCAGGTCACCTCCTGGGGCGCCGACGGCGACATCCCTGTGCCCGGCGACTACGACGCCAACGCCACCACCGACATCGCCATCTACCGCCCAGGCACCGGCCAGTGGTTCATCCAGGGCACCACGCCCTCGGTCACCTCTTGGGGCGAGGCCGGCGACATCCCCGTGCCCGGTGACTACGACGGCAACGGGGCCACCGACATCGCCATCTACCGCCCCTCCACCGGCCAGTGGTTCGTGCGGGGAGGACCGGTCACCTCCTGGGGGGCCGACGGCGACATCCCTGTGCCCGGCGACTACGACGGCAACGGCTTCACCGACATCGCCATCTACCGCCCAGGCCCCGGCCAGTGGTTCATCCAGGGCACCACGGCTTCGGTCACCTCCTTGGGCGACACCGTCGACATCCCCGTGCCCTGCGACTACGGCGCCGACGCCAGCACCGACATCGCCATCTACCGGCCCTCCACCGGCCAGTGGTTCGTGCGGGGAGGCCAGGTCACCTCCTGGGGCGCCGGGCGCGACATCCCGCTCCCCCTGCCGTACGCCATCCAGAGTGTGTTCTTCTCCCAGGCGGGCAGCCCCGCAACTACATCCACTACCAGCCCCGCAACTACATCCACGACCGCTGCGCCCACGACAACCACGACCGCTGCGCCCACGACCACGACAACGGCACCCACGACGACAACGACCGCCGCGCCCAGCACCACCACCACGTCGATACCTCCTGCCACCGTTCCGGGGATACCTCCTGTCACCGTTGCGGGCGTTTGAGGCTGCCTGCCGGCATCGTCTTGGCGGCTCTGGCCGCTCTCGCTGCCGCTCCGTGGTCGCCCCCTCTGCTGTCCGCCGCCATACCCAGCGTGGTCTTTCTCGGGACCTGACTACGTCAGTCGACGGGCGCGAGGGCGATCACTTTCACGCTGTCGACTCCCCCCACCACCTCGATCAGCCACACCATAGGGCCGCCGGTTTTGACACGGTAGTATGAACAGTATGGCCAAAGAGAAGGCGACGATTACGCTCGATCGCACCAAAGTCGAAGCAGCGAGGACCCTGATCGGGGGGCGATCGGTGTCGGAGGTCATCGACGTCGCCCTCGGCCGGCTCATCCGCAACGAACAGCTCCGCCGGGACGTTGAGGCGTATTCTTGCCAACCACCGACCGGTGATGAGATTGCCCTGGCCGACCTGCCCGTCAGCCTGGACCTCGATGACGACGACGTCGACTACGAGACCCATTACGGACAGCAGTGATGTCGGCGCCGGTGGCCCGTCGGGGCGAGGTGTGGTTCGCCGACGTTCCGGGGGACAAGCGCCGACCAGTCCTCGTGCTCACTCGAGACCCGATGGGTCGGCTGCTGCACTCGGTCATCTGCGCCCCCATCACCACAAAGGTGAGAGGCCTGGCCACCGAGGTCGAGCTCGACGAGGCGACGGGACTGGCGCAGGAGTCGGTGGCCAACTTTCGACAACACGCTCCTGTTGGCGCGAGGCCGCCTCGTTCGACGACTGGGTAGGGCGAGCGACGAGACGATGCGGGGAGCGTGTCAGGCTCTCGCCGTCGCAACCGGCTGCGACGCGCCCTGAGCGCTCGGCGCTCGACCTGGTTGGCCGGTGCTGGCCAGCGACCACCCCGTCCGACCCACACCCGTGACCCCTGGATCAGGCGTCCGGCGTCCGCCACCGGCGGGAGCGCACGATCCGGCGCAGCCTGGGGACGCGTTGGAACAGCGAGGGCGGGGCGAACACGCTCATCTTCCCGGTGTCGCCCGCGTGGGCCGGCAGGTGCCCACCCTCGACCAACCAGCCGATTCCCGCCGCCACCTCGGGATCGCCGCGGTCGTCGAAGACCACCACGGCGTCGTCGGCGAGGTGGGGGGCCCAGGAGCGGGCATCCTCGATCACCGCCTCGGTGCTGTGCCAGCCGTCGACGAACAGCAGTGAGATGCAGCGGCCCTGTTCCCATGCCCGGGCCGCCTCTGCCGAAGTGGTGACCATCGGGGTTACCTGGTCGCTCACGCCGGCGTGGCTGAGGTTGGCGCGGAACGCCGGCGCGGTGTCTATACCGCTCAGCCCGAGCCTCTCGACGAACGACCGGTCCCCGGTGTGCGGGTCGACGGCGTAGACGTGGGCGCCGCTCAGGCGGGCGCCGGCGGCGAGGAAGACCGTCGATTTCCCTAAGTAGCTCCCGATCTCGACGATCGCCGTACCGCTGCGGGCGCTGCGGGCCAGGGTGAAGAGCGCCTCCGCCTCGGCTGGCGGGAGCCACCCCTCGATGGCCGTCGCCTGGCTCTCGATGGCAGTGAACTCAAAGGGTTGGCTCCGGCGCCGCCGGCGCTCGAGCAGCTCCTGGTGGCCGAAACCCGCCCCCTGGCGAAGGGCCCCGGCAAGGTCGCTGGCGAGCTCGGAGGCGCTCACATCTCGCCGACTTTCTCGTCTGCATGCGATGCCTCGAGGTAGCCAGCAGGCCAGTCGTGTCCGGTGATCTCGCTCGGGAGCTGGTTGCGGGCCACGCGTGACACCTTGGGGAACGCCTCCGGCACCGTGGGGTGGAAGTTCGTGGTCTCTGGGGTCCAGCCATCCCACACCTGCTCCAGCCACAACCCGGGCACTTGGTCGCTGTGGCTGAAGCCGCGGACCTTGGCGGCGATGCGCTCCCGGGGCCCGACGTAGGACCCGTGGTGGAAGACACCGACCTCGGGTGGGATGCGCTCAAGCCCCAAGGTTCGCGACCAGGTAGCTCTCCCCACAGGGAGGCGGTAGACGAGCCGGGAGACCAGGTTGGGGTACGGGTTGCGCCGGTCGCCGCAGCGGCGGTCGGCCCGCACGAAGGCGGTGAACCACTCCTCGTGGCCCTCCAGACGGTAGTCCCAGGTCTTGAAGTAGGTCACCGCCGCCACCTGGTAGAACGCTCTCCGGCCCTCGGCGACGTGAGCCTTGAGGCGCACCGCATCGGCGGAATCGTAGATCTCGTCGGCGTCGACTATCCAGAAGTAGTCCACCTCAGGTAGCGGCAGATCGCCATCGTGCTGGCGCAGCACGTGAGCGCTGCGGCGGCGGGGCGAGGCGAAGTCCATGGCCCGATTCCGGCTCCGTGCCTCGTTCGACTCGGCGGCGACGATCAGCTCGATCTTGCGCTGGGGATCGACCTCCCGCGACAACACCCGATCGACCACTCCCTCCGGGATGTGCGGCGCCCCCTTCCAGTCCCGGTCGTAGCCGCTGATCACGGTGATCCCATCGACGTGGTCGTAGATCGATGCTACGGAAGCGGCGAAGAGGTCGGCCTCGTTGAGGACGGTGTAGATGGCGTGGAACCTCACGTGATCTCCGCGTCCGTCGTGGTGCACCTCTGGTCGACGGTCACCACCTTGCCCCGCCGGGTGAGAAGATCCTCGTGCCCGCACAGCTCGACGTCGATGACGAGCGCCTCTCCCACCCGCTCCTGCAGTGAGCGACGTGCCGACTCCAGGACCTCGGGTGGACAGTGGTCATCGGTTGGTTCTGTCACCAGGAGGGTGACCCGTCCCGGCTCCCCCTGTCGGAACTGGAAGCGATCGAAGTTGGCGAAGACGGGGTCATGGAAGTTGAGGGCGCTGGTGGAGATGGGCTCGCCGCTCCTTCCCCACAGCAAGGCCTGGTCCCATCGACCTTCGATGTCGACAAGCCATGGAAACGGGAGGCCGCAGGAACACGTGGGTTGACCGATGCGAGCCCTGTCCTCGGTGTCGTACCTGATGAGGGGCATGGCGCCGTTGGTGAACCCTGTTCCGATGACCCGCCCACCGACGATCTCAGCCAGGCCGTAGGTGGGCAGGACGTGGTAGCCGTCGGAGGTGGGGCAACCGGAGGCGAACACCGCCTTCTCGGACTGCCCGTACCATCGCACCACCTGGGCGTCGAACGCTCGCCGGAACAGCTCCAGTTGCCAGGCGAAGGCGCCCTCGGAAGCGAGGAGGACAGCTCGCAGCGATGACAGCGCCGGGTGGGGCCCGGTCCTCTCCACCCATCGGGCGAAGGGGGTGATCGCCGACGGGTAGCCCCACAACGCCACCGGTCGGAAGTGGCCCAACTGGGCCAGCAACGTTTCGAAGGTGCTCCCGGTGAGGTGGAAGGGGGAGACCGCCAACTGGTTGTAGGTGGGCTGGAAGAAGACCGGCCGATCCGAGAACCCTCGCCCGAGGGACGAGCCCCGGAAGGTGATCTTGGGATCAACCAGACCAACACCAGCGCTGCGCCAGGCGTAGGCGATGTGGGCCCACTCGATGAAGAACGAGGAGGTGGCCACCTTGACCGCCAGGGGCCTACCGCCGGTGCCCCCGGTGGTGACCTTGCGGCCGGCCACCCGCCGGTCAGAGAACGCCGCCGGTCGATGGCGCACGTCGTCTTTGGTCAGCACCGGCAGGTCCTCCCACCTGGCAACCCGGTAGTCAGGGTTGTCCCGGTAGGCGCTCAGGCGCCGCCGGGCGCGGTTCAGGGCAGCCTGGGCGTGCTGGCGTTGCCAGCCCTCGACGTCGCTCTGGCTCCACTGGCTCATCACCTGGAGTCGGTCCAGCCAGGCGCCCACCAAGGGACTGCCCACCGCCAGTCGAAAGGCGGCGGCGGCGGCTCGCCCGTCCCAGCGGGAGGTCATGGGGAAGGGGCGACCGCCGGACGGCCGGACCACCCCGGGTGCATGCGCACGACCACGTCGGGTCTGGCGCCGACGGTTCTCTCGACCACCGGGGCCGGCCGCTCCGGGTCCCAAACGCCCCGAACCCGGGCCTGGTGCAGCAAGGGGAGCTCCTCGGGCTCAACCCCGAGCTCTCCGGCCACGGCGATGTCGCCGGCCACCGGGTCCTCCGACGCGGCCAGGAGACCGAAGTTCACCGGCTCGGGGGCGAGCGGTCCCTCCCCTTCGCCCACCACCAGGCCGTCGTAGACGAAGACCGTCGGCATGCCGGTGTCCCGGCGGCTCCGGCCCAGGATGTCGACCAGGTCGACCACCATCCGCCAGGCCGTGTCGTTGCCCCACCAGTTGCCGGAGCGGGTGACGATCTCGGGCAGGACCACGCCCTCGGCCCTGCGGATGGCCCGCAGCAGGCGGACACCGCGGTTGTGGGCGAGCAAGGTCCTGGCTCGTTCGGCACCCCACTGGCGGGTACGCCCGTGCAGCGTCCGTTTGGGGTACTCGTCACCCCCGTGGCCGGCGAAGCCAGCGGTGTGGTGGGGGAGGCAGTTCTTCTCGCCGACCATGCCCACCAGGTTCTTCATGGCCAGGGAGAGGCCCACCTTCTTGTGGGTCTTCACCTTGGGCACCACGATGAGCAGGTCGGCGTCGAGAAACGTCCGGCACACCGAGTAGCGGTGGCAGCCGCCGGAATGTGACGAGGTGGTCACGCTCGGGTCGTAGTCAGAGCCGCGCAGCCTGGACGGTTCGAGGCCAGAGCCCACAAACGCGCTGGCCCCGGACAGGTCGATGACCACTTCCCCCTTGGGGTCGCCGGGGAGGCGGCGTCGCTCCACCACGATGCCGTCCCGCATCGTCACCTCCTCGGGGCGCATGTCGAGCACCTCGAAGGCCGCCCCCAACGACCGCTGCGCCCAAGCCAGAACTTCGCTCCACTCCTCGGTGGCCAGGAGAGCGGAGAACTCGCAGTCGTTCTGGGGCGAGTCGGCTACCACCACGTGGCCTGCCGGCCCGACCTCCTCGTACGCCGCCTCCACCAGCACCCGCACCACCAGGGGTGAGGTGACCACAGCCGCTAGGGGCCCCGAGGGGTTGAAGTGCCGTACCATGTTGGGCTTGATCACGACCGTCTGGCCGGAGCCGACCAGGCCCGCCAGCGGGCGGTCCTCGGTGGTGCCCAGGAGCCGTGCCAGCAGGGACCGGAGGAGACCCCTGATCTCTTCCACCTCGGCCCCGGCGCCGATGTAGCCGAGGACGACCTTGGCGCTCACCCGTCACCCGACATCAGCGATCGGGCGGCAAGCAGCGCCGTACGACTCGAGGCCAGCGCCGAGTGGACACCGCTGGGCGGGTCGCCTGAGACCGCCCGGCGAAGGGCCGCTGCCTCGGCCCGGTGGCCCTTGTCCTGGCCGCCCGATGAGGTAGACCGGCCGTCGAGCTCGACGTGGTGGAAGTCCACGATGGTGGCCGAGTGGCCGCGACCCAGTACCTCGATGCGTTCCTTCTCGGTGCTGGCATGGCCGCCACTGGCGTAGCTGATGGTGGCCAGCGAGCCGTCTCCGTAGCGAAGGGCCAGCACCAGGTTGTCGTGGAGGAGGAGCTCGCCCAGGCCCGAACCCATGGCACGGGTGTCGACGGCATCCGAGCCGACGACGGCCGCGCAGGTGTCGATGAAGTGGCAGACCTCGCCGAGGAGCCGCCCACCCTGGCGCCGGTCGTGGTACCAATGGCGACCTGGCAGCTCTCCGGCGTTGACCCGGTAAGTGATGACCAGCGGGCCGCTCCCGGCGACGAAGTGCTCCCGCACCAAGCGGACGGGTTGTGACCAGCGTCGGTTGAAGCCAACGAAGAGCACCCGGCCGCTCTCCCGCCAGGCGGCCTCTACCTCGTCCAACTCATCCATGCTCAGGGCCAGGGGCTTCTCGCAAAACACGTGCTTGCCCGAGCGCAAAGCCCTTGCCGCGAGCGCGGCGTGGGTGTCGTGGGGGGTGGCGACGACCACCAACTCGACGTCAGGGTCGTCGATCACCGCCTCGGCGCCAGAGACCGCCTTGTCAAAGCCGGCCCGCTCCGCCAGCCGGCGAGCAGACAGGCCAGAGGCTGAGGTCACGGCGACGAGACGGTTGAACCCAGCGTCCTTGAGGGCGGGTACCAGCACGGCGCTGGCGAAGGCACCGGCGCCCACCAGGCCCACTCCGGGGCGGCTGCCGGCCGCCGAGTTGACGATGATCGGGCCCTCGACGGCCGGCGCTGGCGGGTAAAGAAGGACGATCCCGACGAACGGCTGGGAACGGTTCTCCACCAACCCGTAGGCGTCAGCGGCTTGGGAGATGGCGAAGCGGTGGGTGATCAAGTCAGCTACCGCCAGCCGGCCGGCAGCCAGTAGGTCGACCACCGCCTCGAGGTTGCGACCCTCGCTCCAGCGCACCAGCCCGGCCGGGTAGTCGACCCCCCAGGCCTCATAACCGCGCTCGTAGCGACCGGGACCGTAGGAGCGAGCGAAGCGAAGGCTCAGCTCCCGCTCGTAGAACGGCCGCCGGTCGAGCTCGAGGCCGATGTCGCCCACCACCACCACGGTGGCCCGGTCCCGGCAGATCTCTGGGGCACGGGCGATGACCGCCGACGACGGGGTGGCAGCCATGATCAACACGGCGTCGGCGCCCCGGCCCCGAGACCACGCCACGACCGCCCGGGTCGTGTCCGGTCCCGACTCCCGCAGCCCGATGGCCCCCGATTCCCGGGCTCGCTCCACCCGGGCCACGTCCACGTCGATGCCGGCGACGTCGCACCCTGCCGCCTGGGCCAGGCGCAGCGCCAGTTGGCCGAGGAGGCCCAGGCCGACGACGACCACCTTGGCGCCCGGCCCCACCTCGGCCAAGCGGAGACCGTGAAGGGCCACCGCAGCCAGCGTGGAAAAGGCGGCGCTCTCCGGCGGCACCCCCACAGGCACGGGTGCGCAGAGCAGTCCGGGCACGGCCTGGAACTCAGCGTGGTTGGCCTTTCCCGCCCCGGCCGTGGCCACGAGCTGGCCCGGGGCGATCCCGGCCACGGCTTCACCGATGTCGACAGCGATGCCAGCGGCCGAGTACCCGAGAGCTACGTCGTCGCCCAGCTTGGTCCTCACGGCACGGGCCGTCTTGGCAACACCCTCCGTGCGAGCCTTGGCGATCACCTGGCGCAGTAGATCGGGCCGGGCCCGGGCCTTGGCCAGCACGCTGGATCGTGCCAGGGCGGTGACCGCTCCTTCGGTGCCGGCGGAGATCACGCTGGCAACCGTCCGCACCAGCACCTCGGTGGGACCGATGACGGGGCGAGGCACGTCGACGACCCTCACGGGCCCGCCCGAGGAGGGCTGCACGACCTGCTTCACGTCGTCCCTGACCCGAGTGGGCCCCTTGGAGGGCGAGGACCTTCGCCCTCTGCCAGCGGCTCGAGCACCAGGCGCAACGTCTGGCGCACGGGCAGGCGGGCCCGGGCCACGACCTCGAGGGTCGTGTTCGGCTGGGTTGGCCCGAAACCGCTCGACACCTTGGACTCGCCCACCGCCGACGGGTGGCGAATGCGCAATGTCGCTCCTTCGGTCGCCGTCGCCGACAGCCGGCCCGCCCGGAAGCCGCCGGCGATCGGCACCACCGTTGTCCCGGCCGCCAGGTGGATCGACGACACCACGTCGTGTACACCGCAGCCCGAGATGTCGTCGATGATCTCGATCGAAGCGGCGCCCACCCGCCAGGTGCGGCGGTGCCCCGGGCGGCCCGGCAGACGCCGGTAGCCATCGTGGGAGGCCACCACCTCGACCACCTCGGCATCGTCGGCCACCCCCTCCAGGACCGGGCCGGCCCTCCGGGCGGCCCGGAAGGTCCCCCACATCTCGGTCTGGTCCTCGCCGTCGAGCTCGACGGTGTTGTGGGCCCGGGTGGAACGCTCGTAGTGGCGGCGACTGCCGGGCTGGTAGGTGGAGGTCCCGCTGTTGACGATGACCCGTCGCCCGTCGACGGCCAACTCGAAGCTGAGGCAGTCGGCGTGGGCATGGGCCGGAAGTCTCCTCGGGCAGGGCGCCCCCACATCCGCGACCAGGTGGAGACGTTCGTCAGGACGCATGACGACGTAGCCGGAGGGACCCAGGACGACGAGGCGGCGCCGGGGTGCCGGAGCCGGTTTCAGCAGCTTCAAGCGATGCTCTCCTACGAGGCCGCAGTCGTTGAACAAGGGAACGTCTCCGTCAGGCATGCGCACCAGGCCCAGCCAACGCCGCATGGCCTCGATCGCCGGAGCCAGTCCCTCGATTGGAGGTCGTTGGGCGAGCTCCAGCAGGTCGCTGATGTCCACCAGGTCGCCCAGGACCTGGCAGTGGTAGGAGGGGGAGAGCTCAAAGTGGCCGCCGTCATCCAAGACCTGCACCGAGATCTGGCGCTGGAGGTGATAGCGGGCCAGACGGAGCAGATCCTCGTCGTCGAGAAAGACACCCAGGCCGACCAGGGCCTTGAGGTTCTTGACGAGGTGGTTGCCCCCCACGTCGAATTCGAGGCTGGCTCGGACGAAGCCGGCGTGGAGCCCTATTTGGTGACGGAAGGACTCGTCGTCTGACCCGCCGTGGACGAGGGGCCGGTACAGGCCGCACAGTGCCCAGGAGCGCAGCGAAACCACGTAGGGAGACCAGGCGTCGCCGCGGCCGAAGGTGGTGCGATCAGCCCAGGACCGCCACAACCGGGCGAAGGCGGCCCTGGCCCAGGACCGATGAGGGTGGGCGACGAAGGCCCACGCCCAGTCGAAGTAGCCCAGGTGGTAGCGCCAAAGCTGATCCGCGTCGGACTGCTCCCAGTCGGGCGGATCCCCCAGCGAGCGTTGCTCCCCGAGGAAGCTGAACCTGCCATCGGCGTTGGCCTCGGCGCTGGGGAAGCCCTGTGCGCCGGCGCGGGCGTCGAGCGCGAGGTAAGCCCCCGGCCAGCCGGGAGAGGATGGCACCGGTCGCCGTAGCCAGGGCTCGACGAGGTGCGGCAGACGGCCAACCACCTCTCTTTGCGCCCGCAGCCTGACGCGGTGTCCAACCTGAGAGGGAGCCAGGTGCCTCAGGGTGCGGACCACGAGCATGGCGTGATCAGCTGTGCTTGTCCGGGTCTTCACCACAGCATGGCCGCCTCTTGGGTGATGCCGGCACGGAACGAGCGAGGGGCGAAACCGAGATCCCGGCCAGCGGCGCTGATGTCGAAGCTCTTGTCCTCCCCCAGGCGCTGGAGCTGTTCCACGCTGAGCCGGGGGTGGCGGACCACCCGCTCGTAGCACTGCAGGGCGGTCCTGACGGGCGCCAGTGGCACCGCCACCAGGCGGGGGGACCGGCCCAGGGCGGCGGCCGCCTCCACCACCGCCTGACGCAGGGTGAGCGGCTCAGGTCCGGCCATGTTGTACTCGCGGCCAGCACAGGACCGGGTCTCCGCCGCGGTCACGATGGCACAGGCTATGTCGTCGAGGTGTACCGGCTGTTGCAGGCGCTTGCCTCCCCCCGGCAGGGGGACCACGGGGGAGCGGCGCACCAGGCGCAACAGGCGGGCCATGTTCCGGTCGGCAGGGGTCCCGTAGATCATGGTGGGGCGGACGATGGTCCAGTCCAGGGCGCTGGAGCGGACCGTCTCCTCCGCGGCCAGCCGTACGGACTTGGACGACGGGTCCAGCGTGGTGAACACCGCGGTGGTCGACACGAAGACCGCCCGCTCGAGGCCCGCCTCTTCGGCGGCGGCGACGATGGCAGTGGCGTGTCCAAAGCCCAACGACGCCAGGTTCACCAATGCCTGCGCCCTACTGGCGGTAAAGGCCTCGTCGAGCGACGTGGAGTCATCGAGGTCTCCGACGACCGGGGTGGCGCCCAGCGCCGCGGCCCGCGCCGCCGCTTGCGGGCTGCGGGCCAGCGCGCTCACCACATGGCCCCGTGCGACCAGCCGCGGCACCACCGAGCCGCCCAAGAACCCGCTGCCCCCAGTGACGTGGACCCTCACGTCGACGTCGATCCCGACACCGTGGCCCGCAACATGGTCCGGTAGCGCTCGGCCTGGGTGTGCCGGTTGAAGTGCTCGCTCACGTAGAGCCGGGCCTTCTCACCCATGGCTGCCCGTCGGCACGGGTCGCCGGCCAGCTCCCGGACGGCATCTGCGATGGCGGCGGCGTCGCCCGGTTCCACCACCACCGCCCCCCCACGCCGCAGGATGTCGGCTGTTTCTCCTCGGACCGACCCCACGACGGCCTTGCCGGCCCCCAGGTACTCGAAGATCTTGGAGGGGATGAAGCTGGAAAAGAGGGGTACGTCGCGAAGGCAGACCACGCAGATGTCCGCCGCGGCCAGGAGTCCGGGCACTTGATTACGAGGTACCCCCGGCACCAGGGTTACGTTGGTGAGCCCCAGGCGTCGGATGTGGCGCTCCAGGTGCTGCTTGCGCGAGCCCTCACCCACGAAGCTGAAGTGCACGGCTTCGCCGCCGAGCCGGGCAGCGGCATCGGCGAGGGTGGTGAGCCCCTGGGAGATGCCATGGGCGCCGACATAGAGCACCAGGACCTTGCCCTCGGGCGCTCCGAGCCGGGCCCGAGACTTGCCGCCGTTCGCCCCGTCGGGGCAAAAGAGCCCCAAGTCGACGCCGTTGGGGATGGTGTGGACCTTGTCCGGAGGAACTCCGCGTGCAGTCAAGTGGCCTCGGAAGCCCTCGCTCACCACCACGATCTGGTCGGCAGCACGGTAGGCCTTCAGCTCGAGCCTCTCCAGCACCCGGATGACGCGGCGGTTGCTGAGCACCCCGAGCTCGACGATTATGGCAGGCCACAGGTCGCGGACCTCGACCACCAGCTTGGCACCTTTGAGCCGGGCCAGCAGCCAGGCCGAGGCGATGGAGAAGAAGGTGGGCGAGGAGACGACAACCACGTCAGCTGGGCCGCTGCGCCGAGTACCAAGGATCACGCCCGAGACCATGAACGACAGATGCCCCAGGGACTTCTTCACCACCTTCTCGTTAGGTGTGGCGTACACCCAGTTGCGTACGACCTGATAGCCATCGACCTCCTCCTCCAGTCGCAGCTTGCCCCGGTACTCAGAGGGGACGACACCAGTGGGATGGTTGGGCATGCCGGTCAGCACCGTCACCCGGTCACCGGCGGCCGCCCAAAGGTGGGCCAACTCGCTCAACCGGGCCTGGGGGGCACCAATCTCGGGAGGGAAGTAGTGGGTGACGACCAGGATGCGCATCAGCGCTGTGGCCGATGATGTTGGAGGCCGCAAGCGTTGCCCGTCACTGGCATCAGGCAGAGGCGCCCTTCAGCGGAGACGTGCTGGCTCCGCACCCCAAGGCCCCAGGCAGGGAGAGGTACCCGGCGACCACCCCGGCCAGGGCCACGTCGGCTACAACTCGGGCCACCAGCGACGGCGCCTCGCTCACCGCCCCCAGGACGCTGCAAACCACCATCAAGGTCGCCGCCGTGGCGGCGGTACGGGCGTGCGACCAGCCTCCCCCATGGTGCAGGCGCTGGTAAGCGTGGTCGAGGTGGGGCTCGTGCCAGGTCTCCCGCCGGCGCACCCGCCGTACCAGGGTGGCGCCGGTGTCGGCCAGGTAGAGCGCCAGCGGGGCGAACATGGCCTCGAAGGCGACACCCGCCCTCAGCCCTACCACGGCCAGCACGGCCAGCCAGGCCCCGAGGAAGTAACTTCCCACGTCACCCAGGAACATGCGGGCATGAGGGAAGTTGAACGGAAGGAAGCCGAGCGCTGCCAGGGCCACCACCAGGGCGGCTGCGGCCAAGTCATCAGCCCCGTGCCCCCGGCCGATGACCCACCAGGCCACTCCGGCAACCACGACCTGGGCCACCGAGATTCCGTTGATGCCGTCCATGAAGTTGAAGGCGTTGACGTAGCTGGCCAGCCACAGGACCACGCCGGCGGAGAAGACCAGCCGCCAGACCAGCGGGCCACTCAGGTCAGCCAGCAGCAAGGGCAGGGTGGCCACCGCGGCGGCCAGTTGGAGCGCCAGCCGTGGCATTGCCGGCACCCCCCTCAGGTCCTCGGCCAGCCCGATGGCGCCGAAGGCCACGCTGCCCGCCAGCAGGGCCACCAGGGCCTCGCCGGTCATCTCGGTTCCGTACAGCAGGCCGCCCACCGCCGCCAGCGCCGGGGCCAGGCCGCCTCCTCGCAGGGTTGGTGTTCGGTGAGAGGAGCGGGCGCAGGGCTGGTCGACGGCGTGCAGACGCCGTAGACCGAAGATCATCAGCGGGCCCAGGGCAAGGCTGAGCAGCAGCGCTACGGCCAGCCTCACCACAGGTCCGCTCCAGGGTTAGCGTCATCGGGATGCGGGTGCTCTGCGTGGCCGGAGCCAGGCCCAACTTCATGAAGGTCAAGCCGGTGCTCGACGCCCTCGATGACGCCGGCGCCGCCACCTTCCTCGTACACACCGGCCAGCACTACGACCCTCGTATGAGCGATGTCTTTTTCGATGACCTGAGGCTGCGACCCCCTGACCGACGCCTCTGCGTGGGCTCCGGATCCCACGCCGAGCAAGTCGGCCGGATGATGATCGCCTTCGAGCCCTTGCTCGCGGAGCTCCATCCCGACGTGGTGGTGGTCGTGGGCGACGTCAACTCGACCCTGGCCTGCGCGTTGGTGGCGGCCAAGCACGGCGCCCTGGTCGCGCACGTAGAAGCTGGCTTGCGCAGCCGGGACTGGGGCATGCCCGAGGAGGTCAATCGGGTGGTCGCCGACCGGGTGAGCGATTACCTGTTTGCTCCCTCCGGCGAAGCGGTCGACAACCTGCGAAGGGAGGGGTATCGAGTCGACCAGGTGCACCTGGTGGGCAACGTCATGATCGACACGCTGCTCGCCAACCTCGAGCGTGCCCGTGCCCGACCGGTGCTCGACCGCCTGGGAATGAGACCGGAGGGTTACGGGCTGGTGACGTTGCACCGGCCCTCCAACGTCGACGTCCCCGAGGTCCTGGACGGCCTCCTGGTGGCGTTGGGGAAGGTGGCCGAGAGCTGTCCGTTGGTCTTCCCGGTCCACCCCCGGACGTCCAAGCGGTTGTCGACCAGGGCTGTTCCACCCGGCCTGACTCTGGTGGAGCCCACCGGCTACCTCGACTTCATCGCCCTGGAAGCCAGCGCCCGGCTGGTGCTCACCGACTCCGGTGCGGTCCAGGAGGAGACGACGGCATTGGGTGTGCCCTGCCTCACGCTGCGGGAGAGCACTGAGCGCCGGGTCACCATCGAGGAGGGCACCAACAGGCTGGTGGGCTGCGATCCAGAGCGCATCATCGATGCCGCACGGAAAGTGCTGGACGACGGCGTGCCCCGGCGCTGCCCGGCATTGTGGGATGGCAAAGCGGGGGAGCGGGTGACCCAGGTGCTTCTCGACGGCGGCGGGCCGTCCGGCCACCTGCGGCCCACCGATGCAGTGGTCTCGTGACCGGCCGACTCGGCCTGCGATCCGTCCAAGCTTGTCCCCTGTTCCGCCGGCCAGGACGTCGGAGCTCAACCAAACGCTCCACGGCAGCGGGGACAACACGGTGCGTCGCCGCTGCTCACCTCCTGCGAAGGCCAACTCTTGTCCGCTTCGCAGCGACCGATGACACCGCAGGCGTCGCATCGTCGTCTGAGGGCTGCTGCCCGCCGTTGGTAATGACCTTGTCGGCCCGACCCGGGTCTCTGCCGTTGCCGTTACCGTCTGGAGTGGTCACACTGCCGTAGCTTGAACCATAGGCGTAACTTGAGCGATAGCCGTAGCCGGAGCGGGCGCCGTACGTCGACTCAGGATCAGCGCCGTTGAGCACGGTGCCCACCAGAGGTGCGTTCACCTGGTTGAGCAGTTCGACGCTGCGGTGGATCTCTCTGCGGGAGGTACGGTTGGCCGTGCCCACCAAGATGGTGGCGTCGACCATGCCCGCCAGTACCAGGGCATCGGTGACGGGTAGCAGGGGAGGGCTGTCGATCAGCAGTACGTCGCACTGGTCTCTCAACAGCCCCAGCAGCTCGGAGGTGCGGGCCGAGGCCAGTAGCTCCGAAGGGTTGGGTGGCGCTGGTCCCGAGGCCAGCAGGGCCAGTCGCCCCTCGTCCGGCACCCACTGCAGCGCAGCCGACAGCGACGCCTCCCCCACCAGGACCGAAGTGAACCCCACATCGCCGGGTAGCCCGAGGAAGTCGTGCAGACGGGGCCTCCGCAGGTCGCAGGAGACCGCGATGACCCGTCGGCCGGCCCGGGCCAGGGCCACCCCGAGGTTGGCCAGTGTAGTGGTCTTGCCCTCGGAGGCGTTGGGGCTGGTGACCTGGATGACCTTGATGGGCCGATCGAGACCGATGAACTCTGTGGCGGTGCGCAGGCTCCGGTAGGCCTCGGCCGCTTCCGAGCCAGGCTGGGTGATGGAGATGGTTTTGGCCGTCGCGTGGTCCTTCCAGGTACCCACGGCTGGGATCAGACCCAGCACCGGCAGGCCCCCCGTGGCCGACTGGAGGTCGTCCTTGGTCTTGATGGTGTCATCCAGGTACTCCCGCAGGAAGGCCAGTCCCACCCCGAGGACCAGGCCCATGGCCGCCCCCAACAGGGCGTTTCGCCGTGGGTTGGGTCGCACCGGCGAGGCCGGTTGGACCGCCTCAGAGACGATCTGCGCCCCGCCGGTCTGGGTCAGGTTGGCCGCTACCTGCAACTGGTTCAGCCGCATCACGTAGGAGCTCCGCTGGGCCTCGATGCCCGCTTGGCGAGGCGCCAGCTGGTCTTCCAGGTCGGCTCGCCGTGATTGTAGGTCAAGGCGCTCGTTGGGGGCGGCGGCGGCGATCTGAGCATCGAGTTGGGTGAAGGGCTGGTCCAGCTGGGCGTCGATGTCGGTCAGCTGGGCCTGCACCTCGTCGATGGCTCGCTGCAGGTCGGCCACCAGCTGTTGGCGACGGGTCTCGATGTAGACCTCGGCATAGGTGTTGGCCCGGAGGGCGGCCTCGGCAGGCTCGGTGCTCTCGGCGGTGAGGGTGATCAGGTCGGTCTCCCCTTGGGCCTCGATGTCGACCTCGAAGGGGTGACCCCGCGCCTCGGCCACGGCCCGGCGGACCGAGCGCGACTCCATGACGCCGATCTCCGTCTGCACCCGGGCAGGGTCGGCACGTGCCGGGGCGTCACCCTCAGGCGAGAAGATTTTCTCGGAGCGGTTCGACTGCAACAGGATCTCCACGTCGGCCTGGTACACGGGAGCCTGCAGGAACGAGAGGGCGAGCGCCGCCGCCAGCGTCACCACGACGGTGGCGGCGACGATCTTCTTGCGCCGGCGGACCACCGCCAGGTAGTCCCGCAACTCGGGGACTTCGCTTTCGGCGGGGAGGGCCGGCTCTCTAGGCAACACCAAGGTGAGGTTAGTGCTGCCCGGCAAGCGGGGTGGTGCCAGCGGTGGCAGTGGATCATGATCGGCCCCATCTCCATTACCAGATCTGCATCTAGAGTCCACGCATATTGCCCAGTGTGCCTGGCCGAATAGCCGCTTGGCAGCCGTTGGCCGGATGCGTGCGGCAAGACACGTCCCGGCAAAGGGAGCGGGCTCTTCCCAGGCCGGGAGTGGCTGGAGCGGGCACCGAATCGCCTAAGGTGACGTCCGGCATGGCTTCGACCTCCGACAACGTCCTGGACTCCATCTTCAAGGCCTACGACATCCGGGGCACCGTCCCCGATCAGCTCGACGAGGACGTGTGCCGTCGCATAGGCGCTGCCTTCGCCCGCTTCGCCGGCGGTGAGCGGGTGTTGATCGCCCGTGACATGCGGCCCTCGGGCGAGCAGCTGTCGACGGCGTTCGCCGAAGGGGTGGTCGGCCAGGGCCTCGACGTGGTCGACCTGGGCCTGGCCTCCACCGACCTGGTCTACTTCGCCGCCGGCCACCTCGACGCCGCCGCCGCCGTGTTCACCGCCTCCCACAACCCGTCGCAGTACAACGGCATCAAGCTGTGCCTTTCGGGGGCCAGGCCGGTCGGCCAGGCCACCGGGCTGGCCGAGGTCAAGCAGGGCGCCGCCGAGGGGGTTGCCCCGGTCGACGGCAAGCGGGGCTCGATGTCGCACCAGGATCTGCTCGGCCTCTACGCCGACCACGTCCGCTCCTTCGTCGACCGAGACCTCCTGGCCCCGCTGTACATCGTGGCGGACACCGCCAACGGCATGGGCGGCCTGGTCGCCCCGGCGGTGTTCGACGGGCTGCCCTTCAAGGTCGACTACCTGTTCCCCGAGCTCGACGGCACCTTCCCCAACCACCCCGCCGATCCCATCCAGCGGAAGAACCTGGCCGACCTGCAGGCCGCCATACGGGAGCGGGGGGCCGACGTCGGGCTGGCCTTCGACGGCGACGCCGACAGGGTGTTCCTGGTCGACCAGGACGCCCAGCCCATCTCCGGCTCGTTGACCACCGCCCTGGTCGCCACCGGGATGCTGGCCAAGCACCCCGGCTCCACCATCCTCCACAACCTGATCTGCTCCAAGGCCGTGCCCGAGATCGTCAAGGAGCACGGCGGCAAGCCCATCCGCACCCGGGTGGGCCACAGCTTCATCAAGGCGACCATGGCCGAGACCGGCGCCGTGTTCGGGGGCGAGCACTCGGGCCACTACTACTTCCGGGAGAACTACCGGGCCGATTCAGGGCTGGTGGCCGCCCTGGTCGTGCTCGAGCAGCTCTCCGTCGCCGGTGGCACCCTGTCGGAGCTGGTGGCGCCCCTCGACCGCTACTCCGACTCCGGTGAGATCAACACCAAGGTCGACGACGACCCGCCGGCGGTCATCGACCGGGTGGCGGCCTCGTTCCCCGACGTTGAGCAGGATCGCCTCGACGGCCTCACCGTCGACATGGGGGACTGGTGGTTCAACCTGCGCCCCTCCAACACCGAGCCGTTGCTGCGCCTCAACCTCGAGGCCGCCACCGACGAGGAGTGCTCGGCCCACACCGAGGAGGTCCTCGCCCTGGTGCGCAAGGAAGGTGGCGACCCATGAGTCTCGACCCTCAACTGCTGGAGATCCTGGCCTGCCCACAGGACAAGGGGCCGCTCTACTACTTCGAGGACGAGCACGCCCTCTACAACCCCCGCCTCAAGCGCCGTTACGAGGTGCGCGACGACATCCCCATCATGCTCATCGACGAGGCCACCACCGTCGAGGACGCCGACCACGACCGGCTCATGGGCCGGGTCGAGGCCGAGGGAATGACCCCGACCTTCGAGCAGTGAGCGCAGCGTCGGCCGTGCTTCTCAGCCAGCGGTGAACGGGGTGTTGGACGGCGCCACGCTCGACAGCCAGGGGATGGCCGCCGCCGCCGCCGCTCTTCCCGAACAGGTGCGTGATGCCGCCGTACGGGCTCGGGGCCTCGACGGCCTGCCCGAGCGTGACCGGATCGAGAACGTGGTCGTGGTCGGGATGGGAGGAAGCGGCATGGCCGGCGACATCCTGGCCGCCACCGCCGGTCCCTTCCTGTCCGTGCCCGTCATCGTCTCCAAGGGCTACGAGCTCCCTGCCTTCGTCGGGGAGTCGTCGTTGGTCTTCGCCGTCTCGTTCTCGGGCAACACCGAGGAGACCGTGGAGGCGGCATCTACCGCCGCCGTCGAGGGCGCCCGCCTGGTCGTCATCACCCAGGGCGGCGAGCTGGGGCGGCTGGCCTCCAGTTGGGGCGTCCCCACCGTCGGCGTGCCCTTCGACCTCCCCCAGCCCCGCGCTGGCATCGGCGCCCTCGCCATCCCCGCCCTGGTGGTCCTCGAAGAGATCGGCCTCTTCGTCGGCGCCCAGCAGTGGATCGACTTGGCCGTGGAGCAACTCTGCCGGCGGCGGGACGCGCTGTTGGGCGACGACGACGTGGCCCAGGTGCTGGCCAGGCGCATCGGGCGCACCGTGCCCATCCTCTACGGCGGCGGCGAGGTGGGGGCCACGGCGGCGCAACGTTGGAAGAACGAGATCAACGAGAACGCCAAGGCCCCGGCCTTCTGGCACGCCCAGCCCGAGCTGTGCCACAACGAGGTGGTGGGATGGGGACAGCACGGCGACCTCACCCGCCAGGTCTTCACCGTGGTCAACCTGCGCCACGACTTCGAGCACCCCCAGGTGGTCCGTCGCTTCGAGCTGGTCTCGGCCCTTATCGACGAGGTGGTGGCCTCCATCGAAGAGGTGCGGGCCGAGGGGGAGGGGCAGCTGGCCCAGCTCCTGGACCTCATCCTGGTGGGCAGCTTCGTGTCCCTGCACCTCGCCGCCCAGGAGGGCCTAGACCCTGGGCCCATCCCCGTCCTCGACCACGTCAAGGCCGTGGTCGCCACCGCCTGAGGGCCCTCCTGCCCGACCGATCTGGCCCCAGGAGCGAGACAATTTCCCCGCGGTTCTGGGGCCAGAAGCGGGAGGTTTGGGGACGGGGCGCCGATCGTGGGGCAGACTGGGGGCATGACGCCCCCCACAAAGACCGTCGACCACAAGGTCGCCGACCTCTCCCTGGCCGGTTTCGGCCGCAAGGAGATCTCGCTGGCCGAGCACGAGATGCCGGGCCTCATGGCCCTGCGTGACCGCCACGGCGCCGCCCAGCCCCTGACCGGGGCCCGCATCACCGGGTCGCTGCACATGACCGTGCAGACGGCGGTGCTGATCGAGACCCTGGTGGCCCTCGGGGCCCAGGTGCGGTGGGCCTCGTGCAACATCTTCTCCACCCAGGACCACGCCGCCGCCGCCGTGGCGGTGGGCCCCGCCGGAAGCGCCGACGACCTGGCGGGCGTCCCGGTGTTCGCCTGGAAGGGGGAATCGCTCGAGGAGTACTGGTGGTGCACTGAGCGGGCGTTGGCCTGGCCCGACGGCGCCGGGCCCAACCTCCTGCTCGATGACGGGGGCGATGCCACCCTGCTGGTCCACATGGGGGTGGTGGCAGAGAAGGAGGGCGCCGTGGCCGAGCCGGCCAGTGCCGAGTCGGCCGAGCTGGCGGTGGTGCTGCGGCTGCTCCAGCACAGCCTCACCGAGGACAGCGGCCGGTGGACGGGCATCGCCGGCGGCATCCGGGGCGTCTCCGAGGAGACGACCACAGGTGTCCACCGCCTGTACCAGATGCAAGAGGCGGGCACCCTGCTGTTCCCCGCCATCAACGTCAACGACTCGGTCACCAAGTCGAAGTTCGACAACCTCTACGGCTGCCGCCACTCGCTGGTCGACGGCATCGTGCGGGCGACCGACGTCATGATCGGTGGCAAGGTGGCGGTGGTCTGTGGCTACGGCGACGTGGGCAAGGGCTGCAGTCAGGCACTGCGAGGCCAGGGGGCCCGGGTGATCGTCACCGAGATCGACCCCATCTGCGCCCTGCAGGCGGTCATGGACGGGTTCGAGGTTGCCACCCTCGACGACGTGGTCGAGCGTGCCGACATCTTCGTGACCGCCACCGGCAACCGCGACATCATCACCGCCGCCGACATGGCGCGCATGAAGCACCAGGCCATCGTGGGCAACATCGGCCACTTCGACAACGAGATCGAGATGGCCGGCATCGAGGCCCTGGACGGTATGCGCCGGGTCACCATCAAGCCCCAGGTCGACGAGTGGATCTTCCCCGACGGGCACTCGGTCATCGTCCTGGCCGAGGGTCGCCTGCTCAACCTGGGCTGCGCCACCGGCCACCCCAGCTTCGTGATGTCGACCAGCTTCACCAACCAGGTCATGGCCCAGATGGAGCTCTTCAACAACACCGGGGGCTACCAGAACCAGGTCTACGTCCTGCCCAAAGCCCTGGACGAGGAGGTCGCCCGGCTCCACCTCGATCACCTCGGCGTGCGGCTCACCGAGCTCACCCCGGCCCAGTCGGCCTACCTCGGCATCCCGGAGGGCGGACCCTACAAGCCCGACGCCTACCGCTACTGAGGGAGATCGCGGGCGCTCCGGTGCGGTAAAATGTATTCTCGTAGCTTCTCATCATTCGATGTCGGCGTCTAGGCTGGTCCTTGCGCTTCCCCCCGGCTTGTCCCCACGCCCCGAGGAGCGCTCGTGCCCGCCGTCAGCCTGCCCCGTCCCCCGCTTCGCCCCGCCCGGCTCCGGCTCCCTCGCCGCCCGGCGCTGTTCTGGCTGGCCGCCGTGGTCCTCGCTGCCGCCACCGGCCTCACCGTCGCCCGCTTCGTCGCCAGCGCACAGGACGGGGCGGCCCGATGGGGCTTTTTGCGCCCCACCCTGGTGGCCCAGGTCGATCTCGGTGCCGGCGCCGTCCTCGGGCCCGGCGACGCCGAGGTCGAGCGTCGACCGGCCGCCCTTGTGCCCCCCGGCGCCCTCGAGGTTCAAGCCGAGGGCCAGGTCCTGGCCTCTCCCATCCACCGTGGTGAACCGGTTCTCGGCGCCCGCCTGGCCCCCGCTGGGCTCTCACCCACGGCGGCAGCCCTGCCCCCCGGCGGCGTTGGCATGGCCGTGCCCGTCGAACCGGGGCTGCCTCTGCGGTCTGGCGACGTCGTCGACGTGCTCGCCACCTTCGACCCCGATACCGTCGGCGATGGCGAGCCGACCTTTCCGGTGGCCCGGTCGGCCACTGTGGTCGGGGTCGTGGAAGGGGCGGTGACCCTCGCCGTAGGGCCGGACGAAGCCCCCAAGGTGGCGTTCGCCCTCACCGCCGGAGTGGTGACCCTGGTGCTGAGCGCCGGACGTTAGGCCGGCGGATTACGCCGTAAGAGGCACAGTGCCTGCCCGGAGCGCCATCAGCTCGACGGCGCGAACCTCCGGTTCGCCGTTGATTCACCTCAGGCCGGTGACGACCAGGGCGATCACGGCCACGCCGGCCACCACCCGGTAGACCACGAAGGGGGTGAAGGTCCGGGTGCGGACCAGGCGCAGCGTGCTCCACACCGCCAGCCAACCGGTGATCGCCGAGGTGGCCATGCCCAGGACGAAGGCACCGGTGAAGCCAGCGGGGATGCCGTCTCCGCCGAGGAGGCCCAGCCCCTTGAACAGGCCGGCGCCGGCGATGATGGGCAGGCTCATCAGGAACGAAAGGCGGGCGGCGTCCTCCCGCCGGAACCCCAACCACCGGGCGGCGGTGATGGTGACGCCCGACCTCGAGACCCCAGGTTGGAGGGCCAGGGCCTGCACCGTCCCCATGGTGATGGCATCGCGCAGGCGGAACTCGTCGGCCGGGCGCGCTCCGTGCAGGCGGTCGGCCCACAACAGCACCAGGCCGAAGCTGGCCAAGAGCAGGCCGATGAGCCACTCGGTGTCGCCGACCCTGGCGAAGGTGTCCTCCAGGAGGGCGCCGGTGATGGCGGCGGGGACGGCCGAGGCCAGCAGCAACCAGGCCAGCCGGCCGTCGTCGGCCATCCCACCATCGTCAGGGACGGGATGGGGACCGGCGGGGGCCGGCGCCACGCCCGTCTCGACGGTGACCCCGGCGCCAGCGGGAGCCGTCAGCCGGCGGGGCCGAAGCGTCGACAAGCCCCCTCTGGCCAAGCGAACCAGGTCGGAGCGGAAGTAGACCACAGCACCCACGAACGTGCCCAGGTGCAGGGCCACGTCGAAGGTCGTCTCCAGATCCGACCGGCCGACGAAGTCCTTCCATCCGAACAGCCACGGCACCAGCTGGAGGTGGCCGCTGGACGAGACGGGCAGGAACTCAGTCAGGCCCTGCACGATCCCGAGGACGATGGCGTGCAGGAGGGGCACGAGCTCACCAGCCTCGGTGCGGGGACATGGTCAAGGCGCCTGACTTTAGAGGACGAGCCGAGTGGGCAGGGTAGCCACATGGGCCGTGTGCGCAAGGTGCTTCGAGGGGCGCTCCCGATCAGCAGGGTGGGGGCGGCCATGTGGGCGTGGCGCCACCGCCAGGAGATCGCCGGGTGGACTACGTGGGCGGCTCAGGCCGCCCCCCGGGTGGCGGCCGGCGACACCCGCGACGTGGTGACCGAGGGCCGTCTCCGGGCCCGCCTCACCGGTGATGGCCGCACCCGGGGGGTGCAGAGCCTGCAGGTCCGGGTGTCCGACGGCGTCGCCGTGTTGGAAGGCCAGGTCGGCTCCGAGGTCCATGACGCTGCGATCAGCATCGCCGCCGACACCGGCGGCGTGCAGCGGGTACGCGACGAGCTGCGCGAGCCCAGGAGCCGTTAGAGGGTGCGCGGTTAGGCGCACCCGTGGCCCGAGCGGCCCGCCGGCGAAGCCGGCAGGAGCGGGCAGGCAAGGCCTTTCGCTCTCGGCGGCGGAGCCGCCGAGCCATGAGCAGCGTGCCTATCCGCGCACGGTCCAAGAGCGTCGCTCACCGACGCCCATGCACCGGAGGAAGGTTGACCTGGCGCCCGCAGGTGCGGCGCAAGGGGTAGGTTCGCGGCTATGGGGATGATGAAGCGGATGTCCGACATCTTCCGGGCCAAGGCCAACACCGCCCTCGACAAGGCCGAGGATCCTCGGGAGACGCTTGACTACTCCTACAGCCGCCAGGTCGAGATGCTGACCAAGGTGCGCCGTGGCCTGGCCGATGTGGCCACCTCCCGCAAGCGCATCGAGCTCCAGGCCCAGCAGCTGCAGGCCTCGGCGGCCAAGCTGGAAGGCCAGGCCCGCCAGGCCATGCAGGCAGGGCGGGAGGACCTGGCCCGTGAGGCGCTCACCCGCCGTCAGGCCGTCGCCAGCCAGCTCAGTGGTCTGGAGGCCCAGCACACCCAGATCCAGGGCGAGGAGGCCAAGCTGTCGCTGGCCTCCCAACGCCTCCAGGCCAAGGTCGACGCCTTCCGGACCCGCAAGGAGACGATCAAAGCCACCTACACCGCAGCCGAGGCCCAGACCAAGATCGGGGAGGCCGTCTCGGGCATCTCCGAGGAGATGGGCGACGTCGGCATGGCCATGGACCGGGCTGAGGACAAGGTCGCCAACATGCAGGCTCGCGCCGGAGCCATCGACGAGCTGCTCGCCTCAGGCGCCCTAGACGACGCCACCGCCTCCTCGGATCCCATCCAGGCCGAGCTCGACCAGGTGGCCGCCGGTTCAGGGGTCGACGGGGAGTTGGCCCGCATGAAGGCCGAGCTCGCCAGCGGTGCCCCTCCGGCGGCCATCGAGGGACCGAGAGAGGCGCAGCCGTGATCGTGCGCATCCTCGCCGAGGGCCAGTTCGATGTGCCCGACGAGGCGTTGGCCGGGCTCAACCACCTCGACGACGGCCTGGAGGCAGCCTGCTCGTCGGGCGACACCGAAGCCTTCGCCGCCGCCCTGGGCGCCCTCCACCAGGGCGTTCGTGACGCCGGCGCTCCCGTGGCCGACGACTACCTCGGCCCCTCGCAGCTGGTCCTGCCCGCCAGCGACGCCACCCTCGAGGACGTCGCCGCCCTGCTCGGCGACGAGGGCCTCATCCCCGACTGACATGGCCTCCCGCGGCTATCCCCGTGACGCCGGGCTGTCGGCCCGGATGCTGTTGGTGATGTTCCTGCTCGGGCTGGTCTACGTGGCATTTGTCGTCGCTCTGTACGCCATCGGCGTGTCCCTGGTACTGGTGCTGGTCGTCGCCGCCGGTTTCCTCGCCGTGCAGTACTGGTTCTCCGACCGCATCGCCCTGTACTCCATGGGCGGCAAGGAGGTCTCTCCCCAGGAAGCACCGACGTTGCACGGGGTCATCGACCGGCTCTGCGCCCTGGCCGATCTGCCCAAACCTCGGGTGGCCATCGCCGACGCCGACCTGCCCAACGCCTTCGCCACCGGCCGCAACCAGGCCAACGCGGTGGTGTGCGTCACCACCGGGATCCTGCGCCGCCTCGAAGAGCCCGAGCTCGAAGCGGTGCTCGCCCATGAGCTCTCCCACGTGGCCCATCGCGACGTGACGGTGATGACCATCGCCGGCTTCCTCGGCATCGCCGCCGGGCTCCTCACCCGCTTCGTGCTCTACGCAGGCTACTTCGGTGGCTTCGGCGGCCGTCGCGACAACGACCGGGACAGCGGAGGGCTTCCCGTCGTGCTGGCCGTGCTGGTGGTGTCCGCTGTGGTCTACGCCGTCAGCTTCGTGCTCACACGGGCGCTGTCGCGCTACCGGGAGCTCTCCGCCGACCGGTCGGCCGCCGTGCTCACCGGTGCCCCCGCCACCCTGGCCTCAGCCCTGGTCAAGGTCACCGGTGACATGGCCGCCATCCCAACCCGCGACCTGCGGGCCGTCGAGCCCCTCAACGCCTTCTTCTTCACCCCGGCACTGGCCCCGGGCTTCAGCTTGTCCTCGCTGTTCTCCACCCACCCCAGCCTCGAGCGACGCCTCGACCAGCTCACCCGCATCGAGGCCGAGCTGGGCCGGGCGGGATGAGGTTCCTCGATACCCTGCTCGGTCGGAGCCGGCCGACGCCACCCAAGCTCGACACTCTCTTCGCCCTGCCATCCGCGGCCATCACCCTGGAGGCCGGGGCCGGGTTGCGCCCGAGCGGTCATGGCGCCGTCGCCTACAAGCCGGCGTCGGGGCAGGCCTTCTCCACCGTCGGCGACGAGGTGGCCGAGCTGCTGGCCCTGAGCGCCGGCCAGTCGGGGTCGGAGCTGCGAAACGAGACCGACCGCTACGGCTACCACTGGATCGTGGTGGACGATCCCGAGATCGAGGACCTGGTGGGCTCGGTCCACCTGGTCAACTCCACCATGGAGGACCGGGGCTTCGGCAACCAGCTGCTGTGCTCGATGTTCGGCTTCGACGACGGCAAGGGATCCCGGCTGTTCCTGGTCTACCTCTCCAAGCGGGGAACCTTCTACCCCTTCGCCCCCCAATCGGAAGAACGACGGGACAACGAGCTCGAGCTGCGGGTCCGGGGTCTTCTCGGCGCCGACCTGCCCGTCGAAGCCGACCTGGCCCGGTGGTTCCCTCTGTGGGGCGTTCCCATCTGAGTCAGGCCTGAGCTACGGGCGGGCCGAGGACGCCCACCATCGCCTCGTGCACCGGGTGCCCCGTCGACGCCGGTTTCGACGTGGTCGGCTTCGACACCGACGAGCCCCGGCCAAGGCCCTGGCCGGTGCCGAGTCCTACGTGGAGGACATCCCCTCGGCACAGCTGGCCGCCGCCGCCGGCGATGCCGGCATACAACCTGCAGACAGCGCGCTAGCATTCTGCGACATGAAGATCCTTTACCTCCGGAACGTCCCCGACGAAGTCGGTTCGCAGCTGGAGAAGCTCGCCGCTCGCGAGGGAATGTCCGTGTCCGCCTACGCGCTCCGAGAGCTTCGTGAGATCGCCCGACGAGCCGACAACCCCGCACTTATGGGCGACCTACCCGACCTCGGCGTCACCGCCGAGGACCTCGTCGCCGATCTGCAGACAGGTCGGGCCAGTCGGTGATCGTGGTCGACGCCTCCGCGGCGGTGCTGGGGCTGCTCAATGACGGCGATGCTCGCAAATCGCTCGCCACTGAGGCGGTTGCGGCCCCCCACCTCGCCGACTCCGAGATCACCAATGCCCTACGGTCGCAAGTGCTCCGAGGGGTGGTGGAAGGGCGCGACGCCCGCAGAGCGATCGATCGTTGGGCCCGGCTCGCCATCCGCCGCATGGCGGTCAATGGCCTTCTCCCCCGGGTATGGGAGCTGCGCGAAAACCTCACCGCCTACGACGCCACGTACGTGGCCTTGGCCGAGGTGATCGGCTGTCGCCTCCTCACCGCCGACACCAGGCTGGCGAGCGCAGCCGGTCCGCTCTGTACGATCACCGTCGTACGCCGCTAAGGGTCTCGCCCACCCCGCACCCCAATGTCCCCCCAGATCCTCGACCCTACATCGAGGCCGCGTTCCACATGTTGGCCCCCCACCTGCGTGAGGGGGCCACCATCGTGTTGGAGTCCACCACCTACCCGGACACCACCGAGGAGCTGGTGGCGCTTCTGCTCGAGGAGGGCTCGGGCCTGGCGGCCGGGGTTGGCTTCCACTCAGCGACGCCCAGACCTACCTGGGTAGGCTTTGCCGGTGGAGCAGGGTGATCCGATACGGCGTCTCCGGGTTGCCTTCGACCTCTACGAGACGGGGGTAAGGGTGACGAGAGCCCGCCTCCAGCGCACCCACCCTGACGCATCCTCGGAGGAGATCGACTCGCTGCTGAGGGCGTGGTTGGCCGACCGCCCGCTCGACTGCCCCGGTTCGGTGCGTGTCTTCCCGGAGTGAACCGCCTGGAGGCCCTCCTCCGTCACGCCGCTGCGGATCTGGAGCGGCTGGGAGCGGGTTGGGCGCTCGTCGGGGGGCTCGCCGTCTCGGTCAGGAGCGAAGCTCGCTTCACTCGCGACATCGACCTCGCGGTCTCCATCGATGACGATGACGAGGCCGAGCAGCTCATCAGGTCACTCGTCGCTGCGGGTTACCGGGTCCTCGCCACCGTCGAACAGGAGACGGTGGGCCGGCTGGCCACGGTACGCCTCGGGCCGCCCGGCTCCACGAGCGACGATCCGCTCCTCGACCTCCTGTTCGCCTCGTCGGGGATCGAACCCGAGATCGTCGCCGGCGCCGACTCGCTGTCCATCGTCCCCAACATCGCTGGACCGGTGGCTCGGGTCGGCCACCTCATCGCCGTCAAGCTCCTGGCCTGCGACGAGCAGCGCCGGCCACAGGACCTCATGGACCTCAGAGCTCTGCGAGCGGTGGCCGATCCGCTCGAGTGGGAGGTCGCTGGCCACGCCGTGGGCCTCATCACCGACCGGGGTTTCTCCCGGGGGCGAGACCTCGGTGGCGCCCTCGACGTCCTCCTGCACCAGTAGGACCGACACCGGCCACACGGCATGGTCGTCGCGACCAGCACGAGCTCGGCTCCGGCGGCCAGCGAGGATCGAGGCGCATGGGACAGCGAGGATCCCACACCACCCTCCCCCGCACTCGTCCAGACAGGCCCGTAGGAGGGCGCCGAGGCGACCTGGCCCGGGTAGGTCATCGCCGTCGGCCCCGGAAGGAGCGCCGGCGGCCGGCGCGGGAGCGGGTCTGGCCCAACAGGGCGAGGTCGGTGACCTCTTCGACGGGGCCGAGGTCGATGACGGCGCCGATGTCCTCGAGGAGGATCGACCTGAGGGACCCGTCCTCGAGGTCGGTCCCGATGACCTGGCCAGGCTGCGTCCCGGTGACGGCGAGGAGGATGGGCTCACCGAGCGAGTCGCCGTCGCCAAGCGAGATGGCCATCACCCGGGAGCCCTCGAAGGCGCTATCCACCAGCTCCTCGAGGGACTCGGTCGGCTCGGATCCGAACGGCTCGGACCCGTCGTCGTCCTCGTCGGCCGTCGCCGATCGGCTGGCCGACGGCGCTTCCTCCGGCGCCTGGCCGGCGAGGATGGCTGGAGGCGAAGATGGGAGCGGTGCGCTGAGCGCCCGGCTGACACCCTGCCTTCCCCGCTGGACGGCCGTGCGGTCGGTCCCCACCTGGGAGCTCACGCCGACGCGTCCACCCTCGCCGGGCGCTCCATGTCGAGCCGGTCCTCGGCGTGCCCAGTAGCGAGCGGTTGCGCCTTCCGGCCGGCGCGCACGCCGTTGGCGATGACCACCACCTCCGCAACCTCGTGCACCAGTACGACCGCAGCCAGGCCGAGGACGCCGAACAGTGCCAACGGCACCAGCCCCACGATGATCGCCAGGGACAGCCCGACGTTCTGCAGCATGATCCGCCGGGCGCGTCGGGCGTGGGAGAAGAGCTGCGGCAGATGCCGAAGGTCCTCACCCATCAGGGCGACGTCGGCGGTCTCGATCGCCACGTCGGCACCCATCGCGCCCATCGCGATCCCGAGGTCGGCGGTCGCTAGCGCGGGAGCGTCGCGGTGGTGGCACGGGTGACCAGTGCCCTGGCCGATCCTGGCGTGGTCATGACACTGGTGTCCCAGGCGCCGGCGGCGGCGGCGAGCCTGCTCAAGGAGGCCAACGACTACAGGCCCGCCTTCCGGCTGCCCTCGGGCTACTGGTGGTACGGCAGCGTTCGCCAGCGCAACCCCATGGACTGGCTGCTGGCCCACGGCCTGCTCATGCTCTCGCAGTGGCCCATGGCCCAGATCCCCCGTGAGGTCGGGATGGCCTTGCGGGGAGGCAAGGTCTACGCCGCTCCCGAGCCCCGTCGCCCAGCGCTGGCCACCACCGCCGTCGAACCGGTGGCGGCGGACAGGCCGGCGGCCGCGGCGGCGGAGACGGCGCTGCGCTCCATCGCCGGCATGCTCCGGGTCTGGGGCGAGGCCCCCGGCACCGCCCTCAAGGCCGGGGGCCTCGGGGTTCGGGAGCTCCGGCGAGTGGCCAAGGCCGTCGACGTGACCGAGACCGACGCTGCCACGTTGTTGGAGGTGGCGCTGGCTGCCGGCCTGGCCACCGTGGCCGATGGCGCCGACGTGGTGGCACCCACCCCGCGCTTCGATGAGTGGCAGGCGCTGCCACCGGCCGAGCGATGGCTGGCCCTGGTCAAGGCCTGGCTCGAAACCACTCGCCACCCCAGCCTGGCCGGCACCCCCGACGACGCCGGCAAACCGCTCCCGGCACTCGCCCCCCACGCCCCCGACCCCGAGGCCCGCCGCCAACGCCAGGCGGTGCTGGGGGTGCTCGGCCGGGTCCCTACCGGCCAGGCCGCTGCTCCCTCCTCGGTAGCCGCCGCCGTGGGCTGGGAGCTGCCGGCCCGTTCGCACACGGGCCGGCCCCAGAAGCCACCTTGGTCGGCCGGATCCTGGGTGAGGCCGCCCTGCTGGGCGTCACCGGTGAAGGAGCGCTGAGCCTGGCCGGCCGTCTGGTGGTGGCGGCGGACAAGGCCGCGGACAGAGCGACGGCGGCCAGGCTGGCGCCCCCCAGCAACGAGCTCACCCTCCAGGCCGACCTCACCTGCGTCGCTCCCGCCGCCCTCGACGCCGGCGTGGACGCCGAGCTGGCCCTCATGGCCGACGTGGAGTCCACCGGAGCGGCCACGGTGCTGCGCTTCAGCGAGGCCTCGGTGCGACGGGCCCTCGACGCCGGGCGCAGCGCCGCGGAGCTGCTGGCGTTCCTGGTTGACCACTCCCCCAAGGGCGTTCCCCAGCCGCTGCGCTACCTACTGGCCGACGTCGCCCGCCGCCACGGCGCCATCCGGATCGGGCGGGTCGGCTCCTACCTCCGCTGCGACGACCCCGCCCTGGTGGCCCAGGTGCTGCGGACACGCCGGGCCGGCGCCAGCTGACGGCCACCGTGGTGGTGGCCACCGTCGAGCCTCCCGAGCTGCTGGCGGCGCTGCGAGCCGCCGGGTTCCTCCCCGCCCAGGAGGGCCCGGGAAGGGCCCTGGTGCTGACCCGACCGGCCTGCCACCGGGCCGAGGTCCGCCCTGTCCCCCGAGCTCCTGTCGTCCCTCGCCGTCCCACCGACGCCGAGGTAGCCAAGGTGGTGGCCGGCCTGCGCTCAGCCCCCAAGGCGGCGAAGCCCGTCCCCAAACCAGCGCCTCCGGCGGCGCCCGAGGCCAGCAGCGTCGTCGCCCGACTGGCCACCGTGGCCAGGTCGAGCCCAAGCCTGTGGGAGTTGGAGGAAGCGTTCAGCACCGAGGTGACGACGGCGACGTCACCCTCCTGTTGCTGGCCAAGGGCACCGGCCAGCCGTTGTGGATCGGCTTCGACGACCCCGTCGCCGGCGACGGCGAGGTGTTGGCCGCCGTCGTCGACGTCACCGACGCCCGCGTCGCCCTGGAGCTGCACCCCCACGGCAACGCCCTGGAGGTGCGCCTCTCGAGCATCGGGTGGGTGGAGAGCTACGACGAGGCCACCGAGGCCGACTTCGCATGAGCGACGGCCCCCTCATCGTCCAGTCCGACAAGACGCTGCTGCTGGAAGTCGACCATCCCGACGCCGCCGCCTGCCGGGCCGCCATCGCCCCCTTCGCCGAGCTCGAGCGCTCCCCAGAGCACGTCCACACCTACCGCCTCACCGCCCTCGGGCTGTGGAACGCCAGCGCCGCCGGCCACGACGCCGAGCAGGTGATCGACGCCCTGCTGCGATGGTCGCGCTACGCCGTTCCCCCCGCCCTGCTGGTCGATGTGGCCGACCTCATGGCCCGCTACGGACGCCTGGTCATCGAGGCCGACGCCACCCACGGCCTGGCCCTGCGGGCCGCCGGGCCCGACGACCTGGCCGTGCTCGAAGAGGTGCTGCGCTCCCGCCACGTAGCCCCCCTGGTGGGCCCCCGCCTGGGGCCGGTGGCCGTGGCCGTGTCTCCCGGCGAGCGGGGTCGGCTCAAGCAGGCCCTGGTCAAGGTGGGGTGGCCGGCGGACGACCAGGCCGGCTACGTCGACGGCGAAGCCCATCCCATCACCCTCGACCTCAGTGGCGACGGGGCCGGCGCCTGGGAGCTGCGCCCCTAACAGCACGAAGCGGTGGAAGGCTTCTACGCCGTAGGAAGCGGCGTGGTGGTGCTGCCCTGCGGGGCGGGCAAGACCCTGGTGGGGGCCGCAGCCATGGCCCGGGCCGGGGCCAAGACCCTGGTGCTGGTGACCAACACCGTCTCAGCCCGCCAGTGGCGCCGAGAGCTGGTGGCCCGCACGTCTCTGACCGAGGCCGAGCTGGGTGAGTACTCCGGTGAGCGCAAGGAGATCCGCCCCGTCACCATCGCCACGTACCAGATCATGGTCTCCAAGCGAAAGGGCGTGCTCACCCATCTGGAGCTGTTCTCGGCCCAGGACTGGGGCCTCATCGTCTACGACGAGGTCCACCTGCTGCCCGCACCGGTGTTCCGCATGACCGCCGACATCCAGAGTCGGCGCCGCCTTGGCCTGACCGCCACCCTGGTGCGCGAGGACGGCCGGGAGGGCGACGTCTTCAGCCTCATCGGGCCCAAGCGCTACGACGCCCCCTGGCGCGACATCGAGGCCCAGGGCTGGATCGCCCCGGCGTTGTGCACCGAGGTGCGGGTCACCCTCAGCGCCGACGAGCGCATGGACTACGCCATGGCCGACGCCTCGGTGGCGGTGCAGGTGTCGGGCACCTTCGGGAGCCGCCAGGAGGAGGCTCAGCGCCTCGGGCGGATCCTGCGCCCCAAGGCCGACGGGCGCCAGGCCCACTGCTACTCATTGGTGTCGCGCAACACCAACTACCAGGACTTCGCCGCCAACCGCCAGCGCTTCCTGGC
>JBPCJK010000162.1:0-12878 GCA_051005375.1 Acidimicrobiales bacterium
CACGGCGACGGACAGGAACATGGCGATGGCCGCCAGCTCGCTGCCCAGGCCGGCGACGGACGTCACCGTGGCCCGGGCCGGGCCGGTCACCGCGTCCTGAAGTCGGGCATCGGCCAGCACGGTGGCCAGGTTCACCAGGAGCCACCACACGCCGAGGACCGGGAGCAGGGCCGGGCTCCCCGTCACCGCCGTGATGAGCACCATCCCGGTGACGGCGACCACGGGTATGCCCACGGCCGCTGGTCGAGCCCTGGCCGCCACACCGGCGAGGGCGTTGCCGGCGGCCGCCGCCAGCGGGAGCCCGGCCAGGACCACCGGGATCCAGGCGTCGGGCACCGCTGCCGCCCGGGCGACCAGCGGCACGTACTCGTCGACGGCGCTGAGCCCGAGGAGGAACGCACTGACCACCACCAGCCAGCGCACCAGCGGCGCCCGCCAGGCTTCCCCCACCCCGCTTCGCAGTAGCTCCAGGTAGCTGGTTTCGCCCTGCTCCTCGGGGCCGGTCAGCTCACCGGGGCCGACCCTGGGGAAGCCGGTTGCCACCAGCGAGCCGGCTAGGCACACCCCGACGCTGACCCAGCCGACGAGCGCCGTCCCGCCCACGACCAGCAGTGGTGCGGCAGCCAGGGTCGCCGCCACCTCGACCACCCGGGCGACCGCTTCCGACCGGCCCACCAACTCCGGGTACCGGTCGGTGGCGCCGTGGTCCTCCAGGCCGGCGTACACAAGCGACTGGAAGGAGCCCGATTCGAGGGCGCCGGAAGCGCCCCACAGCACGAAGCCGGCGGCGAACCCGACGAAGCCCGGCGCCACGATCCAAAGGGCGTACCCGACGGCCCGGATGAGACCGGCAGCCACGAGCATGGCCCGGGGCGTGAACCGGTCGGCGAGCACGCCGGTCGGGATTTCCAGCACCACCGCAGTTGCCGACCAGATGAGGAGCAAGAGGGAGATCTGGGAGGTGGCCAGCCCGGAGTCCGAGAAGACAAGGGTACACCGCGTAGAGCGGCATGGCGTCGTTGAGGGCAGACCACGAGAGGACCCGCCTCGACAACCCGGGCAGGGACTCGTCCCGTCGGGCAGGGAGGCGGTACCAAGGTCAACCAGGCATGTGCAAATCGTATCCACCCGGGGGCGAGGTGCGCGCCACCGTGGCGCTTACCGGGCCTCGAAGCGCTCCCGGCGGACCGTCGCCTTCTTCCCCTTGATGGTGGTCGCCCGGAGGGCGGCGATGACCTCGTCCGCGGCTGACTCGGGAATCTCCACGAGCGAGAACCGGTCGGCGATCTCGATGGCCCCGATGTCCTTGCCGTTGAGGCTCGACTCGCCGGCGATGGCGCCCACCAGGTCCTGCGGTCGGACACCGACGGTTCGACCCGCCCCCACGAACAGGCGCGTCGTCCCCCCGGTAGCCGCTGGGCCACGCCTCTCGCGCCCGCTGGCCTTCCCACGACCGCGACTTTCGGCCGCCGGCCGGGGCGCAACCTCGGGGATCTCCTCCTCGTCGGCGGCTCCGCTCGCCTCGTGCGCCAGCTTGACGGCGGCGAGCGCCACCTCCACCACGTCGAACTCATCGGTGAGGGTCTCGACCACGACCCGGAAGCGCTCCAGGTCGTCTTCGAGGAGGCTTTCCCGCAGGGCGGCGCGGGTCAGCTCCAACCGCCGGGCGTGCAGGTCGGCGACGGTCGGCAGCTTCTGGACCGTGATCCTCTGCTTGGTCACCCGCTCGATCATCTTGAGCATCCGGTGCTCCCGTGGCTCGGCCAGGGTGATGGCCACGCCCTCTCGGCCGGCACGACCCACCCGACCGATGCGGTGCACGTAGGCGTCGGGGGCAGAGGGGACGTTGTAGTTGACGACGTGGGTGAGCTGGTCGATGTCCAACCCCCGTGCGGCCACGTCGGTGGCGACGAGCAACTCGGCCGCACCGTTGCGCAGGCGGCCCATGACCCGGTCGCGCTGGCCCTGGTCCATACCGCCGTGCAACGCCTCGGCGCGGTAACCGCGCCCGTTCAAGGTCTCCGTGAGCTGGTCGACCTCGTCACGGGTGCGGCAGAACACCACCGCCGCTGCCGGCGATTCGACATCGAGCACCCTTCCGAGCGCTGCAGGCTTGTTCGCCCTGGGGACGATGTAGGCGTCCTGGCGCACGAGCGAGGCCTCACCGGTGGCCCTGGCCTGGCGACCGAGATGGATCCGGACCGGTTGGCGCAGGTGGCGGCGCGCCATCCCGTCGATCCGTGGCGGCATCGTGGCCGAGAAGAGCACGGTCTGGCGGTCCTCGGGGGTCTCTTTGAGGATGGTTTCGATGTCGTCGGCGAAGCCCATGTCGAGCATCTCGTCGGCTTCGTCGAGCACGCAGACCTTGAGGCCTTGCAGGCGAAGCGTCCTGCGGGCGATGTGGTCGAGGGCTCGGCCGGGCGTGGCCACGACGATGTCAACCCCCCGTTGCAGGGCCTGCAGCTGCCGGCCGATGGGCTGGCCCCCGTAGATGGGAAGGACGCGTGCACCGAGGTGGCACCCGTAGCGATGGATCGCTTCCGACACCTGAATGGCCAGCTCCCGGGTGGGGACCAGCACCAACGCCATCGGCTCCGGACCCCTGCGCTCCCGGCCGATGCGCTGCAGCATGGGAAGGGCGAAGGCGGCAGTCTTACCTGTGCCGGTCGCCGCCTGCCCGAGCAGGTCGCGGCCCTGGAGCAGGGGTGGCACCGCCTCGCGCTGGATGGGCGTCGGTTCCTCGTAGCCCAACTCCGAGAGCGCTCGCAGAAGCTCCGGGCGCAACGCCAAGTCGGCGAAGGCGGCGGTGTGGTCGGCGGGGTCTGGTGTCATGGTCAGGGTCCTCGTCTCTTGGATGCCACTCGCTCACCGTCGGTTCATTCCTGTGGGGTGGTTGGCAGGACGACGGCGAAGGTGGGGCCAGGGCCGGACGTGGTGAGCTGGAGGCGACCGCCCTCGGCCTCGGCCAGGGCGCGGGCCAGAGCGAGGCCGATGCCCGTCCCGGTGGCGTCGGCTGATCGCCGCTGGAACAGTTGCCCGTCAGGGAGCTGGGGCCCGAGGCCTTCGTCGGACACCTCTATGGCGACGGCATTGCCCAGTGTGGCCCGGCAACGAACGGTAATCGTACCGAGACCGTGCCGGAAGGCGTTGTCGATGAGGGCGTCGAGGATCTGGTTGACGGCGGCGGCGGACGCATGGAGGTCACTCGGGACCTCGTCGGCGAACAGGCGAAGGGGACGGCCACTGCCGGCCAGGGCGCCATGCCAGCGCGACTCCAGGTCGGTGAGCAGCTGGGCGACGTCGATGCGTTGGCGAGCCGGGCTGTCGTCACGGGCGAGGGCGAGCAGGCTCTCGACGGTGGTCTCGAGGGAGTCGATGTCACCCAGAGATGCGCGAATGGCCTGGTCGCGATCGGCACCGGGAAGGGTGAGCGTCGACTCCAGCCGGAGCCGGAGCCCGGTGAGCGGGGTCCGGAGCTGGTGGGAGGCGTCGGCGCTGAAGGCCCGCTCCCGGGCCAAGAGGTTGCCGAGACGGCTGGCCGTGGCGTTGAGTGCGTCGGCCGCCGTGTCGAGCTCGGGGATACCGGCGGTCGCGGCGCGAGCGGTGAAGTCGCCGTCGCCCAGGCTTCGTGCGGCAGTGGCGAGCTGGGCGACGGGACGGCCGAGGCGGCGGGCCAGCGCCAGGCCGGCGAAAGTAGCCAGCACGACGGCCGCAGCGGCCAAGCTGGCCATGGCCAGCCAGGTGCGCTCGGCGCGGTCCCGAACGGCATCGGCAGGGCTGGCGGCGCGGACGACGGCGAAGACGGTCTCATCGCTGGTGAGAGGGACGGCGACAATGAGCTGCCCGACCCTCTCGTCGTCGGTGACCTGGCCGACGAGGGCGGCCTGGACGGCAGCGTCGGCACGGGCCGGGCCGTCGCCGAGCACCTTGCTGCCCCGGGGGTCGTAGAGGCCGACGTCCGTGGCTGGTGTGGTGGGGGGGAGCTCGACGGGATCACCGGACGTGGCGAAGGCGGAGGGCACTTCGACGCCGGCCTTGGATGCTTCGCGTTCGAGGCGGAGGATCGCTTCGTTCCGGTACAGGCGGAAGGCGCCGAGCCCCAGAGGGGCAGCGAAGAGCACGACCCCGGCGGCGGTGACGGCGACGATGGCGGTGAGGATGCGGCGGGTCAGGGCTGCTCCAGCCGGTAGCCGATGCCCCGCAGGGTGGTGATGCGGCTCTCCATCTCGCTCGCCTCGCCGAACTTGCGGCGCAAGGAGGAGATGTGGGTGTCGAGGGTCTTGGTGGAGCCGAACCAGTGCTCGTCCCACACCTCGCTCATGATCCGCTCGCGTCGTACGACCTTGCCGGCCTCTCCGGCGAGGAGATCGAGGAGGTCGAACTCCTTGGGACGCAAGTCGAGCTCCCGCCCGCCGAGCCAGGCCCGACGAGATGGTCCATCGACTTCGAGCTCACCGATGATCGTGCGCTGGTCGTGTGCCGAGAGGTCGGCGGCGCGTGGACGGCGAAGGTGGGCACGTACACGGGCGAGCAGTTCGGACAGCCGGAACGGCTTGGTGAGGTAGTCGTCGGCGCCTGCGTCGAGGCCGATGACGACGTCGATCTCTGCATGTCGGGCGGTGAGCACGACGATGGTGGCATGGGTGTTGGCGGCGCGGAGGCGTCGGCACACCTCGATCCCATCGAGGTCGGGAAGACCGAGGTCGAGCAGCAACAGCTCGTGGTGATCGGCGTCGGCAGCGGCCATCGCCTCTTGGCCGGTACGCACCCAGCGCACTTCGTAGCCCTGGTTGGCGAGCGCGCCCTCGAGCCCCTTGCCGATGCTGAGGTCGTCCTCGACGACGAGGATGCGCGCCATCACTTAGGTCAGCGTAAGGGACCGCTCCGTGCTCGACCCGGCGTAGGCGGTGGTCGGGTGCCGAGTTGCGAAGGTTCACCTGGCGATGACCTTGGCCGCAGGAGCCGGTGACCCGAGCCTGCGTACGTTCCCAGGGAGCCAGTCACCCAGGAAGGAGACCTTCGATGAAGCGCATCCCTGTCATAACCGCCGCCACCGTGGCCCTGCTGCTGGCGGTCGGCGCCTGTGGCGGCAGCGGCGGACCGAGGTCGGCCGTGGGCAGCAACTCGAACCCCCCGACCTCGCCAACCCCAACCACCGCGGCGGGGGTTGACCCGAACGCGCCGGAGGTGAACTCGGCCGGCGACATTCCCGACGACCAGGTCTTCGTCGCCTACACCCCGCCGTCGGGTGGCTACGGAGTGAGGGTGCCCGAGGGGTGGGCTCGCAGCGAGACCGACGGGACGGTGGTGTTCACCGACAAGCTCAACAGCTTTCGCATGGAGTCGGTTGCCGCCGCCCGGGCGCCGTCGACACAGTCGGCCGAGCAGGAGGAGGTGCCGGCCATCCGGGCCGCGTCCAGGGACTTCGAGCCGGGCAACGTCAGCGAGGTCACCCGGAAGGCGGGGAAGGCCATCCTGATCACCTATCGGGCCGATGGTGCGCCCGATCCGGTGACCGCCAAGGTCCTCCACCTCGACGTCGAGCGCTACGAGCTCTGGCGTGGCGGCACTCAGGTGACCCTCACCCTGTCGGGGCCGCAGGGAGCGGACAATGTCGACCCGTGGCGGATCGTCACCGACTCCTTCCAGTGGCGGTGATGGGCCCGGCGCTCGAGGCCGACCGCCTCTACCGCTTCTACTACGCCGGCGCCGACGCGGAGACCCTGGCGCTCTGCGGCGTCAGCCTCGTCATCGAGCCCGGCGAGATGGTGGCCGTGAACGGCCCCTCTGGGTCGGGCAAGTCAACGCTGCTGGCCTGCCTGGCAGGGCTGGACGAGCCCGACGGGGGGATGGTCCGTGTGGCTGGGCAGGTGATGAGCCGCCGGCCAGAGCAGGAGCGGGCCAAGTTGCGGGCCCGGGCCATCGGCATGCTCTTCCAGTCGGCCAACCTGGTGGAGCACCTGACCGTCGACCAGAACCTCGCCCTGGCGCAGCGTCTCGCACGCCGCCCGGACGCGCCCAGCCGCACCTCCCTGCTGGGCGACCTCGGCCTCACCGACCGCCGCCACGCTCGCCCCTCCGAGCTATCCGGCGGTGAGGCGGCACGGGCGGGTCTGGCGGTGGCGCTGGCCAACGACCCTCCCGTGGTCCTGGCCGACGAACCGACGGGTGAGGTCGACGGCGGCGCCGAGTCCCGCCTGTTGGCCCTGCTTCGAGCACGGGCGGCAGCCGGCGGCGCCGTGGTCGTGGTCACCCACAGCCCAAAGGTGGCGGGCGAGGCCGACCGCACCATCCACCTTCTCGACGGGCAGGTCGTGCCATGAACGGCTCCGAAGTCCTCGTTCGTTGCAACCGGGTGGCCCGGACCTTCGGGCAGGGCAGGCGTGCCCTGGTCGCCGTCCACGGTGTGTCCTTGGAGATGCGTGGCGGTCAACAGGTGGCCGTCACCGGCCCATCGGGATCGGGCAAGTCGACGTTGTTGCACCTGTTGGCCGGCCTCGACGATCCCACCACCGGCACCGTCAGCTGGCCCGCCCTCGGAAGCCGGGACCATCTTCGGCCCGGCCCGGTCGCCGTCGTCTTCCAGGGCCCTAGCCTGCTCCCACCGCTCGACGTGGTCGAGAACGTGGCCCTGCCCCTGGTTCTGGCGGGTATGGGGGATGGGGATGCACAGGTCGTGGCCCGGGCCGCGCTCGGCCGCCTCGGCTTGGAGGCGTTGGCGCTCAAGTTGCCCGAGGAGCTCTCGGGCGGGCAAGCCCAGCGGGTGGCGGTGGCCCGGGCCGTGGCCGGCCGGCCGCGCCTGCTGCTCGCCGATGAACCGACGGGTCAGCTCGACCATGCCAACGGCGCGATCGTCCTCGACGCCCTCGTGCACACCGCCCAGCATCTCGGCGCCGGCCTGGTCCTGACCACCCATGACCCCCTGGTCGCCGGCCGCCTGCCGGAACGGTGGCGGATGTCCGACGGTGGACTCGACGCCGAGGAGCCAGTTCCGTGCTCGCCTTGACCTGGTTGCGGGGCCTGGCGTCCTGGCGCCGAGGTCGCGTCGCTGCCACCTCGGCCGGCGTCGCCATCGCCGTGGCCCTACTGGCGTCCATCGGCTCCTTCCTGTCGGTCTCCAAAGCGACCATGACCAGTCGCGCCGTCGTCGACGTGGCCGTCGACTGGCAGGTCGAAGTCCAGGCCGGTGCCGATGCCACCGCCGTGCTCGCCGCCGTCGTGGCCAATCCGGGGACCCGCGACGCACTCCCCGTCGGCCTGGCGACGACTTCGGGGTTCGAGGCCACCACCGCCGGCACGGTCCAGACCACCGGCCCGGGCGTCGTGGTCGGGCTTGCGGAAGGCTACCGAACCACGTTCCCGGGGGAGCTCCGTGGCCTCGCTGGCAGCCCCGCCGGAGTGTTGCTCGCCCAGCAGACGGCGGCCAACGTGCACGCTGCGCCCGGCGACACCATCACCGTCGGCCGTGCCGGGCTACCACCGGTGCCGGTCACGGTCGACGGGGTCGTCGACCTGCCGCAGGCCGACTCGCTCTTTCAGCACGTCGGTGCCCCGGTCGGCTCGCAGCCTCAGGCCCCACCCGACAACGTGCTGTTCCTGCCTCTCGGCCAGTGGCACCAGCTCTTCGACCCGCTGGCCGGGATCCGCCCCGATCTCGTGCACACCCAGGTCCACACCCGACTTACCCACGACCTGCCCCCCGACCCTGCCGCCGCCTACGGTGAGGTGTCGGGCCGGGCCCGGAACCTCGAGGGGAAGCTGGCCGGGACCGGCCTGGTGGGTGACAACCTTGCCGCCACGCTCGACGCGGCGCGCGCCGATGCCCTCTATGCCCAGGTGCTGTTCTTGTTCCTCGGCCTCCCCGGAGCGGTGTTGAGCGGCCTGCTCACCGCCTCGCTGTCCGGTGTCGGGGCCAACCGGCGCCGGAGGGAGCAGGCGCTGCTGCGGGCCCGGGGGGCCACCACCCGCCAGCTCGTTGGCCTTGGCCTGTCGGAGGCTGCCGTCGTCGGTGTGCTCGGTGCCGCCGGTGGCCTCGGCTTGGCCCTCGCCATCGGGAGGGTCGCCTTTGGCACCGTCGGTTTCGGCGGCGCCACCCTTGCCGGGGCAGGTTGGGCCGGCGGCGCCGCGCTCACAGGTTTGATCATCGCCGCCAGCGCGGTCGCCGGCCCCGCGTGGCGAAGCGCCCGCGACACCACCGTCGTTGCCGGACGCCGCAGCATCGGTCGGGTCACCGGCAAACCGCGCTGGGCCCGCTGGGGCCTGGACGGGTGGCTTCTGGCCGCCAGCGGGCTGGTGTTCTGGCTGACCAGCCGGGGTGGCTACAAGCTCGTGCTCGTTCCCGAAGGCGTGCCCACCATCTCGGTCAACTACTGGGCCTTTGCCGGGCCCACCTTGTTGTGGATCGGCGCCGGGCTGATGGCCTGGCGACTCGCCGACCTGCTCCTCAGCCGGGGCCGCCGCATCCTGCGCGCCGGTGTGCGACCCTTCGCCGGCAACCTGGCCGGGACCGTCGCCGCCTCGCTGAGCCGCCAACGGCGGATGCTGGCGCAGGCAGTGGTGTTGGTGGCCCTCACCACGTCGTTCGCCGCCTCCACGGCAGTGTTCAACGCCACCTACCGCCAGCAGGCCGAGGTCGACGCCCGGCTCACCAACGGCGCGGAGGTCACCGTCACCGAATCCCCCGGTGTCACCGTCGGGCCCGCCTTCGCATCGGAGCTGGCCAAGGTACCCGGCGTAGGCAACGTCGAGCCCCTCCAGCACCGTTTCGCCTATGTAGGGGCCGACCTGCAGGACCTCTACGGCGTGCGGACCGACACCGTGGTGTCGGCGACCAAGCTCCAGGACGCGTACTTCGAGGGCGGCAGCGCCGAGAGGCTCATGGGCCAGCTCGCCAGCCAGCCCGACGGGGTTCTGGTGAGCGCCGAGACGGTGCGCGACTTCCAGCTCCATCTCGGCGACCAGCTCACGTTGCGCCTCCAGGATGGCGTCACCAAGCAGTTCCGCAACGTCGTGTTCAGCTACGCCGGGGTGGCCAAGGAGTTCCCGACCGCGCCCCGGGACAGCTTCCTCGTCGCCAACGCCGACTACGTGGCCAGGATGACCGCCAGCGACGCCGTCGGCGCCTTTCTCCTCGACACCAGAGGCTCGTCACCGAAAGCAGTGGCCGACCGGGTCCGCACCGTCATCGGCGCCCAGGGCCAGGTCAGCGACGTCACCACCAGCCGGCGCATCATCGGTTCCAGCCTGACCTCGGTCGACCTGGCCGGTCTGACCAGGGTCGAGCTCGGCTTTGCCCTCGTCCTGGTCGCCGCCTCCACCGGGCTGGTGCTCGCCCTCGGCCTGGCCGAGCGTCGCCGCACCTTCGCCATCGCCAGCGCCCTCGGCGCCCAGCCCCGTCAGCTCGGTGGCTTCGTCTGGGCTGAGTCGGCCTTCGTCGCCCTCGGCGGCCTGGTCGCCGGAGCCGGTGGGGGTTGGGCGCTCTCCAGCATGCTCGTCAAGATCCTCACCGGGGTGTTCGATCCCCCGCCGTCGGTCCTCTCGGTGCCGTGGGTGTACCTCGGCGGGGTTGCAGCCGTCGCCTTCGCCGCCGCCGTTGCCGCCGCCGCACAGGCCACCATCGCCGCAAGCCGGCGACCGGCGATGGCCACCATCCGGGAACTGTAGGGGAACCGCCTGGCCCCGATCCGTTCCATGGCCCTCCTTCGCACTGCCCAACAGAAAGGAACGCAAATGCCGCGTCCAGCCTCGAGGTCCCCCATCCGAGCCGACAAATCGACCCGGACCGACTTCAAGACCTTGCTCAGCAAGGTCCCCGAGGTGACGATCTACTTCTGGGTCATAAAGATCCTGGCGACGACGGTTGGTGAGACGGCCGCCGACTCTCTTTCGGTGACCCTGCACCTCGGTCTCACCACCACCACGTTCGTCATGAGCGCCCTGTTGGCCATCGGTCTCGCTTACCAGTTCCGGGCGACGAGGTACGTGCCTCCCATCTACTGGTTGGTGGTCGTGCTCATCAGCGTCGTCGGCACCCTGATCACCGACAACCTCACCGACCGCTTTGGAGTGAGCCTGAAGCTCACCACCTTGCTCTTCGGTCTCGCCCTGGTGATGACCTTCGCCGTCTGGCAGGCCAATGAGAAGACGCTGTCGATCCACAGCATCCTCACCCCCAAACGGGAGGCGTTCTACTGGCTGGCCATCCTCTTCACGTTCGCCCTCGGCACCGCCGCCGGCGACCTTGTCGCCGAGACCCTGAACCTGGGCTACTGGAAGTCGGCGCTCATGTTCGCTGCCGGCATCGCCCTCATCGCAGCGGCGTGGCGCTATGCCCACATGAACGCCATCCAGGCCTTCTGGCTGGCGTACATCCTGACTCGACCCCTGGGGGCTTCCCTCGGCGACTTCCTCTCACAGTCGCGCCACGACGGTGGGCTCGGGCTTGGCCCGACCACCACCAGCGCGCTGTTCCTGGCGACCATCCTCGCCGTGGTGGTGTACCTGGTGAAGAGCCGCAAGGACCAGGTAGAGATCGCCGTCGCCGGGTGACGGCCTGAGCCCCTGGAGGTCAGTGGTCCATCAGCCGCAGTTGGGCCAGGGGGACGCCCCGCGCTGCTGCTGGAGGGCAGTGGCCCGATGGTCCTGCTCGGATGGCGAGGCAGCAGCGGGGTCTCCGCTTCCGCCCACCGACTCCCACGTCTGCTGGTCGAACTGGTAGGCGCCCCGGTACTTGCCGCTCGAGGACACCGCTCCGTAGTCGCCGCCCGACTCACAGCCTCGAACGCTGGAGAGGTTCCCTCCTGCGGGGGCCTGGGCACGCCGGGGAGCGACCGCGGCACGACGAGGAGCTTGTCGAGAGGCCGACGGCGCTGCCGTCACCTGCACGGCGGCGATCGCCGGGCAGTCACCGCTCCCCTGCTCGGGCAGTTTGATCTGCCAGCCCTCCACGATCACGTCCGGGTCGGTGATCTGATCCTGGTTCAGCTCCAGCAGCTCGGTCCAGCGGTTTGCGTCTCCCAGCTCGCATTGGGCGATGTGGCTCAGGGACTCTCGGGGGAGCACCTCGTGCGTCGGTGTCGGGGCTTGGGGTGAAACGGCCATCACGGTGGCCATCAGCAATGCGTTCATGAGCGGTGTTCCTTCCATCGATGTGGGAGCAGGCAGGGAGCGGTACGTCTGGGCGCGCGGCGGAACGGATCTCGGTTGAAAGGGGGCCAGTGTCCGCCGTGGATCAGGGGCCGCTCCCGGCCCACCCGTACTGGCAGTCAACAGTCTGGCGACTCTGCCCGGGTTTCCCAACATCTGGAACGACATCCCTGTGATCTTCCAGACCGACGGAGTGCCCCTGGATGTGGATCTACCTTCGGTAATGGGGAACGGTGGGGTCATGGGACGTGACCTCGAGGAGTGGGGCTGAGCGATGAGGCGCCTGCTCGCTCTACCCCTGGACGACGCCGCTCTCGAGGCCGCCTACCTCGACCTCGCCGGGTGCCGGGCGGCGTTCCGGCCCTACGTCGTGGTGAACATGGTGGCCAGCGTGGACGGCGCCATCGCCGTGGAGGGTCGCACGAGCGCCCTGAGCACACCGACGGACCGGAGGTTGTTCCACTACCTGCGGTCCCTGGCCGACGTGATCCTGGTCGGCGCCCAGACCGTCCGGGCCGAAGGCTACGGACCGCCGCGCCTACCCGAGGAGCGTCAGCAGGAGCGTCGGGCCCGGGGCCAGCAGCCCGTCCCGCGCCTCGCCGTGGTGTCAGGGAGCCTGCGACTGGACTGGTCGTCCCGGCTCTTCACCGACTCGCCTACCCGACCGTTCCTGGTGGCGCCCGCGGGCACCGACCCCGGCCGTCTGCAGGAGGCAGAGCGAGTTGCCGATGTCATCCTGGCCGGGGAGTCCAGGGTCGATCTCAGGGCCGCCCTCCTGGCGCTGCACGGCCACGGCGCCCGGTTGGTGCTGTGCGAAGGGGGTCCCACCCTCAACGGTGAGCTGGCCCTGGGCGACCTCATCGACGAGCTGTGCCTCACCGTCTCACCCAACCTCGTGGGCGGCGATGTCACCACCGGCGTGCTCGCCCACGTGCGTCTGCCCGGCCTGCTGGCGATGACGCTCGTACACGCGTTGGAAGAGGTGGGGGAGCTCTTCTTGCGCTACCGCCGGGTCGACGGTGCATCGAGGCCGGCGGAGTGGCACCGCCCCGCGGTCGACGAGGGAGCTTCCGCAGAGATCAGCGACGCGGCGGGAACGTTCCATGCGGTCATGGCCGATCTGGACTACCCCATGTTGATCGTGACCGCGAGCGACGGTGAGCGGCGCTCCGGGTGCCTGGTCGGCTTCGCCGCCCAGTGCAGCATCGACCCTCCCCGCTTCACCGTCTCGATCTCCAAGAAGAACCACACCTATGGCGTGGCCCAGTCGGCCGAGGCGCTGGTCGTCCACCTGCCCTCCGCCGATCAGCGCCACCTGGCCGAGCTGTTCGGGACCCGCACCGGCGACGAGGTGGACAAGTTCGCCGCCTGCAGTTGGCATCCCGGGCCGCTGGGGGCGCCCGTCCTCGACGGCGTCGAGCGCTGGTTCGCCGGTCGAGTGGTCGAGACCGTCGACAGCGGCGACCACGTGGCCTTCATGCTCGCCCCCGTGGCCGGGGAGGCGGGCCAGCGCTGGCCGGGCCAACTCGGCTTCCAGTCGGTCAAGGACCTGGAACCGGGCCACGGTGCCTAGTGTCCGGCACCTACCGCCGGTGGCTCTCCCACACCTCAGGGTTGAGCAGCTGCTCGGGCTGCTCGTCACCGAGCACCTTGAGCACGATGTCCACCGCCATGGCCCCGCTGGCCTTGCGCACCCCTTCGGTGTTCGGTCCGCTGTGGGGAGTCAGCACCAC
>JBPCJK010000163.1:0-17630 GCA_051005375.1 Acidimicrobiales bacterium
GACCTCGGGACCGACCCACTGGTCGAGCAGCTCCTGGCACCGCTCCTGCCACTCCTCGGCGGTGATGGCGTAGCGGAGGTGGTCCTCCCAGACCCCGCTGATCTCCAGGTAGCGCTGCGCCGTCCCCTCGCAGCGAAGACCGAGCTTCTCCACCACCCGACGGCTGGGTGTGTTCCTGGGCACGATGGCCACCTGCAGCCGGTGCAGGCTCAGCTCTTCAAAGGCGAAGCGGACCACCACGACCAGCGCCTCAGGCACGTACCCGTGGCCGGCCGAGGCCTCGTCCACCCAGTACCCCACATAGGCGCTCTGGAAGGGCCCCCGCTGGACCCCGTTGAGGTTGATCTCACCGCACAGCGCTCGCTCCACGAAGATGCCGAAGCCGTAGCCGGTCCCCAGTTGGCGCTCACGGTCCCGCGCCGTGCAACGGGCGGCGAACGCCGTCTTGCTGCGGACGACGTCGGGCGCGCCGGCAGGGCGCCGAGGCTCCCACGGCGTGAGCCAGGCGTGGCTGGCGGTGCGGACCGCCTGCCAGGCGCTGAAGTCGGCAGCGATGAGGGGGCGGAGGTGGATTCGCCGGCCTCGCAGGTCGATCGGCTCCTCTTGGGTCGCCGTGGACACCCGCGGATAGTACCCAGCCGAGCCGGTGCCGCCCGTCGCCGCCTCTTGGCAGGCCTGGCCCGCCCATCGGTCATCGACCGTTCTGACCCGAGGACCGGCTGCAACCCATCTCAGAAGCTGGGCCACGGGTGCCTGTCGGCGCACCCGCTACAGCAGGCTGCGAGCCAGCCCGTCGAGGATGTCGGCCTCCGAGACCAGGCACTCGGCCAGCCCGAAGTACCGCATGACCGCCACCAGGACACAACAGCCACCCACGATGACATCCGCTCTGTCCTTGTCCAGGCCCGGATTGTGGATGCGGTCGACCCGGGCCTCGGTGGCCAGGGTTCGAAACACGTCCTCGGCCGCCGCTCGGGTCAGGCGGAAGTGGTGGATCCGGTCGCGGTCGTAGTCGGCCAGGCCCAGTTCGATGGCCGCCACCGTCGTGACCGTACCGGCCAGGCCCACCATCAGGGATGCCTCCCGGGAGGCAGGCACCTCCCGCACCACATCGTCGAGATAGGCCTCCACCACCGACAGGGCGCTGCTCAGCTCGTCTGGCGCGGGTGGGTCAGCGAGCAGGTACTGCTCGCTCAGACGCACACAACCCACGTCGACAGATATGGCGCCGTCGACCTTCCCCGCCCCCGGCCCCACCGCCAGCTCGGTGGAGCCTCCACCGATGTCGACCACCAGGAAGGGGCCATCGGCGACGTCGAGCTCGGCCGTCGCCCCCAGGAACGACAGGTGGGCCTCCTCATCACCTGAGAGCAGCTCGGGCCGGGAGCCGATCACTGCTTCGGCGCCGGCGAAGAAGTCCTCCCGATTGCTGGCGTCCCGGGCGGCCGAGGTGGCGGTGGCCCGCACTCGCCGCACCCCGTGAGCGTCGAGTACCTGGCGGTACCGGGCCAGGACCTCGAGGGTCCGCTCCACGGCGGCGGGCCCCAAAGCCCGGGTGGCGTGCACGCCGGCTCCCAGCCGGGTGATGGTCATCAGCCGCTCGACGGTGTCGAGCCTCCCCTTCTGCCCAGGACGGGCGATGAGCAGACGGGTGGAGTTGGTCCCGCAGTCGATTGCCGCGACCGGTGGCGCCGTCATCGCCCGTCCCCCCGTCGGTCGGTTGCCGGGCGGTCGGCTGCAGGTCGGTCGGCTGCCGGTTGCCCGGCCGTCAGCTGCCCGGCCACCCAACGCCCGACCGGGTCGTCTCCCCCGGCCAGGTGCCAGGCGTAGTGGGCGTGCAGGCACTTCACCCCCCGGGAGGTGCCTCCCACACCGCCGCCCGGGCGGGGGCCGCCATGGCCCGGGGCCAGAGCAGAATCACGCTCGACGGCGTAGCGGCGGTGGGTGTCGGCGAGGGCGTCGGCGTCGACGGCGGCTTCCGCCGCCCGGGCGCCACCGACCGACTCGAGCCGGCTCACCGCCTGGCGCTCCTGCCTGCCCACCAACCAGAACCGGGTGGGCATGGGCGTACCGTCGGCCAGCAGCGGCGCATTGCAAATGACAACCGGCTCGCCCGAGCTGGTTCGAACCACCACCTCGAAGTCGGCCAACGGCGGGCGGCCGAGCAGCGCTGTCACCGCCTTGCGGTCACCCTCTGTCATGGCACACCCTTCATTGCCACACCGCATCGAGCACCCGTCCATCATGCCCGTGTGACCGGGCTGCCAACGTCACCCTGGTCGCCCTTCGGGGATGGCTCCGTGGCGAGGTCTACGGCCGGCCAGGAGACGTTCCACGTCGTCGACGATCATGGCGCTGTGACGGTCCACCACGTCGTCGGCCGCTCCCGCCAGGTGGGGGGTGAGGGTGACGTTGTCGAGCCCCAGCAGGGGGTGGTGGCGCGGGAGGGGTTCGGTCCAGAACACGTCGAGAGCGGCGCCGGCGATGCGGCGCTCAGTCAGCGCCGACACCAGGGAGGCTTCGTCGACCACGGCGGCCTTGGCCGTGTTGACCAGGACGGCGCCATGCCCCATCAGCTCGAGCTGGTCCCCGCCGATCAGACCCGTCGTCTCGGGCGTGAGCGGGCAGTGGAGGCTGACGACGTCGCTATCGGCCAGGAGCCGTTCCAGGGTCGCGGCCTGCACCAGGAGCCCGGGGTTGTCCACATAGGGGTCGAAGACCAGCACCTCCATGCCGAATCCACCCGCCGCCCGCCTGGCCACTTCCCGGCCCACCGCCCCGTAACCCACCAGCCCCATCGTGCGACCCTCCAGCTCGGGACCGCGGAAGTGCAGGTAGGGCAGCTCGTCGTCGACGTGCCAACCCACCCGACGGAGGTGGTCCTGGGCTCGGGCGAGCGAGCGGCACTGGGCGATGACGAGGCCAATGGTGAAGTCGGCGACAGAGGCGGCGTTCCGGGCCGGGGTGTGCAGGACCTCGACGTCACGGGCGCGAGCGGCAGCCAGGTCGACGTTGCTGGGAAGCCCCCGGGCCGAAGCCACGATGCGCACCTCGGGTAGGGCGTCGAGCACGGCGGCGTCGACGGTCTCGATCTCCACCACCAGCAACGAGGTACCCCGGGCGGCGGCGACCAGGCAATCGCGGTCGAGGACCTGGCGGGTGACGCCCCAGCCGTCTCGGACGACCTCGTAGCCCAGCGCCTCCAGGCGGGCCAGCCCGTCGGCACTGAGCTCGGCGGTGACGAGCGCCTTCAACCGTCCGCCCTCGGTCGCCGGCCACGCTCGCCGCCGCAGGCGGCCGTCTTGGATGGCGACCCGGCGAGCGCAAGCTCGCCCAGGGACCTTTCCGTGCGGAGGTCGGACGGCTCCGCCGGTCGGCCGGAGCTCAACCAGCTCACCGGCGAACCTCCGGTTCGACGGTGATCACCCGTCAGCCTGCGCAAGGTGCGCCCGCAGGGCGGCGTGGGCTGTGAGGTAGCGCTGGTAGGGCTCCTCGTAGGGCCGCGGGTCGCCGGCTGGCACCACCACCGCGGGGGGGCGGGCGCCGACCTCCGCCAGGCCGCAGGCCCGGGCGACCAGGGTGGCCCCGGCCAAGGCCGCGGGCTGGATGGCCCCGGGCACGTTGACGTCGCGACCGAGCACATCGGCCATCAGGCCGGGCAACGCGGCGTGGCCAGAACCGCCGCCAACCTGGTGGCTGCCGCCCCCGGTGACCACCAGCGTGGTCGCCCTGTGGCCGAGCACCCGCTCCAGGTCGGCCACATTGGCCCGCACGGCGAAGGCATGGGCCTCGACGAAGGCCCGGGCCAGGTCGGCGGTGGTGGTGGCGGGCGTTACCCCGAGCACGGCGTTCGGGGCTCTGGTGGCCCATGCCTCCTCGCTCCACACCGGGGCAGCGACCACGGCGGTGACCCCGTTGGCCCCTGGTCGGCTCTCGGCGGCCCGCTCCCACAGAGCGGCCGGGCTGCACCCGCCCAGGGCAGCGAGCCAACCCAGCATGGTGCCGGGATAGCCGGCGTTGGTCTCCACCGCCCAACGGTCAGGGGCCAGGTGGGTGGACACCCAGGGGTGGCGCTCGGGGTCGACGGGCGGGGCGGCCACGGTCGCCTGCACCGGGGTGCTGGAGCCGGCCACCACCGTCACCACTCCATCGGCCAGCCCGCCGGACCCCATGGCCGCCATCTGGGTGTCACCGCCGCCGGCGACCACGGGCAGTCCCACCGGGAGGCCGAGGTCGGGGTCGGTGAGGCGGCCCACCACGGCTCCCGCCTCCACCAGGGGCGCCAGCCGGTTGGTACCCAGCCCGAGAGCGTCGAGCAGGTCGGCAGCCCAGCACCGCCGGCCCACATCGGCCATCTGCCCGGCGCTGGCCAAGCTCACCTCGGTGGACTCCGTGCCCGAGAGCCGCCACAGGGCCCAGTCGTGGACGAACAGCACCCGCCTGGTCGCCGCCCACCGCCGGGGATCGGTGGCGGCCAGGTGGAGCAGCTTGGGCAGGGTCAGCTCCGGGGCCGGCCAGTGGCCGGTGGTGCGGTAGAGCTGGTCGACGCCGATGTCCCGCCGCAACCGGTCGAGTTGGCCGGCACCCCGCCGGTCGCTGTTGAGCACGCCCGGCCCCAACTCGTCCACGCCGTCGGTGAGGACGAAGCCTTGGCGCAGGGACGTAGCCGTGACCCCGACGTAGTCGCCCGCCGGCCGGCCGGCCTGGGCGACGGCGGCCCGCAACGCCCGTCGGCCGGCCTGCCACCACGCGGACGGGTCGAGCTCGGCCAGATGACGATCGGGGCGGACCGTGGGCGTGGGCACAATGGCCTCCCCCACCACCGCGCCTCCTCGTTCCGCTCCCCCTCGTTTCGCTCCCCCCACCTCGGCCACCCACGCCTTGACCGACGACCCTCCGAGGTCGATCCCGGCCGCCAGCATCAAGGCGGGGGGAGGGTGCCGCCGGTGGCCTCCCCCTCCATGCGGCGGACCCGCTGGAGGTACTCGGGCGGGCACACGGTGGTGGTGTCTCCCAGGGTCAGCGCCCGGTAGGTGGCCACCGCCGCCTCCTCCAGGTTGGCCGCCCTCTTGTGGGCAGCCTCGATGGTGGGCCCGACCACCGAGCAGCCATGGTGTCCGAGGATGACGGCGTCGGCGTCAGCCAGGGCGGCGGCGCCGGCCTGGGCCAACTCCTCGGTCCCCGAGGCGATGTAGGGCACGGTGGCGACGTTGCGCACGTAGTAGGCGTGATCGATGGTGATGAGACGGATGTGGTGGCCCAAGGCGTCGAGCAACACCGAGAGCTGGGGGTGGAGGTGGATGACGGCGTTCACGTCGGGGCGGGCCTGGTAGCTGTGGAGGTGGAGCGCCACCTCACTGGACGGCGTAGGATGGCCGCCCAAAAGGGCGCCGTCCAGCGCCACCAGGCTGAAGTCGTCGACCCCGAGGTCGTCCAACCAGGTGCCGCTGGCGGTGACCACACACTCCTCGCCCCCAGGGAGGCGAGCCGAGAGGTTTCCTCCCGAGCCCAGCACCAGCCCTCGACTCACGGCCTTGGATCCGAGGCGGATGAGCTCCTCGACGAGGTGGGCGTGGCGGTTCACGGGACGAGGATGGCCTTCAACCGGCCGCCGCCGGTCGGCGCCTCGCCCAAGGCGGCGTGGACCTGGCCCAGGGAGTGGCGGTGGGTGACGATGCGTCCGGCATCGATGACGCCGGTGCGCAGCAGCTCGATGGCCTCGGGGAACGCCCCGGGAGCAAGGTGCCCCCCCCGGACGTCGAGCTCCTTGTGCTCGGCCACCACGTTGAGGTCGACGGTGAGGGGGCGCCGGTACACGCCGTAGAGGACCAGTCGGCCGCCGGGGACGAGGGCGGCCAAGCCGAGCACCACCGACTCGGTGGCACCGGAGCAGTCGATGTAGACGTCGGGACCGAGCCCTCCGGTGAGGTCGAGCACGGCCTCAGGCGTGTCGTCGACGGAGAGGTCGACAACATCGTCGGCGCCCAGGGCCCGAGCCAGCTCAGCTCGGGACGGCGTGGTCACCACCGCCACCAGTCGCCGACCCTTGCCGGCGGCGGCGCCCAGGGCGGCGGCGCCGATGGACCCCACGCCGGCGACGACGACGGTGTCGTCGGGTCCGATGGTCGCCCGGCGCACGGCGTGCACGGCGCAGGCAGCCGGCTCCACCAACACCGCCGCAGTCGTGTCCAGGTCGTGGGGGATCTCATGGACGACGGCCTCGGGAGGCAGCGCCATGCGCTCGGCGAAGGCGCCCGGCCACCCGCTCCCCAGGTGGGTCCCGAAGCGGCACAGGTTGGTCCGCCCGGCCCGGCACAGCCGGCACCGCCGGCACGGGACCATCACCTCGGCGGTCACCCGGTCACCGGCCACCACGCCCCAGTGCTCCGCGCTGCGGTCGTCGATCCACGCCACCCGGCCGAGGATCTCATGGCCGGGGATGAAGGGGAACCTCAGCTCCCAGGGACCGTCGCCCCGCCAGATCATCCGGTCGGCGGCGCACACACCGGCCGCCTCGACCTCCAGGACCGCACCTGCCCGGCGGGGCGGCTCGGCCACGTCCTCCACCCGGAAGTCGCCCTGCCCGTGGGCCACGACGGCCTTCATCGCTTCCTTCGTCGCCGAACCAGAGGTTCGGCGACGAGCTGATCGTGCTCCGGTCGACACTCAGAGCCGGTTGGCCTCCGCCCTGACCACTTGCTGGCGGGCTGCGCTCGCCCGAGAAGTTGTTCTGTGCGGAGGGTGCCGGCTCCGTCGGCGCCCGGAGCGCCATCAGTCATCGGCGAACCTCCGGTTCGCCGATGATTCACCTCTCAGGAGGTGGGCACGGGACTCGGCTCCTGCGGCCGCACCGGTGGCTACGCCGGCGCACACGGCTCCGTAGAGGTCGAGGGAGGCTGCCCCGGCGTAGCCGGTGGCGTCGAGGGCGGCGACGAGTGGGGCGAAGTCGTGGAGGCGGCCCACGGGCAGGTCGTCGTCGGCGTTGCCCTCGGCGGCGTCGCCCAGGTGCAGGTGGGCCAGGCGGTCGCCGGCGCGGACCACCACCTCGGCCGGATCTTCGCCGGCGGCGAAGGCGTGGCCGGTGTCGACGAGGACTCCGAGGCCAGGGACGGCGTCGCACAGGGCGAGGGCCTCGGTGGCCGAGGCCACCGCCGTTCCCGGCTTGTACTCCAGGGCGATCCGCACCCCGGTGGGTGCCACCGCCTCGGCCACCTGGCCGAGGCCATGCAACACCGCCTCGGCCCGCGCAGGACCGCCAGGGGGGTCGGCGCCGGGCCACAGCCCCATCGTGCCCAAGCCGAGCTCGACGCTGGTCCGGGCGGTGACCAGCGCCTGGGCGGCCACCTCTGTCGCCGTCGCCGGTGACGACAGCGCTCGCTCGGGCCAGCGGGCGGCCGGCAGGGACAGCAGCAGCATGGCCACCGGTACTCCCGTGGAGCGGGCCAGGGCCTGCACCCACTCGAGCCGTTCGGGGGCCAGCTCATCCTCGGCTCGGTACACCCCCAACTCGACGCCGTCGAAGCCGCCCTCGGCCACCACCGCCCACACGCCGGAGTCGTCCAGGCCGTTGGGCCAGTGGTTCCAGTCGGCGTCGCACAACCGCCAGGCCCTCACGCCAGACCGCCGACCGGGTCACTGACGGCGTCACCGGCCTCGCCGTCGCTACCGACCGGGCCACCGACGGCGTAGCCCACCTGGCCGAGGCGGACCAGTGTGGCCCGGCGCACGGGGGCGGTCTGGGCCTGCACCATGTGGAACAGGGCCTCCCGGGCCAGGCGCTGGGGCGGCGCCGACTTCGCCATGCCGGCGCCGGCGGCGGCCGCCACTAGGGCGGTGGCCGCCCGCACCCCCAGCTCCAGGGCGTGGGCCCGCAGCGCCAGTCGCTCTTCGATGGCCTCCTCGGTGGGCACCTCGTCGAGCAGGCGATAGGCCTCGGCCCGCACCTGGGCGGCCTCGGCGGCCAGCTGCCTGGCCAGGGCCACCCCGGCGGGTTCGTGCCGATGCCGGGCGGCGTCCTCCAGCTTGGCCACCACGGAGTCGATGAGGCCGAACACCGCCGGGGTGACGTTGGCCGTCTTGTTGGCATCCGACCGGCGCCACTCGTCCAGGGCCACCACGTCGACTACGTCGGCGGCGAGGACGACGACCCCGTCGAAGTCCAGGCGCACCGTGCCGGTGGCCTCCATGGCCGCCAGCGCCAGCCTCGGCGACGGGAGGAGCCCGGGTTGGGCCCGTCCCGTCAGCAGGGCGAGCACAGCTTGGTCGTCGGACGTCACCGCCCCCACCAGGAACACCTCGGCCAGACCCCAGCTCGTGACCCACGAGGCGGTGCCGTCGAGGACCCAGGCGCCCTCCTTGTCGGGCGCCGGCCTGGCCCGCACCGTCGGTCCTCCGGAGCGGCGCAGGTGGGCCACCGCCACCCCCCCCAGGGCGCCCCGGCACAGCCGTGGCAACCATCGCTGTCGGAGCTCGGTGTTGCCTGAACGGGCCAGGGTGCGCACCGGGGTGGCGTGCTGGGTCCACACGAACCAGGTGGTGCCGTCGGCTCCGGACAGCAGCTCGGTGACCCGGCGCACCACCGGCGGCGGGGCGTCCGTGCCGCCGGCGTCGACCGGCCCGAGGAGGCCGAGCAGTCCGGCGGCGGCGAGGGCCTCGACGTGGCTGGGGGGGACGCCCTCGATGTCAACCCGCTCGGCTTGAGGAGCCAGCAACTCCCGGCACAGCCGGCTGGCCGCCCGCACCCGGGGATCGTCGTCCAGGCGGAGGGCGGCGTCGAGGCAGGGAGCGGTATCAGGCATCGTCGATACTGTAGTTTCGACGGGTCCGTTTTCTTCACCCGGTGTTGTTGCCTGGTCAAACTTCGGTTGTAGCCTGGGGTGATGCGACTGGGGGTGTGCGGGGGGGTCTACTCGAATCCCTACGCCCTGCGCGCCTTTCTCGACGACGCCCGGGCCCGGGGCTGCGAGCGCCTCTTCTGCCTGGGTGACCTGGGCGGCTTCGGCGCCGAACCCGACGCCATCTGGCCGCTGCTGGTCGAAAACGGCGTTGAGTGCATCGCCGGCAACTACGACGTGGCCATCGGCAGGGGCGACGACGACTGCGGGTGCGGGTACCGCGATCCTCGCGACAACGAGTTCGCCCAGCTCATCTACGACTTCACCAAGGCCCACACCAGCGCCGACTTCGCCGCCTGGATGCGCACCCTGGCCACCGAGCACCGAGAGCGCATCGAGGGCCTCGACCTCCACCTCGTCCACGGCTCACCGTTGGTGCTCAACGACTTCTTCTGGGAGTCGCTCGGCGACGACGAGGTCCGGGAGCGGCTTGAGGCCAGCGGCGCCGACGTCGTGTGCTGCACCCACACCGGGCTGCCCTGGACCAAGCGGGTGGACGGATGCCTGGTGGTCAACGTCGGTGCGCTGGGCCGGCCGGCCAACGACGGGCGCAGGGAGGTCTGGTACGCGGTGATCGACCTCGAAGACGGCCACGCCGACGCCGAGCTCGTCCCCCTGGCCTACGACTGGCAGGCGCAGTCCGCCTCCATGCGGGCGGCGGGGCTGCCCGAGCCCTTCGTGGAGACGGTCGAGACCGGGTGGTGGACCACCTGCCTGGAGGTGGTCCCTCCCCTGGAGCGCTCCCGCGGCCGCTACCAGCTCTACCGCAGCGCGGTGCCGTCCGGCTTCGCCGAGGGCGGCGTGGGCTGGGCCGATCCTCCCGAGGTCGTCGACGACGGCCTGCCGGTGGTCCCGCTGTTCGGTTCGCCGCTGTTCCCGCCCCGCCTGTGGATCTACACCAACTTCCACTGCAACCTGCGCTGCGCCTACTGCTCGGTGGCCTCCTCGCCCACCGCCCGGCGACGGTCGATGCCCATGGAGCGGTTCTCCTCCTTGGTCGACGAGGCGGTGAGCGAGGGCTTCACCGAGGTGTACGTGACCGGGGGCGAGCCCTTCCTCGAGCCCGACATCGTCGACATGATCCTCTACGCCAGCGAGCGCATCGACACCGTGGTGCTCACCAACGCCATGCTGTTCAAGGGTCGCCAGCTCCTCGAGCTCAAGCGGCTGGTCGGAGCTCGTCGCTCGGGCTCGCCCCGAAATCCTCCTGTCGACGTCGGCGCCAGGACAGCAGACGGATTCCGGAGCTCGCTGGTGCTGCAGACCTCCATCGACGGGGCCCGTCCCGAGACCCACGACCGCAACCGGGGCCAAGGCTCGTGGGCCAGGGCCATGGAGGGCCTGGCCATCGGCTGCGAGCTGGGGCTGGCCATGAGGGTGGGCCTGACCGAGACGCCGGACAACGCCCACGAGGTGCCCGAGCTCCGGAGGCTGCTGGCGGGAATGGGCATCACCGGCCGTGACTTCGCGGTGCGGCCGCTCATCCAGCGGGGCTTCTCCGACACCGGGATCCACGTCGACGACACCAACACCGTGCCCGAGCTGTCGGTGTCGATGGACGGCGTCCACTGGCACCCGGCCGGCGCCGATGTCGACACCAGCCCCGACCTGCTACTGGCCGTCGGCGAGGTGCCCCTGGCCGAGGCCAAGCGCCTGGCCGTCGAGCGCTTCCTCGCCCTGCGCCAAGCCGACGGGTCACTCCCCCACATCTACAACTGCGCCGTCTGAAACCGGCTCCGCGCCGGAAACGTCCCCACGAAAGGATCAACATGCGCATTCGACGTCTCGTTCTGGCCGTCCTGAGCGTGGTGGCCCTGGTCACCCTGGCTGCCTGTGGTGGCGGAGGTGGCAGTGACCAGGCCGCCGGCGGTGGCGGGGGCCAGGCTCCGAAGACCCTGCGCTTCGGCGTCGGGCCCTTCCTCCCCTCCGCCTCGGACACCCGGGCCGCCTACGAGCCGTTCTTCAAGTACCTGGCCGACGAGCTCGGTACCGACTACGAGCTGGACGTCACCGCCGACTTCGCCGGCATCTCCGTGGCCTTGGCCAACGACCAGGTCGACCTGGCTTGGATGGGCCCCTATGGCTACGTGTTGGCCAACAACGACTCCGGCGCCCAGGCCATCGCCACCGTCAACTACGAGGGCAAGCCCATCTACCACTCCATCGTGGTCGGTCCTCCCGACTCGCCGGTCAAGAACTGGCCCGACGACGCCAAGGGCATGTCCAGCTCCTTCACCGAAGTGGCCTCCACCTCGGGCTGGCTCATCCCCACCTACGTCCTCAGCCAACGGGGTATCGACCCCATGACCTTCTTCGAGTACTCCGAGGGCGCCGCCCATCCCGCCAACGAGATCGCAGTGGCCACCGGTCGGGTCGACCTGGCCACCGACTACGACCGGAACCGCCAGGCCATGATCGACAGCGGCGACCTCAAGCCCGACGCCACCAAGGTGGTGTGGACCTCCGAGCCGCTGCCCAACGACGCCATTGCCGTGCGCTCTGGGTTCGACCCCGAGCTGGCCCGGCGCATCCAGGACATCCTGGTGAAGATCACCCCCGAGCAGGCCAAGGACTTCATGCCCGAGCACTACACCGGCTTCGTGAGCGCCTCTGATGCCAGCTACAAGCTCATCAAGGACGCCGCCGTGAGCCTGGGCAAGCTCAAGGGCCAGAGCTGACGTTCGCCCCCGTTCTTTCGTCCGAGAGAGGCACCAGGTGCCCCTGAGGGACGAAAGAACGCAGGAGGCGGTGCGCCAGCCGGCTGGCGTGGCCAATCGGGCCGCTCCGCTGATCCCGCCTCGGCCGCGCCGGTGGCGACGGGGCACCCTGGTGGTGGCGGTGGTGGCCGCCTACGCGGTCAGCCTGCGTCTGGCCGAGGTCGACCTGCGGGCGCTGGTCGAGGGCCTGCCCACCATGGCCGGCTGGGCCGCCGAAGCGTGGCCGCCGTCGTTGGAGGAGCTGGACCTGGTCCTGCTCCGGACGGCGGAGACGGTGGCCATCGCCCTGGTCGGCACCACGGCGGCGGCGGTGGTGGCGCTGGTCGCCTGCGTCCCTGCCGCCCGCAACCTGACCCCGGGCCGGTGGCTGCGGGTGCCCGTCCGCTGGGTGCTGAACACGTGCCGAGGTATCGACTCGTTCGTGTTCGCCCTGCTGTTCGTGGCTGCGGTCGGCCTGGGCCCGTTCGCCGGGGTCCTGGGCGTGGCCTTCCACACCTTCGGGAGCATGGGCAAGCTCTTCGCCGAGGCCATCGAGGGCATGGCCCCGGGCCCCATCGAGGCGGCCGAGCTCACCGGTGCCAGCCGCCTCAAGGTGATGAGCTGGGCCCTGCTGCCCGACATCGCCCCCGGCCTGGTGTCGGTGGCCCTGTACATGTTCGAGTTCAACATCCGGGCCTCCATCGTCCTCGGCGTGGTCGGCGCCGGTGGGATCGGCCAGCAACTCAAGAACGCCGTCGACCTGCTCGACTTCCCCCGGCTGTTGACCATCATCCTGGTCGTCCTGGCCCTGGTGACCCTAGTCGACCAGCTGTCGGCCCGGGTGCGGGCGAGGCTCGGGTGAGCGGACCGGACGGACACGACACAGGCGCACCGGTGCTCTCGGTACGGGGTCTGGGCCACGCCTACGGGGGAACCACGGTGCTACACGACGTCTCCTTCGACGTCCGCCCCGGCGAGGTGGTGGCGGTGGTGGGACCCAGCGGTGCGGGCAAGACCACGCTGTTTCGCGCCATCACCCGGTTGCTGGCACCGGACCTCGGCCAGGTGCAGGTGGCCGGACGGGATCTGGCCACGCTCCAGGGCGCCGAGCTGCGCCACGCCCGGCGCCAGGTCGGCCTGATCTTCCAGCAGTACAACCTGGTGCGGCGGCTCAACGCCATCGAGAACGTCCTGGTCGGGCGCCTGGCCCAGCTCCCGTGCTGGCGGGTCCTGACCCGCCGCCCCGGCGCCGACGAGCGCGACCTGGCCATGGCCTGCCTGGAGCGGGTGGGGTTGGCGGCCTTTGCCGGGGCCAGGGCCGACAAGCTGTCGGGGGGCCAGCAGCAGCGGGTCGCCATCGCCCGGGTCCTGGCCCAGCGCAGCCCCGTGGTGCTGGCCGACGAGCCGGTGGCCAGCCTCGACCCGGCCTCGGCCGCCGACGTGCTCGCCACCCTGTCGGCCATCGCCCGTGACGACGGGATCGCCGTGGTCTGCAGCCTCCACCAGGTGGACCTGGTCGCCGGCTTCGCTGACCGGGTCATCGGCCTGCGGGCCGGGTCGCTACTGCTCGACGTCCCCGTCGACGACTTCGGCGCCGACCAGCGGGCGGTGGTGTACGGCCCCCGCCCGCCACCCTCCCTGGTCAGGGGACCCTGACCCCGATCACCTCGATCGCCTCGACCCGCCTCGACAGCCTCGCCCCATGACGGGGCCGGGATCGCTTTGGCAGAGGGGGGAGGAAAACCGGGTGCGCCTGTGGGTGCGCCCTCTTACCCTTGGCGAGTGCTCCCTCGCATCCTCGCTCCCCTGATCGGGCTCCGCCTGCCTCGGCTGTTCCTCGGCCTGGCGCTGGCCGGGGTCGGCATCGCCCTCGTCGTGCGGGGGAAGCTCGGCCTCGGTCCGTGGGACGTCCTCCACCAGGGCATCTCCGAGCGCACCGGTATCCCCATCGGGATGGTGGTGGTCGGCGTCGGCTTCGGCGTGCTCCTGTTGTGGCTGCCCCTGCGGCAACGGCTCGGTGTGGGCACGGTGGCCAACGCCCTGGTGGTGGGCACCGTGCTCGATCTCGCCCTGTTGGTCATCCCCGAGCTTGCCGGGACAGCGATCCACTGGGTGCTGTTGGTGGGGGGCACGGTGGCCGTCGGGCTAGGGTCCGGCCTCTACCTCAGCGCCGAACTCGGTCCCGGCCCCCGGGACGGGCTCATGACCAACCTGGCCGCCCGGGGCCCGTCCGTGCGGCTGGTCCGCACCGGCATCGAGCTGACCGCCCTGGCGCTCGGCTGGCTGCTGGGCGGCACGGTCGGCATCGGTACCCTCGTCTTCGCCCTGTCCATAGGCCCTCTGGTCCAGTTCTTCCTCGACCGCCTGACCCCGGTCGCCGGAGTCGTCGAGCCTCGCCCGGCCGTGCCCGTGGCAGTTTCCTAGGTGGCTGGTGTGACGGTGCACCACTCGAGGCGAGTGCGGCGTGGCCGTCCCCCCCACCGCCGACCGGAGGGTTCGATGGAAGCAAGCTACGAGCGGCGGTGGTGGACCCTGGCGGTGCTGTGCCTCAGCCTGGTCATGGTCATCCTCGGCAACACCGTGCTCAACGTGGCGCTACCCACGCTGGTCACCGAGCTGGGCGCCACCTCGACCCAGCTGCAGTGGATGGTCGACTCCTACGCCCTGGTCTTCTCGGGCCTGCTCCTCACCGGCGGCGCCCTGGGTGACCGCTTCGGTCGCAAGGGCGCCCTCCAGATCGGCCTCGCCATCTTCGGGCTGGGCTCGGTGCTGTCGACCTTCGCCACTTCGGCCGGGCACCTCATCGCCACCAGGGCGCTCATGGGGCTCGGCGCCGCCCTGGTCATGCCGGCCACGCTGTCGATCCTGACCCATGTCTTCCCGGCCGCCGAGCGGGCTCGGGCCATCGCCATCTGGGCCGGCCTGGCCGCCAGCGGCGCCGCCGTCGGCCCCGTCGCCGGGGGATGGCTGCTCGAGCACTTCTGGTGGGGCTCGGTGTTCTTCTTGAACGTGCCCATCGTCGTCGTCGCCCTGGTGGCGGGCAGGCTGCTCGTCCCCCGGTCCAACGACCCCGACCACCCACCCCTCGACCCTGGGGGCGCCCTGCTGTCGATCGCTGGCCTCGGAGCCCTGCTCTACGCCATCATCGAAGCCCCCACCTACGGCTGGGCCGATCCCCTCACCCTGGCCGGCTTCGCCGTGGCCGGCGCCGGCCTGGCCGGCTTCGCCGCCTGGGAGCTGCGAGCCGCCCACCCCATGCTCGACCTCCGCTTCTTCCGGGACCGCCGCCTGAGCGGGGCGGCCACGGCCATCACCCTGACCTTCTTCGCCATGTTCGGAACCTTCTTCCTGCTGACCCAGTACCTCCAACTGGTCCTCGGGTACTCGGCCCTGGAGGCCGGGATACGCACCCTGCCCTTGGCCCTGGGCATCATGATCTTCGCTCCCCAGAGCGCCCGGGTGGTCGAGTGGCTGGGACCCCGCAGGGTGATCACCGCCGGTCTGGTGATCGTCGCCGGAGGCCTGGTCCTGCTGTCCACCCAAGGGGTGGACGCCAACTACGCAGCGTTGGCCGGCTGCCTGGTGGTGCTCGCCCTGGGCATGGGCCTGACCATGCCGCCGTCCACCACCCTGATCATGGCGTCGCTGCCTTCGGGCAAGGCGGGCGTGGGCTCTGCTGTCAACGACACCACCCGGGAGCTTGGAGGAGCGCTGGGCGTGGCCGTGCTCGGGAGCCTGCTCACGTCGGTCTACGCCTCGTCCCTGCAACCCGCCCTGCAGGCGCTGCCCGCCTCCGCGGCCAAGGCGGCCACCGCCTCGCTGGGCGGTGCCCTCGATGTCGCCAGGCGGATGGGGGACAACGCCGGAGTGGCGTTGTCTGAGGCAGCGCGTTCGGCCTTCGTCGACGCCATGGGGGTGGCCATGCTGGTGGGCGCCGCCGTCGCCCTGGCCAGCGCTGCCCTGGTAGCCCGCTTCCTCCCCGCCGGGATCACGGTGCCCGCCCATCCGGCGCCGGCCGCCGACGAGGAGCCCCAAGCACTGACCGAGCCCGCCCTGTCCCCCGTCTCGGCCGTGGAGAGGTGATCACCAACCCGCCTGCCGTGGGCTGAGGCGGGAGACCAGAGGGCCCGCGTGACGCCCGAGGAGGTGGAGTGGAGCCAGGAGGTCAGCCAGGCTGACTGGATCGTCCAGCGCCTCCACGACTTCGCCGTCGACGTGGGGTCGGTAATTCCCGACGGCCTCCCCGCCTACGTCCGCATCGAACATGGTGACGCCAGGGCGGGGGGTTCGCTGAGCCCCGAGGAAACCGTGGCGCTGGTGTCGCTGCTGGCCCCAGTGACGGCACCGGACCGCTGCTGGTTCTGCCTGTGGGAAGGATTCGGCTGGATACGAGGCGGGCGGGCCATGGTCAGGCTCGAACGACCCAGCCGCCTGCGGAGAGGCTTGCGCCGCCTACGCCTTGTCGGACTCTGCTGGGACCCCGCCGGTTCCCCCATGGGTGCGGTGCCTCCCGACGTACTGGCCGGTCCTCACGTCGAGCTCCCACACCGTTCCTACCTCCTCTATCGAGGTCCGGTGGCGACCGCCACGGCATGGTTGGGGCACCCGTACCGCCAGAGCCCCAACCTCTGGTGGGCCGCTGATCGCACGTGGGTCGTAGCCAGCGAGATCGATCTCGACTGGACCTGCGTGGGCGGTCCTGTGGCCCTGATCCGGCGGATCCTCGACCACCCGCTCCTGGACGCCTCGCCGGCGTCACCGACCGACCGGTTGGTGGCGACGACGAATGGGCGGGGTCGATGACGCGTCCGCGACCGCCTCGCTGTGGGCGCGGTCTTCACCTGCCTGGCGGGTCCTTCACTGCAGTTCCTTGGCTGGGGTGGCCGTCAAGAACAGTGAGTAGCACACGGGCGGGCACCTCGGACCATTCGGCCGTAACTCGATAGGGCTCGGCGCTGCGGTCGTCCATCCTTGATAGAGCAACTGATCGGAATCCGTTGAGGTCAGACGGAGGATGACTCGTTCGATCTTCGTGTTCGGGCCGAAGGATCGACGAGACACGAGGCCGTAGGAGGCGCCGCCATCGCCTTGCTCGTCACTCGTCTTCCCGAGCGACTCGATGCGGCAGTCGCCATCAACGCACAGCTCCGCTGTCGCCGACGATCCGCCGTCGCCGACGTGGGGCAGGAGCGGAGTGGCATCAACCGACACGACTGATTCGCATCCTGCCTCGGTACAGGTTCCTTCCAGGTCTCCTTTACGCACGACCCAGCCGTCAGCGCAAGAAGAACCAGAACCGACACGTGCCAGCGATGCCTTTTCATCTCCCCGAGACGATCACACGGGAACGGCCGGCTCGTGAGCGGTTGCGCCAGGACGCCACATCATCCTGACGTGGCGCACCTTGATGCCCGAGGCCCGACGCCTGACAGAGGCTGACCTGTCGAGCGCTGCTGTCAACCCCGTGGAGCGACAACTCGGTAGGCGTCCTCACAGATCGCCTCGACCTCCTTCCAGTCGATGTCCCGGTCGAGGCGGACGCCGACCCATCCACGTCCACCCACGTAAGGAGGTCGAAAGAAGCGATCCGGCTCCGTCGCGGTGAGCACCTCCTGGATCCCCGCTGGTGCCGCGCACCAGAAATGCGCGAACTGGTGATCATGGTGGCCTCGTGACCAGAGCATCAGAAACTGCTTCTTCACGAAAAATGCTGGGGCGCCGTGGCTTACCTTCTCCGTGACTTCGGGCAAGGCGAGGCAGATCGAGCGCACTCGGGCCTCAATGCTCCTGGGATACACGGCACAACGGTAAACCACCGCTCGTTGCCCGGCGCTGAACGCAGCCCATCACATTGCATAGGTCGATCCGCTCAGCACCAGAGACTAGCCATGTTGGTCGCGCATATACAGCCCGACAGGACGTAGAGGGAGCACCGTTCTTGAGCGCGCCGCCGTCATGGTCGTGACAGAGGGCGTCCCCCACGAGGTGCCTTGCGCTGGCGGAACGCTTCGGCAGCCCAATCGAAGGCTTTCTCCTCGCG
>JBPCJK010000164.1:0-14686 GCA_051005375.1 Acidimicrobiales bacterium
GGAGACAGCACGAAGTCGACGTAGGCCCGCGCCAGGTGGGGGTTGGCCGACCCCGCCAGCGGGGCGATCGGATAGCTGGTTACCACGGGCGGGTCCTCGTCGGTCTCGATCCCCTGCACCCGGTCTCCTGCCACCTTCACGTCGGTGCGGTACACCAGGCCGGCATCGAGCTCGCCCGCTTCGATCTTGGTGAGCAGGGCCCGCACGTCGGCCTCGTTGGTGTCGGGGACGGCGGCGAGGTCGACCTGGCTCAGCAACCGGCGGGCCAGGCGCCCGCAGGGCACCTGCTCGGCGCACAGCCCGATGAGCAGGTCGTCCCTGGCCAGGTCGCTCAACCCCGTCACCCCGCCAGGGTTGCCGGCGGGCACGGCGATCTCCAGCGAGTTGCGGGCGAAGGTACTCGCGGCGGCGGTGACGGCGCCGTCCTCGGCCACCTCGCCCATGACGCCCTCGTCGGCCGAGGCGAAGACGTCGGCCGGCGCCCCCTGGTCGATCTGGGTGGCCAGCCCCGAGCTCGGTCCGAAGTTGAACCGCACCCGGGCGCCGGGGTTGGCCCGGGAGAAGGCGTCGCCCATCTCGGTGAAGGCATCGGTGAGCGAGGCGGCGGCTAACACCGTTACCTCCCCCCGGGAAGCGCTGGCCCCGCAACCCACGGCCATGGCCGCCAGCACCACCACCCCGATGGGGAACATGGGCCGACGCCCGCTCACGGCTGGGCGGCGATCTCGACCACCACGGCCGTCGACTTCACGGTGGCCACGGCCAGCACACCGGGGACCAACCCCAACTCGTCGGCCGCGTCCCGGGTCATCAACGACACCACCCGGTGAGTACCGACCTGCATCTCCACCTGGGCCATCACCGTGTCGGTGGTCACCCGGGTGACGATTCCCGGGAAGCGGTTGCGGGCCGAGCGGGCGACGATGGCCTGGCCCTCGACGTCGTGGGCCGCCTCGGCAGCGACCTCCTCGGCCAGCCGGGCCAGGTCGGCGCCGTCGACCAGGCGCTGGCCGCCCTCGGTTCGCTGCGTCCGCAACCGTCCGCCGTCGGCCCACCGGCGCACGGTGTCGACGCTGACGCCGAGGAGGACGGCAGCCTGGCCTATCCGGTAGGCCGCGGGGCGGGCGTTCTCCTCTCCCCCCGCCACCTTCTCGTCCACAGCCACCACACGAGGTTACCAGGCCCGGAACCTCGCACCTGCGGCTTTGCCGTGTTGGCTATCGGCGCTTGCCCTTCTTGCGAGGCCGAGGGGCGATCGGCCCCGAGGGGCCGCCGGCCGGTCGCTTCTTGGTCCCCTTCGAGGGGCCGGCCTTGGACGGCTCCGCCCTGCCCCCTGCGCTCCCGCCGCCGTCGGCGCCGCCGGCGCTCCCGCCGCCGTCGGCGCTGTCGGCGCCTGGCGTGCTCCTGGCCGGACCACCAGCGCCCGTTCGCCGCCCCCCGGTCCCGTTCCCCTGGCTGACCTCGGCGTCAACCCGGGTCCGGGCCGCCGCCGCGCCCGAGGGTCGCAGCAGCGAGCCACCACCGGTGGCTACCAGCGGCGTCGCCCGCCCCTCCAAGCGGTTGCGCAGGGAGACGTAACGGGGCTCGCGCTCCTTGAGCACGGCCAGCAACGGCGAGGCGATGAAGATCGACGAGTAGGCGCCGGAGCCGAGTCCGATGAGCAGAGCCAGGGCGAACTCCTGGAGGGTGGCGGCGCCGAGCACGAACGAGCCGATGACGAGCAGGGAGGCGATGGGGATCAGGGCGGTGATCGAGGTGTTCAGGGTGCGCATGAGCACCTGGTTGAGCGAGTCGTTCACCATGTGGCTGTAGGTGGTGCGGCCGCTGCTGGCCAACACCTTGGCGTTCTCGTCGACCTTGTCGAAGACCACGATCCCGTCGTAGATGGAGTAGCCGAGGATGGTGAGGATGGCGATGACCGTGGCCGGCGTCACCTCGAAGCCGACCACCGAGTAGACGCCGACGGTGAACAGGATGTCGTGGATGAGGGCGGCCAGCGTAGCCACGGCCATCCTCCACTCAAAGCGCAAGGTGATGTAGATGGTGATGGCGATGAGGAAGAAGACCAGGGCCCGTCCCGCCTTGTTGGTGATCTCCGAGCCCCACGAGGGGCTGACGGAATCGACCTGGACCTCGCTGATGTCGACCTTGGCCAGGTCGGCCAGGGCCTGGCTCACCTGGCCCTGGTCGGCGGCGTCGGGCTCGGCCTGGACCCGCAGGCGCCGACCCTCGTTGCCCCCGAGGACCTGGATGCCGGCATCGGGGGCACCGAGGGAGCCCATGGTGTCGCGGGCGGCGTCTACGGAGACGTCCCCGGCCACCAGCCAGGAGGTACCTCCCTCGAACTCGATGCCGAGGTTGAGGCCCCGGGTGAACAGCGAGGCCAGCCCGATGAGCAGGACGATGCCCGACAGGGCGAACCAGATCTTGGCCCGACCCACGAAGTTGACGTTGGTCTCGCCGTGGTAGAGGCGGCCGAACACGCTCCGGCGGCGCCCGTCGGCCCTCACGTCGAGGCTCCCACTGGCCTACGGGCGGCCACGCCGGCCTTGCTGTCGATGCCGAGGAAGCGGGTCGAGGTGAACCCTCGTCGCCGGCCCAGGAGGGCGACCAGGGGTCGGGTGAAGAAGTAGGAGACGACCACGTCGAGCACGGTCGACAGGCCGAGGAAGAAGGCGAAGCCCCGCACCGGCCCCACCGTCAGCACGTAGAGCAGGAAGGCGCCCATGAAGGCCGAGAAGTCGGCGGCCAGGATGGTACGGAAGGCCAGTTTGAACCCCCGGTCGACCGAGGAGCGCAGGCTGCGGCCAGCCCGGACCTCGTCCTTCAGCCGCTCGAAGTACACCACGTAGGAGTCGACGGTGACGCCCACCGACACGATGATGCCGGTGGTGCCGGCCAGGCTCAGCGCCAGCCCCTGGGATGCCCCCAGGTAGCTGATCACCGCCCACTGCAGGGCCGACCACACCAGCATGCCGGCCACCACCACCAGGCCCAGGGCCCGGTAGTAGAGGATCAGGTAGAGCAGCACCGCAGCGGTGCCGATGGCCCCGGCCAGCAAGCCGGCCCGCAGCGAGTCCCGCCCGAGCGAGGCTGACACCGTCGACACCGACGCCTGCTCGAGCTGGACCGGCAGGGCGCCGAAGCGCAGCACCAGGGCGAGGTCCTTGGCCTCCTTCTCGTCAAAGTTGCCGGAGATCTGCACCTCGTCGGGCTTGAACTCAGGGGTCTGGATGCTGGGCGCCGACACCACGGTGCCGTCGAGCACGATGGCCGCCTGGCCCTGGGGGCAGGTGGGTTGACCGTTGAAGCAGGCCGCCGCCAAGGTGTTGAACCCCACGATGCCCTCGTTGGTGAACTGCAGGTCGACCGTCCACTGCGGCTGGCGGAAGGTGGCCTGGGCCCCGGCGATGTCGCGACCCAGAGCGCCGGCAGGGCCCAGGCGGTACAGCGTGGGCGGTCCGCCATCGGTGGCCTTGCCCGGCAGCACCACCTCGGCTTCGGGCTTGTCGCCCTCCCTGGGGGTGGGAGTCACCGCAGCGGTGGTGCTGGTGGCTCCCTGCGCCCCCCCTGGGGGGATGACCTCCTGGACGGGCCGGAACCGCAGCTCGGCGGTCTGGCCGACCACCTCGAGGGCCCGCCGCTGGTCCTTCACGCCCGGCAGCTCCACCACGACGGCGCTGCCCTGGCGGTTGATGCTGGGCTCGGCCACCCCGAGGGCGTCGATCCGGTTGCGGATGACCTCGATGGCCTGGTCCAGTACCTGCGGGTCGTCCACGTTGCCCGGAGGCCGCAGGACCACCGACGCCCCGCCCTGGAGGTCGAGGCCGAGCTCGGGCGAGTTGCCCACGGCCAGGGTGGCGGCCAGGGACCCGAAGGCGATGACCAGGATGGCCACGAGCGACAGGACCAGGCGACGGCGCACGCTCAGCCTTCCTCGTCGTCGTTGCCGGGTTCAGCGGCGCCGCTGTCAGCGACGCCGGGTCCGGCCTCGTCGGAACCGTCCATGCCGTGGGGGGTGTCCGGCCCGGCCACGACCTCGTTTCCGGCACCGGCGGGTGCGCTGAGACGGCGGGTGATCGCCGCCCGCACCAGGCGCATCTCCACGCCGGGGGCCACCTCCAGACGCAGCTCCTCGTCTTGAAGAACCCGCACCGTTCCGATGACCCCCCCCGCGGTCAGGACCTCGTCGCCCACCTGGACCGACGCCACCAGCTCGCGTTGCTTGCGGAGGCGGGCCTGCTGGGGCCTGATGAGCAGGAACCACATCAGGGCCAGGAGCAGGACGAAGGGGATGAGTTCCATAGGATGAAGGCAGTGGGTCAACCATCCGGTGCGGGCCTGGATGACCGGGTGACGACCCTAGTCCACCGCCGGCCACGTCTCCGGCGCGGTCCCGGCGACGGGGCGCCGCCGGATCAGTCGAAAAGCCCTGCCGGCGCCCCTGACCGAGGCGGGTCGAGTCCGAGTCGGGCCCAGGCCGCAGGTGTGGCCACCCTTCCCCGCGGGGTGCGCATCAACAGCCCCTGACGGATGAGGAACGGCTCGTAGACGTCCTCCACGGTCTCGGTGGGCTCGCTCACGCTGATGGCCAGCGTGGAAAGCCCCACCGGCCCCCCACCGAAGCGCTGGCACAGGGCGGCGAGGATGGCCCGGTCGACCTTGTCGAGGCCGAGGTCGTCGACGCCGAACACCGCCAGCCCGGCCTGGGCGGCAGCCTGGTCGACCGTGCCCTGGCCCCGGACCTCGGCGAAGTCGCGCACCCGACGCAGCAGGCGGTTGGCGATGCGAGGAGTCCCCCGGGCCCGACCCGATATCTCGGCCGCCCCCTCAGGGGTGGTGGGGACACCGAGGATGCCGGCCGTGCGCATCAGGATGGTCTCGAGGTCCTCGGGTGGGTAGTGGTCGATGCGCTCCACCAGCCCGAAGCGGTCCCGCAGCGGCCCAGTGATGAGCCCGGTGCGGGTGGTGGCCCCGACCAGGGTGAAGCGGGGCAGGTCGAGGCGGATGGACCGAGCCGAGGGGCCCTGGCCCAGCACTATGTCGAGCTGGAAGTCCTCCATGGCCGGGTAGAGAACCTCCTCGACGGTGCGGGGCAGGCGGTGGACCTCGTCGACGAAGAGGACCTCGCCCTCCTCCAGGTTGGTGAGGATGGCGGCCAGGTCGCCGGGGCGGGACAGCGCCGGGCCCGAGGTGATGCGCAGGCCCACCTCCATCTCCGAGGCGACGATGCCGGCCAGGGTGGTCTTGCCCAGCCCCGGGGGGCCGGCAAAGAGTAGGTGGTCGGCGGCCTGGCCCCGGCGACGGGCGGCCTCGAGCACGATCGAGAGGTGCTCCTTGAGCTCGGCCTGGCCGACGAACTCGGCCAGGCGTCGAGGCCGCAGCCCGGCCTCCTCCGCCTCCTCCCCGGGCACGGCGCTGGCCGTGAGCACCTCCTCCCGTCCAGTCATGGGCGGCATCCCGTCGTCACCGGGCCCGGCCCAGCCGGGACAGCGCCGCTTTGAGCAGCATGGCCACATCCTCACCGTCGGGCAGGTCCCGCATCGCCTCCCGCACCTCGTCGGGACCGTAGCCGAGGGTGGCCAGCGCCTCACGCACCTCGGCCCGGGCCGGCGCAACGGCAGGGCGCCCGTCGCCCGTCATCGCCGCCACGGCCAGGCCCCCCGCTCCCCCGTCGCCCAAGGCGATCCCCAGGCGGTCCTTGAGCTCGATCAGCAGCCGGGCGGCGGTCTTGCGACCCACGCCGGGGACCAGGCACAGGGCGCCCACGTCGTCGTCGGCCACCGCCCGGCGCAGGTCGTCGGGCTCGTGCACCGACAGCACGGCCAGGGCCAGGGCCGGTCCCACCCCGTGGGCGCCGATGAGTGCTTCGAAGCACCCCCGCTCGTCACGGGTGGTGAAGCCGTAGAGGGTGAGAGCGTCCTCCCTCACGGCCAGGTGGGTGTGGAGCACCACCTCGGCGCCACCATCACCGAGGGCGGGCACGGTGGCCGGAGGCACCAGCACCCGGTAGCCCACGCCGCCCACCTCCACCAGCACCGCCCCGTCCAGGCCCCGCTCCACCAGCGTCCCCCGCAGCGACCCGATCATCGCCGGTCCCCGCCTGCCCCAACTGCCCCGCTCACCGCTGGGCCTGGGCCTGGGCCACCCGGGCCCGCAACGGGGCCATGGCGTGGTGGCACAGGGCCAGGGCCAGGGCGTCGGCGGCGTCCGGCGGCCGGGGACGCTCGACCAGACCAAGCTGGGCCTGGACCATGCGCTGCACCTGCTCCTTGGGCGCGCCCCCGAAGCCGGTCACCGCCTGCTTGACCTCGTTGGCGGTGTACTCCGACACCTCGCAGCCGGCGGCGGAAGCCTCGGCCAGGGCCAGCCCGCTGGCCTGGCCCACCGACATGGCCGTGCGGGCGTTGACCTGGAAGAAGACCCTCTCCACCGCCACCGCCGACGGGCCGAGCTCGGCCATGAGCGCCCGCAGGGCGGCCTGGAGCTGGGCCAGGCGCTCTGGCAGCGGCGCCGCCGCTGGCGTGGTCAGCACCCCGGCGCTCACCGCCTGCAGCACCGACCCCTCCCTGACCACCCCGCCGTACCCACATCGGGTGAGGCCGGGATCGATGCCGAGCACGAACACTGGTTCGTAACCCTAGCGCGGCCCCGAGGGTCTGCGGGGGACCGCCAGTAAAAGCCACGTTCTGGCCTGCAGAACCGAGTGAGAACAACGACACTTCGCAGGCCAGATCGGGAGTGCCAACTGGCCGGTCAGGCCTCCACCGCTTGTAGCACGTCGTCGGCCACGTCGAAGTTGGCGTAGACGCCCTGGACGTCGTCGTGGTCGTCGAGGGCGTCGATGAGGCGCAGCACCTTCTTGGCGTCCTCGGGCGTCTCCAGGTCCACGGTGGTGGTGGGCACCATGGTGACCTCGGCCGAGTCCACGGGCAGGTCCGCCTCGCCCAACGCCGCCTCCACCGCCGGCAGCGCCGTGGGCGGGCAGGTCACCCGCCAGGTATCGCCGTCGGCGCTCAGATCGTCGGCTCCGGCGTCGAGCACGACCAGCAACACGTCGTCCTCGGCCACCTCGGTGGCCGGCCCGCCACGGCCCTCAGGGCGCTGCTTGGGCAGCACGACCACGCCCTTGCGCTCGAACTGCCAGGCCACCGCACCGGGTTCGGCCAGGGAGCCTCCGTTACGGCTGAACAGCGAGCGGACGTCGGCGCCGGTGCGGTTGCGGTTGTCGCTCAGCACCTCGACGTAGACGGCCACCCCGCAGGGGGCGTAGCCCTCGTAGGAGACCGGCTCGTAGCGCACGCCCTCGAGCTCACCCGTGCCCCGCTTGATGGCCCGCTCGATGGTGTCGAGGGGCACGGAGGCGTCCCGGGCCTTCTGGTACATGGTCCGCAGCGTGGCGTTGGAGTCGAGGTCGCTGCCTCCCTGGCGGGCGGTTACCTCGACCTGGCGGATGAGCTTGGCGAACAGCTTGCCCCGGGCCTTGTCCTTGGCCCCCTTCTGGTGCTTGATGCTGGCCCACTTGGAATGACCGGACATTGGCGCTACATCCTTTCCAGGAACGATCGATGGAGACGGCGGTCGCCCCCGAGCTCGGGGTGGAACGAGCAGACCATGACCGGGCCGGACCGGCACAGCACCGGTCGCTGCTCGACGACGGCCAGCACCTCGACACCTGCTCCGGCCCGCTCCACCACAGGCGCCCGGATGAACACCGCGGGGAAGGGGCCGCCGGCCATCCCCTCGACGTCGAGGTCGGCCTCGAAGGACTGGCGCTGGCGGCCGAAGGCGTTGCGGCGCACGGCCACGTCGATGGCCCCCAGTCCGTGCTGGTCGGCTCGGCCGTCGAGCACCTCGGAGGCGCACAGGATCATCCCGGCGCAGGTTCCCAGCACGGCCAGGCCGGCGGCCATGCGGTCGAGGAGGGCCGGGCGCAGGCCCGAGGACTCGAGCAGCATCGACATGGTGGTCGACTCCCCGCCGGGGATGACCAGGGCGTCGACGCCGTCGAGGTCGGCCGGGGTGCGGACCTCGACGGGGCGGGCACCCAGCTCAGCGAGGATGTCGGCGTGCAGGTGGGCAGGCCCCTGGAGGGCAAGGACGCCCACCGTGGGATGCCCCTGCACCTGGTGGCCTCCCGGCCGGGGCCGTGGTCCCCACCCGCTACCAGCCCCGCTCGGCCAGCCTGGTGTCGAGGCTGGCGACCTCGAGGCCGGCCATAGCCTGACCCAGGCCCCGGCTGACCTTGGCCACCAGCTCGGCGTCGGCGTAGTGGGTGGTGGCCTCGACGATTGCGCCGGCCATGCGGGCGGGCTCGGCGCTCTTGAAGATCCCCGACCCCACGAACACGGCCCGGGCCCCGAGTTGCATGACCAGGGAAGCGTCGGAGGGCGTGGCGATGCCACCGGCGCAGAACAGCGGCACCGGAAGGTCGCCGGCCGAAGCCACCTCCTGCACCAGGCCGACGGGGGCCTGGAGGCGCTTGGCCCACTCGTGGAGCTCGGCCGGGTCGGCCACGGTGAGGCGCCGGATGTCGCCTCGGATCGATCGGAGGTGGCGCACCGCCTCGACGATGTTGCCGGTGCCGGCCTCGCCCTTGGAGCGGATCATGGCCGCTCCCTCGCTGATGCGGCGCAGCGCCTCACCCAGGTTGGTGGCGCCGCACACGAAAGGGACGCTGAAGGCCCACTTGTCGATGTGGTGGGCCTCGTCGGCGGGGGTGAGCACCTCGGACTCGTCGATGAAGTCCACCCCCAGCGTCTCCAGGACCTGGGCCTCGGCGAAGTGGCCGATGCGGGCCTTGGCCATGACCGGGATGGTCACCACCCCCTGGATGGCCTCGATCATGGCCGGGTCGCTCATGCGGGCCACCCCGCCGTCACGGCGGATGTCGGCGGGGACCCGCTCCAGCGCCATCACCGCCACCGCCCCGGCATCCTCGGCCACCTTGGCCTGCTCGGCGTCGACCACGTCCATGATCACGCCGCCCTCGAGCATCTCGGCCAGGCCCCGCTTGACCCGCAAGGTGCCGGTGAGGCGTTGGTGGCTGGACTCGTCGGGATCGGGCATGGCCCCAGTCTACGGCCGCCGTTCCCAGCCTGTCGGGGAGGCTGCCGGGAGGGCTAGCGGGGGACGGCCGATCCGAGCGGGGCCAACTCAACCCAGGTGCGGCCCGGGGTGAGGGCGATGGCGGCTCCGGCGCTGTCGGTGTAGGCGGTGGGGGCGCCGGGCTCGGGACGCGACCACCGGCCCCGCACGAGCTTGCCGCCGGTGAGCACCCAGGCATCGCCCTCCCCCACCGTCACCGCCTCAGGGGAGGGAGACCCGGTCACGTCCACGAAGCCGGAGTCGGCGTAGTCCACGAACTGGACCACGACGTTGGTCGGCTCCACCCGGGCCCCCGACTCCTCCACGTGAGGGGCGCCGTCCTGGCTGCGGGCCCACCCCGCCCCGCTCACGTCGTAGCTCACCTGGGTGTTGGCCTGGCCCCCGTAGCTGATGCTCACCCCCCCGCTGTCCTCGGCCCCGGCGGCGGTGACGCCCTGGTCGGCCGGGCGGAAGGTGAGCAAGGGCGGGGGCGGCCCGGCGTCGGGAGGGGCCAGCCCGAACAGCGTGGGGGTGGCGATGAAGAACCGCAGCACCCCGCTTCCCCGGACTTGGTACACACCTGGCTGCACGTCGTAGCCGACGTCGACCAGGTTGGAGCCCCGGACGATGTCGAGCACTCCCTGGTTGGCACCCGAGAAGGCGAACAGGGGTCGGTTGAGGTTGGCGGTGAGGTCGGCGTCGGTGGTGCGGGCCGAGCGCACCGGGCCGACCGGGTCGGCGTCGGTCGAGTGGAAGACCCCGGCCAGGCGGGTGGCGCCCCCTTCCACCTTCTCCACATAGACCAGGTCGGCGGCGTTGAGGCCGGCCTGCCTGCCGAGCGCCTTGGAGGTGTCGTCGATCTTGACGACCAGGGCGGGTCGGGCGGCCAGGGCGGGGTCGGCGGCGGGCAGGCCGGTGAGGGGGAAGGTGGGCGGGGCGGTGGTGGTGGTCGGCGCCACCGTGACGGTGGTGGTGGTTTCGGGCGCCGCCACCTCGCTGTCGCCTCCGGAGACGAACACCGCAGCCGCCACCCCGGCCATCAGGACGACGGCGACGGCTACGCCGGCAAGGACTTTACGGTTCACCGCATGAGTATGGGCCATCAGCGCCCCTGGGGCTGCGACCCGACGTCAGAGCTGGCGCAGGGCGGTGATCCGCTGGTCCAGCGGCAGGTGGGGGTCGAACCGCCGGTTGGCCCACTCCCCCCGTCCCTTGGTGGACGCTCTCCTGACGGGCGACTCGATCCAGAGGTGGGCGGTGGCCAGGGACGCCGATTGGACCACTCCTGGGTCGTCACGCAGCTTCTCCAGGGCGGAGATCAGGCCAGGCGGGTAGCGGGTGAGCGCCACCGCCGACATGTCGGCCGACAGCTCCCGGCGACCTCTGAGCGCCAGCTTCATGGTCGTTCCCACCAGGGGGGCGACCACGAGCAGGCCGGTGCCCAGCGCCCTGAGCACCGCCCCGACCATCCCGGCCCGACGGTCGCCCCGGCCGGGGTCGCCACCTCGGCGGCCGGTATCTCCCCGCCCCGATGACCCCAGAGCGACATCGGACAACAAGCTGGGCCCGCCCACCAGGGTGACGGCCAACGTCGACAACCGGGTGTCGTAGCTCTTGACGTGGCTGAGCTCATGGGCCAGCACCCCCTCCAACTCGACCCGGGTGAGCTTGTCCATCACGCCGGTGGTGACGGCGAGGCCGGCGTGGCGGGGGTCGCGGCCGACGGCGAAGGCGTTGGGGGCGTCGTCGTCCACCACGTAGAGCCGGGGTTTGGGCAGGCCGGCGGTGACACACAGGCCCTCGGCCAGGTTGTGCAGCCGGGCCAGCTCCACAGGGTCGGCGGGCCTGGCCCGGTGCACAGCCAGGACGACGGCGTCGCTCTTGGTCCAGGCGGCGAGGGAAGCCACCGCGGCCAGGGCCAGGGCCACGGCCAGGCCGGCCACCCCGTAGTCGAAGATGACCTCGAGGAGCAGGGCCAGGGCCATGACCAGGGCCATGAAGGCGGCGACCAGCATCGCTGACCGGCGCTTGTTGGCGATGATGCGGTCGTGCAGGGCGAGCTCGACGAACGGTGCGCAGGAACGGGCGTGGAGGCTAGAAGTCGACCTGCACCGGGCCCCGGGAGGTGCCGTCGGCCTCGAAGTACTCGCGTTGCTTGAACTGCAGGGGACCGGCGATGGCCAGGGAGGGAAACGACTGGATCTTTGTATTGTAGCGGAAGACGGTGTCGTTGTAGAACTGGCGGGCGTAGGCGATGCGACCCTCGGTGCCGCTGAGCTCCTCCTGGAGGCCCAGGAAGCCCTGGTTGGCCTTGAGTTCGGGATAGGCCTCCGACACCGCGAAGAGCGACTTGAGGGCCGAGGTGATCATGTTCTCGGCCTTGGCCTGCTCGGCCACCCCGCCGGCGCCCATGGCCGCGCTGCGAGCCTGGGTCACCGCCTCCAGCGTGTCACGCTCGTGGGTGGCGTAGCCCTTGACCGTCTCCACCAGGTTGGGGATCAGGTCGTGACGACGCCGGAGCTGCACGTCGATCTGGGCCCAGGCGTTCTCGATTCGGTTCCGCAGCTTGATGAGGCCGTTGTAGAGGACCACGGCGTACAGGGCCACGACAACGACGATGCCGAGCAGGATCCAACCGGTCATCGGGCTCCTCGGGTGCGGGGGACTGCCGGGTGCATGGTAGCGCTGTCCTCTGGCGGGGGCGGGCTCCCTTTCGCCCGGGCAGATGCACCCACCGCTGGTCCCGCCCAGAGCCGAGCGTCGTAACAGAAACGACATCTCCCAGGCTCAAGGCGACGCCTCGAGGTTCCGACACTGTAGGTGACCATTCTACCACTGCACGTCCGGCACTGGCCGAAGTGCGCCCGCCTCGGCGGATCGAAACGAGGAGCAACCAATGCACGTCAAACGTCTGCTCGGCTCGGCAACCGCCGCTGTCGTCCTCCTGGCCGGACCCCCTGTCGGGCGCGGCCCAGGCCCAAGCGGGGTCCGACGCCCAGGCCGGGGTGGGGTCGGGCAAGGTCAGCTCCACCGTGCTCGGGATCGACCTCGGTAGCCTGCTCAACCTCGCCCTGCTCGACGACGAGGGCCTGTCGAGCATCGACCCGCTCAACGGCGTGCCGGTCTCCTCGGTCGTGCTCAACCCGCTCAACCTCACCGGGACCCTCCTCGGTGACAAGTCACTGGCGGGGGTGGCGACCAGCACCACCGGCGTCGAGGACGCCAAGTCGTCCAGCGTCGACCCCGCCGCCGGCGACACCCCCCTCCCCGTGGTCGAGGGCGTCCTCAACGGCACCCTCTCATCGGTGGTCGACGGCGACGGCGCCCGGTCCAACCTGCTGGCCGGAATCGGCGGCGACGGCCTGAGCATGGTGGGCGGGCTGGTCGGCCTGGGGGGCTCCTCCAACGCCTCCACCTTCGCCACCAAGGCCACCCCCGGCGTGGCCGGTGGCATCAGCGGGCTCAACATCCCCTCCCTGGAGATGCTCAACCTGGGCAATCTGCTGGCCGGCGCCGGCAGCCCCCTGGAGAGCCTGCCCCTCGACACCTTGACCGGCCTGCTGGGGCCACTCGGCATCGACAGCGTGCCCGTGGTCGGCGGCGCAGCCGGCGGCTCCATGGACACCGGCAACGTGACCGACCTGGTGTCGAGCCTGGGACTGCTGAGCGGTGTCACCGACCCGACGGCACTGCTGGACTCCGGCCTGTGCGGGCAACTGACCGGTCTCGTGCCGGATCTTCCTCTCCTCGGCGACATCCTGGGGATTGGAGGCACGGTGGACTGCGACAACCTCCCCGTCGCAGGGCTCCCGGCCGTCGAAGACCTCCTCGCCACGGTGACCACGCTGCTGGAATCGGTCCTTCCCGGAGTGCTCACCAACCTCGATGGCCTCAACCTGCTGTCGGCCCAGGACATCACGGCCGGCATGCAGGCCACCGCCACCGACTCGGTGGACAGCTCGGTCGCCGACGTGGTCGCCTCCATCGGCACCCTAACGTGGCCGGGATGGACACGCCCCTCACCAGCCTGGACCTGACCCAGAACCTGGCCGGTGTCAGCGGCACCATCAACGGTGTCCTCAACGGGGCGCTGGGCGGGCTGCTCAACCTCGACGTCGACGTGCTCCAGATCGACAAGCTGGTGGCCCCCGACGGCGACTACACCAGGGCCTTCTCGTCGCTGTCGGCCATGGCCGTCAACATCCTGCCGGTGTCGCCGGTGGCCCAGGCCCAGGCCGCTCCCCTCCCTAGCGCACTGGACATCGTACCCACTGGCCTGCCCGACACTGGTGGCGCCATGACCGGCCTGCTCGGCCTCGACGCCCTCTCGGGTGTGACCTCTCTGCTGACCGAGGGGCTGGGCATCAACGCCGGCACCATGCAGGCCACCGGCTCCTTCAACCCTGTGGCCGCCCTGGCACCGAGCATCGTTACCCCGCCGCCGGCAGGATCGGTGAACCGGGTCGACGGCAAGCTGCCCCGCACCGGCACCAGCACGGCCATCCGGCCCTTGTGGGGGTGGCGCTGGTCGGCGCCGCCCTGGGCCTCAGGCGCCTGACGGCCAGGGAGGAGCCCACCGGCTGACCGGCTGACCTCCTGACCTCCATCGGCGAACCGGAAGGGCCCTCTGGCCAAGAGGGCCCTTCCCTCGCGTCGAACCCACCGTGACCTACCATCGGCCAATGGTCCGTCGCCTGCCTGAAGCCCGTGTCGCCATCGCCCGTGCCTCCGTGGCGGTGATGGCGGTGGTGGCCTTGAGCGCCTGTGGAGGCTCCGACGACAACGGCAAGGACACGGCCTCCAGCTCGACCACTTCGACCAGCGCCAGCACCTCCACCACCGAGGTCTCGACCACGACCGCCACCGGCTCGACCACCACCACCTCCTCGCCGGCATCCGGCTTCAGTGGCGCCACCACGCCGACCTCAGCCCCCGCCCCTGCCGGCGCCACCAGCACCGCCCTGCTCCGGGATGTCCGGGTGGCGGCCCAGGACGGCTTCGATCGGGTGGTCTTCGAGTTCACCGACCAGCTTCCCGGCTACGACGTGGGCTACGCTGACGGCCCCGTGCGCCAGGACGGTTCGGGCGAACCGGTCGAGGGGGAGGGCGACGCCGCCCTCCAGGTCCGCTTCGAGCCGGCCTCGGGCGTCGACCTCGGAGGCGCCACCTTCAAGGAGACCTACACCGGCCCCGACCGGGTGCGCGGTGACAGCAAGGTCGTCACCGAGGTCGTACGGATCGGCGACTTCGAGGCCAACCTCACCTGGGCCATCGGCGCCGACGGCAAGGTCCCCTTCCGGGTGGACACGCTCTCCAACCCCGCCCGCATCATCATCGACCTGGGCACCAGCTGAGCCGCCAGCCGCCGCCTTGGCCCGTCGGCTGAGCCGGCCAACCCCGCCGTTCACGCCGCGAACAGCTCCGGCGGTGGTCGGGGGCTGCGACCGGGCGGGTGGGTGGTGCGGACCCGGCCGCCGGAATCGGTGACCACCAACTCGCCGTCGGGGGCCAAGGTGGCGTGCCACCCGGGTTGGTGCAGGCGGTGGTGGTGCCGAGAGCACAGCAAGGCGACATTCGACGGGCAGGTGGGGCCGTCGTC
>JBPCJK010000165.1:0-16097 GCA_051005375.1 Acidimicrobiales bacterium
CCTCCGCCCAGCTCAAAGTCGACGGCCACAAGGTGCGGGGGTACCGCCGGGAGGACCTGTGGGACGCCTGGCAGCGCTACCTCGCTCCCGACCCGGCACAAGCGGTACCTGCGGTACCTCCGGTACCAGGCAGGTCAGAGGGGGTGCCGGCGGTACCGGATGCGGAGGCGGTACCGGTACCTCAGCCGGTACCCGGTACCTCTGCGGTACCCGATACACCCCCGCTGAGGAGGGAGGTACCGGAGGTACCGCAGGTACCGGACGATGGGGGAGGGGGGCCGGGCGGCCTGGCCCTGGTCCTTGACGCCTTCCCGGGCTCGACGGTCGTGGACCTCCCGCAGGATCTTGTCGACCTGCCCCTCGACGAGGTTGGTGCCTGCCGCGTCTGCGCCGGCGCCACGGTCACCGCCGACGAAACTGGGCCCATCCACGGCCGTTGTCGGGGTGCCGCATGACTGCTTGCCCTGCGGTCCGCAAGGACATTCGACTACTGGGGACGGCCGCGGCAATCTCGACACCGCGGCTCACCCGGAACCCACTGCCGGTCGCCGGTCTCCCAAGGGCCGGTCGCCAAGAGCCACTGCACCCGCACGTTCACCGACCCGCAGTTGGGGCAGGTCGGTCGGTACTTGCTCTTCTCGAAGTCGCTGTAGGTCGCCATGCCCTCCTGAGTAGCAGCGACCTGACCGCTGTCTCCGGATGCAGTCGACGCAACATCAAGCCGACGACGAGGGCATCGTGAGCCGCTGGGGAGGCCCCGGCGGCTGGGCCCGGGTGGCTAGCTACCACCGCCAACGGGAGGCGGCTGGCCCGCGAGGCTGGGATAGCCGAGGAGAACGCCTCGTGACCGGTCGCCTTGCCTGGCCCGAGCTGCTGAGCGCCGCGGCGGACATCGTCGACAGCTACGAGACCGGGGTCACGCTGCGCCAGCTCTTCTACCGCCTGGTGGCGGCCCAGCTCCTGCCCAACACAACCTCGGCCTACAAGGGCCTGTCGGCCAAGACGGCCGACGCTCGGCGTCAAGGCGAGTTCCCCGACCTCATCGACCGCGGCCGCCTGATCCACCGCCGGGCGCACTGGGCCTCGGCCGCCGCCGCCCTGGCCTCCCTGGCCGCTCAGTACCGCGAGGACCGCACCGAGGGCCAGGACGTGTCCGTCTACATCGGGGTGGAGAAAGCCGGATTGGTCATGCAGCTCGAGTCCTGGTTCGGCGACTTCGGCATCCCCATCCTGGCGTTGGGCGGGTACTCCAGCCAGACCTACGTCGACCAGGTGGTGACCGACGTCGAGGACCAGGACCGCCCGGCGGTGCTGCTCTACGCCGGGGACTTCGACCCCTCGGGCGAGGACATCGACCGGGACTTCGCCGAGCGCACCGCCTGCTTCGACAAGGTCGTCAGGGTCGCCCTCACCGCCGAGCAGGTCGAGGCCTACGCCCTGCCCCCGGCGATGGGCAAGCGCACCGACAGCCGGGCCGCCGCCTTCGTGGCCCGCCACGGCGCACTGGTCCAAGTCGAGCTCGACGCCCTGGCGCCCGACGACCTCGAGCGGCTCTATCGGGACGCCATCGCCGAGTTCTGGGACGTGTCCGCCTACGAGGCGGTGCGGGATCGGGAGCGTGTCGCGGTGGCCGACCTGTACGTCGTCGCCGCCGACTGGGGGGCGCCGTGACGCCACACCTTCTCGCCGCCCTGCTCGACGACCACGAGGTCGCCGCCCTGCGCCGGGCCCTCGATCTCCTGGCCCGAAGGTGCCGGGACGACGGCCACAAGATGCCCGCCGGCCTGGCCGCCCTGGCCGAGATGACCACGCCGGCCAACACCGGACCACGCCGACCAGCGGTAGACGCCGGCCCCGGCGTGGGTGAAGCTGGCCCCGTGACTCCACTCGCCGTCGACTACGCGGACGCTGCCCGCCTGGTCGGCGTCTCAGCCCGCCAGGTTCGACGGCTGGTCGCCTCGGGCGCGCTGCCTGTCGTCCACATCGGCGGCGCCGGCTCGCCCCGCATCCGGGTCGAGGACCTGAACCGCTACCTCGACGGCCAGGTCCCGAGCGCATGAACGCGACCCCACCGGAGGGACCCCCTTTGGCCTCATTCCGGGAGACCGTCGAGTGGCCACACGCACGCAGTCTCACAAACGCTGGAGGGGGGTCAGCATGGACGCCAGACCTGGCATAGGCCCCCCTGCGACCCGTCGTCCTAGGAACCGCCGGTTGATCCCGCTCTCGCGCCGACAAAAGTTGTCCACAGATTGAGAGGGCGGTCCATGAGCACGGAGAGCACCACCGGCGACCTGAGCGACGCACTCCGCCGCCGCAAGGATCCCGGGCACGACGAGATGAACGCCCTCATCCGCCGCCGACCCCGGGTCGACGCGGTCGACCAACCCGAGCCCGCCCCGGAGCCCGTCGCCGGATGGGACGCCGGCGCGTGCGGTTCACCAACACCGCCGCCGCCGGGGATGAACGAACACCTGAGGGCCGGCCTCGCGGCCCATCGCCGCCAGCCCTCGACCGAGGACTACCTGTCGTGACCGCCGACTTCCTGACCTGGGTCGACAGCGAGCTGCGCGCAGCTCGGGCGGACCTCATCGAGCGGGTCGACCGCACCACCGCCCTGGCCGAGCTGCGAAGCCTTGCCCTGGCCATCGCCAACCGGGTCGGGGCCGTGGCGGTCGCGCCCGACGCTTTGGTGGCGTCGACCGAGGGCGAGGAGGAGCACGCCCGCCTCGTCGGCCTCCTCGGGCGAGTGAGTACCCCCAACCACGAAAGGAACCCGACATGAACCTGGAGCCCAGCAGTAGCCTGCCCCCCCGCATCGACGTGCCCGAGGTGGCCCGGGCCGTCGAGGAGTGGCGTCGGCTCGACGCCGAGCACGTCGCCGCCAGTCAGAGGGTCTTCGACCTCGAGGAGGGCCGCCACCTCGCCGTCGAGGCCGACTCCGAGGCCTACGCGGTGGCCATCCGCTCCGCCAAGCCTGATCCTGGCCCGGCGGCCACCGTCAAGGCCGACGCCGCCCTCATCGAGGCCCGACGCCTGGCCGGCGCCCTGGCCAAGGCGACGAGCTCGGCCGAGGCCGACCTCCTGGGGGTGGTGGAGCGGTGTCGCGGCAAGTGGCTCGAGCTGCTCGACCGCCAGGCTGACGAAGCCCAGAAGGCCTACAGCGCCGCCGTGGAGGCCGTCGAGGTCTCCCGCCACCGGCTCTGCGACGTGCGGGCCACCACGGGGTGGCTGAGGGGCTTCCCCGGCCGCCCGGCCTACAAGCCGGTGTCTCCCGGTGTGGCCGGGCTGGTCGCTCGCCACGGTGACCGCTACAGCTGGCCCGAGGTCCTCGCCGCCCTGCGGAGCGACGCCTCTCCCGTCCTGCGGCCGGACGCCGCCCCACTCGTCCTGCGGCCGCCCACCGCCGCCTGAGCCTGGCGTCAACGCCACCGCGGGCCCGGTCTGGTACGGCGCCACCCGCGGCCGATGGCGGAGAGGGTGACCTCACCCGGTGACCCGCCAGCGCCCAGCCAAGTGCCCTTCGGTGACCATCGCCGGGGGGCACTTGGCTGCTAGCCGGCTCGGCCCAGGTTCAGGTGTATCAATTTGACCCACCTGAGGGGTGGCTCAACCCACGGTCAACGAGTGGCTATCGGAAGCGGGACGGAATCCTGTTTTCGATAGCCAGCCACTTCGGGCGCGGTCCGGAAACAGGATGCTGTCCCGCTTCCGGACACCCAGTCGTTGACCGTCTGCTTCGCGACCCCTAGCTCGTCGGCGATGTCCTGCCTGGGTGTGGCAGTCGAGCCAGCGGTCCCAGGCCAGGGCTTGTCCGCAGTGGCGCCAGGCGGCTTAGTAATCTCTGGCAGTTGCCTGAGATTACTAAGCCAGTTGCTGATGGTCTTCTGCGACACCCCGACCCGCTCGGCGACCTGTCGCTCGGGAGGCTGGGTAATCTCAGGCAGTTGCCTGAAATGACCCGGTGGCTAATCTCTGGCAGTTGCCTGAAATCGGCCAGCCCCGGCGGTAGCGTCGCCCTCGTGCGCATCGACGAGCTGCACGACTGGCAAGCGCTCATGCGCCCCGGTGACCCCGGCCTCGACCTGCTCCTCGACGCCGTGCGAGGTCGACCACCGTGGATGGCCCGGGCCGCCTGCAGGGATCACCCCGAGGTCGACTTCCTCCCCAGCTCCCCCCGTCGTGGCATCCCCGCTGACGTGGCGCCAGCCCTGGCCATCTGCGCCGTCTGCCCGGTCACCGCCCAATGCCTGGCCGCCGCCGTCGAACACGGGGAGAGCGGAGTCTGGGGCGGAACCACCGAGCGCCAACGGCGGTTGCTACGCAAGGCTGCCTGAGCCGGATTCAGGAGCCCCGTAACTCGGCCAGCAGCTCCTCCGCGCCGGCCATGGCCTGGTCGACACCCACGCCATTGCGCACGGCGTCCACGAGGGCCTGTAGGCGGTGCTCGACCCGCCCGAGGGTGTAGTCGGCGGACCGGCCGGCCACGATGTTGGTCTCCTCGGTGCTCATCCTGGACCTCTCTGGGTAGTAGGCAAACCGACGGTCGACCTTCCCAACGTGGCCAGCATGCAGACCCGACCGGCTCGGGCAGAACGTCCGGCCGTCGATCTGCGCCGGTTGGTGTCGGGCTTTCTGCGCATGGCCCCTGACGTCGCCATCGTCGGAGAGGTGCGTGATCAAGAGGCGCTTCCCCTCTTGCTCACCCTGTCGTCGGGGGTGAAGGGGTTCACCACCATCCACGCCGGGTCTGCCCGTCAGGCGCTGACCCGGCTGCGGTTCGTGTGCCAGTTGGCCGACACCTCTTCCGAGCTCCCCATGGCCGCACTCAACAGCCTGGTGAGCGAGGCCATCGACGTGGTGGTGCACTGCGCACGATCCGGGGGTCAACCCCGGATCACCGAGATCGTCGCTGTGGAGGACCTCCAGACCGGTCCCGAGGGCACCGCCTTCACCGTCACCGAGTTGTTCTCCCGTGCCCGTCTGGACGCTCCCCTGCGCTGGACCGGCAACCTCCCGATCCGGTGCCAACGAGCCTTCGAGGAGGTCGACGTCGATCTCCGGGCGCTGCTCGACTCCGAAAGCCCGGGGGGGCCGGCGGCACCTCGGCCCAATCCCGTCGAGCGACGTCCCCGCACTCGCCCGGTACGAGCCCAGGCAACTCGTGAGGCACCGGTGGCTCGGGAGGCAGCGTCGTGACGCCTTTGGTGCTGTCCCTGTGCGGGGCGTACGGCGTGTTTCTCGTCTACACCGCCGTGGTCCTCGGCTGGACAGGCATCGGGCCTGGCCCCCGCCCTACCCGACCCGGTTCATGGTCACCGCGTTGGCATGACTGGCTGGTCCAAGCCGGCGTCGATCAGGCTCGGCCAACGGAGTTGGTGGCAGTGTGCATGGCCCTGTTCGCGGCCGGAGCCGTCCTTGCCTGGAGCCTCTTCGGTGGGTTCCTCCCCCCGGTGGCTTGCGGCGTCTTCACCGCCACCTTTCCGGTCGCTGCCGCCCGGGCTCGCCGTGAGCGACGGCGGGTACAGGCCAGCGAGGCCTGGCCCCGCCTCATCGAGGAGCTGCGGATCAAGACGACGGCGCTCGGTCGATCGATCCCCCAGGCCCTGCTGGAGGTGGGAGGATCGGCTCCTGCTGAGCTTCGGCCGGCGTTCGAGGCGGCTCGAAGGGAATGGCTCGTCTCCACCGACTTCGACCGCTGCCTGCGTGTGCTCAAGGACCGGCTCGCCGATGGCACCGCCGACACCATCTGCGAGACGCTGCTCGTGGCCCACGACATCGGGGGTACCGAGGTTGACCGGTGCCTCGCTGCCCTGGTCGACGACCGGATCATGGACCAGCAGGGGCGCAAGGACGCACGGGCCCGCCAGGCCGGTGCCCGCTTCGCCCGCCGCTTCGTGCTCGTCGTCCCGCTCGGCATGGCAGCGGTGGGCCTGAGCATCGGCGAGGGCCGTGCCGCCTACCAGAGCGCGACCGGCCAGGTGCTGGTGTTGGTGGCCCTGGCCATCATGGGCGGCTGCTGGATGTGGGCGGGCCAGATCATGCGGCTTCCCCGGGAGGAGCGTGTGTTCGACGGCGACGCCCTGGACCGGGATCCCACGCTGACGCCTGCTGGCCTCGGGGGCCAAGGATGACGCGGGGTGTCATGCTGCTCGGCCTGGTGCTGTGGGCGGGCGCCACGCTCGTGCTGTCTGAGCTTCGATGGTTCTCGCGCCAGCCGTTGGTCGATCGCCTGCGACCATATGCGCCCGGGGGCATGGGGCGTCCAGGCCGAGCTGGCATCCTCTCGGTCGAGTCGTTCAGCCAGGCCATGGGCCCCCTCGCTCGAACGGTGGGAGAGCGTCTGGCCCGGGTGGTGGGCGTCAGCGAGGAGCTCTCGTTGCGGCTGACTCGCATCCACGCACCCCTCGACGTCACTGATTTCCGGGTCCGTCAGCTCGCGACGAGCGTGGTCGGCTTCGGGGTGGGGGCGCTGGTGGTGCTGGTGACTCGCCCTCCAGGGGCGTTGGCGTTGCTGGTGATGGCGGGCGGACCAGCGCTGGCGTTCCTGGTCCAAGAGCAGCGGGTGGCGGTGGCCTCCCAGCGCTGGCAGCGCCGCCTGTTCCTGGAGCTACCGGTGGTGGCTGAGCAGCTGGCGTTGTTGTTGGCAGCCGGGTACTCCCTCACGTCGGCCCTGAACCGGTTGGCCCAACGCAGCTCGGGCGCCTGCGGTGCCGATCTCCGACGGCTGTGTCGCCGCCTCCGTCAGGGCGTCTCGGAGTCTGACGCGCTGCGGGAGTGGGCGACGGTGGCAGGAGTGGGAGCGCTCGACCGCCTGGTCCCAGTGCTGGCGCTCAATCAGGAGACCAGCGACCTGGGCCGGCTGATGGCGGAGGAAGCTCGGGCCATCCGACGCGACGTGCACCGAGAGCTCATCGAGTCGGCTGAGCGCCGCAGCCAGCAGGTCTGGATCCCGGTCACGGTGGCCACGCTCCTGCCCGGCGTGATCTTCATGGGAGTCCCCTTCTTCGAGGCGCTCCAGCGGTTCGGCGGATGACGCCGGCAACGAGCTGACACATGCACAACCCAGACAGCCACAACGAGAGAACACAAACGAAAGGAAGTCACATGCATCTCGCCCTCCGCGCCTTGGTGGCCTGGCACAGCTTCCGCTTCCACCTGCGTAGCCGCATCGCCGAGCAGGCTGGGGAGGGGGTGATCTCAACGGCCATCGCCGTGCTCATCATGGCCCTCATCGGCGCCGCCATGTGGGTGGTGTTCCAGAGCGTGTTCAATGATGCCGGCGAACGCATCAAGAGCAACGTCGAGCATATCCAGTAGCACGGGCGAGGCCGGATCCGGGGCGGTGAGCTCTCTCGTCGGCGTCACCATCTTCCTCGTCCTGCTCCTCTTCGCCGTGCACCTGGTGCTCAACCTCTATGGCTCATCAGTGGTCACCGCCGCCGCCTTCGACGCCGCCCGTCTGCGGGCTGGCGACGGCGGGACCACCGTGACCGAGGCCGAAGCTGAGGCTCAGGCCCTCCAACTCCTGGCCGGCTATCGGCGTGGGGGGCGTCTCCAGATGACCTGGAGCTATCCCGACACTGACGGCGACGCTGAGGCCGATGTGGTGGCGCTGCGGGTCGTGGCCGACCACCCGACCAATCTGGTGGCTGGAGTCCGGGTGCCGTTCCAACGGGTGGACCGGACGGTCACCGTGCGCATCGAACGGCTCAGGTGAACGTGGACGGGACCCGTCACCCGCCGCCCGGCCGGGTCCTGTCACCGAGCGGGACCCCTCCCACACGGCGTCTTCGACGCCATGTGGGCCCCTCCCCTCGGCGCCACCCGACCTCCTTGGTGCCACCCGCTGGCAAACTGAAAGACAACAAAATCGGCCATCCGCACGCGCTCGACGCTCGTGCCGGTCGTTCCTTGGTGCCACCCGCTGGCGGGCTGAAGGACAAAGGAGTCGGCCACCCGCCCGGACTCGGTCCCTTTCCCGGTCGTTCCTGGGTGCCACCCGCTGGGAGGCGGAATGGGCGGTGGGGCAGTGAGGCGGGGTTCGTCGGGGGGTTCGAAGCTCTGCCGTTCGGGTTCTTGGTGTTCGTGATCGGGGTGGCGCTGCTGGTCAACGTCTGGGGGGTGATCGACGGCAAGCTGGCGGCGTCGGCCGCAGCCCGGGAGGCGGCCCGGGCCTTTGTGGAGTCGAGCGGCCCGGGGGCCGGCGCCGCCCTGGTCGATGCTCGTGCCGCCGCCGCCGCCGCCATCGATGGCCACAAGGTCGATCCCGGTCGCTGGGACCTGCGATCCGAGGGCCCGCTCGAGCTGCAGCGGTGCGCCAGGGTCACCTTGGTGGTGAGCTACGACGTCCCCACCTTTCGCCTGCCCTGGGTGGGCGGGTTCGGGGGCAGCGTCATCACCGCCACCGGTCGGCACACCGAGGTGGTCGACCCCTACCGCAGCGGTCTCCCCATGCCCTCGGGCGTCGTCCCTGATTGCCGTGGCTGAAGCTCGAGGGCTCGGCCGGGAGCGAGCCAGCGTGTTGGTGCTCATGCCCGCCGCCGTGCTCGTGTTCCTGGTGCTCGGCGCCCTTGCCGTTGATGCCGCCGGGGTGTTCCTGGCCCAGCGCCGCCTGGCCAACGCTGCCGTTGCCGCCGCCAACGATGCCGTGGCCAGGGCCGTCGACGTCGAGGGTTTCTACGGTGACGGCTCACTTCGACTGCTGCCGACCCAGGCACAGCGAATCGCCGACGACACTGTGGAACGTCTCAGGTTCGACGATTTGGAAGATGTTCGATCGGTGACGTCCGTGCGGGGAGAAGTGGTCGAGGTCACGCTCACGGCTCGGGTGCGCCACATCTTCTCCGGCGCCGTCCCTGGTGGGCCTGAGACGGCCGACGTGGCCGCCACTGCGGTAGCTGATGCGACAGCACGCTGAACGGAAAGAAGGGTCTTGCATCAAACAGCAGGAAATAGCAGAATAGGCCCTGTGCAGAGATTGGCTCGAGACCGAGCGGTTTCGGTCGGTCGAGGAGCGGTGGTGCGGGTGGCGTGGGTCGGCTTGCTCCTGGGCGTGGCTCTCGGGTTCGCTGGGGTGGGCGGTCGTCTTGGCCCACCTTCAGTGATCGACCCCGGGTCATGGGGCCAATGGGCCGGGAGCCGGACGCCGGTGGAAGGGGCGTTCGCCGTCCTCGGGTTGGTCGCGGTGGTCCTGGCCTGGTACCTCCTGGCCGTCACCGCCCTGCTCGCTGCGGGTCGCTTGTGGGGCAGCGCCCGTCTGGTGTCACTGGCCGACGTGCTGACCCTTCCCATGGCCCGTTGCCTGATCGACGCCGGCATCGGCCTGAGCCTGGCGGGCACCACCATTGTGGGCGGCAGTGGTGGTGCCCCCGCAGTGGGCGTGGATGGTCGCCTGGCATCCCGACTCCCCCCGGTGGTGCTGGTGAGCGCGGCCACGGCCGACCACGGTGGTGTTGGTTCTGACGTTCTCGCTGCTGACGACGTTCCCGCTGCTGACGAGGGAGACCCTCAAGTCGACCAGGTCGACCCGGCCAATCCTCCTCCGGTGATGCGCCGGCTCCCGGACGGTCCCCTGCCATCGGCCGGCGCCCCGAGCGTCCCTCTCCCAGGCACCGAGGTGGCAGCCCCCACCGCCGCCGATGAGGGGGTCACCCAGTGGGAGGTCCGACCTGGTGACCACTTGTGGGCCGTGGCCGCTCGGACCTTGACGACGGCCTGGGGGACCGAGCCCACCGACCACGAGGTGGTGCCCTACTGGCGAAGCCTGGTGGCAGCCAACCGAGACCACCTGGCCGACCCGGCCAACCCTGACCTCGTCTTCCCCGGCCAGGTGGTGGTCGTCCCTGCCCCTCCGCCCTCACCTCGATGAACGACCGGCCGCTACCTTCGTCGACGTGAGCACCTGTCTGTTCTGCCGGATCGTCGCCGGTGAGGTCCCCGCCGAGGTCGTGGCCCGGACGCCTGGCACGCTCGCCTTCCGCGACGTCGACCCCAAGGCACCAGTCCACGTCCTGGTGGTGCCCACCGCCCACGTGGCCCATGCCGCCGAGCTGGGCCCCGAGCACGGCGAGATGCTGGCCGAGCTGTTCGCCACCGCCCGGTCGGTGGCCGAGGCCGAGGGCGTGCTCGAGGGGGGCTACCGGCTGGTGCTCAACGTGGGCGACGACGCCGGCAACACCGTCGCCCACCTCCACCTCCATGTGCTCGGGGGTCGACACCTGGCGTGGCCACCGGGGTAGGCCGGGCGAGGGCATCGGCGCCCGGTACCATGGGCTCGCCCGTGTCTTCCGCTGATGTCAAGGTCCTCGTACCCGGTAACCACCTCATGGGGGGGTTGCTCGGCCAGCGTGACGAGCTGCTGCGCCTGGTCGAATCGGCCTTCGCCGACGCCGACATCCACGTCCGGGGCAACGAGATCACCATCGCCGGTCCTGAGGCGACCCGGGTGGGCAAGCTGTTCGAGGACCTGGTGGTGCTCCTCGAGCTCGGCCAGAGCCTCGACCCGGTCAAGGTGGGCCGCAGCATCGAGATGGTCAAGGCCGACGAGCGCCCGAGCGACGTGCTCGGCGCCGAGGTGCTGCGGGCGGCCAAGGGCCGCACGGTACGGCCCAAGACCAGTGGACAGAAGCGCTACGTCGACGCCATCCGCGACAGCGTGGTCACCTTCGGCATCGGCCCGGCCGGCACCGGCAAGAGCTGGCTGGCCGTGGCCATGGCCGTCCAGGCCCTACAGCTGAAGCAGGTCAACCGCATCATCCTCACCCGGCCGGCGGTGGAGGCCGGTGAGCGGCTTGGGTTCCTGCCCGGCGACCTGATGGCCAAGATCGACCCGTACCTGCGCCCGCTGTTCGACGCCCTCTACGACATGGTCGAGCCCGAGGGTGCCCAGCGCCTCCTCGACCGGGGGACGGTGGAGGTGGCTCCGCTGGCGTTCATGCGGGGGCGCACCCTCAACGGCAGCTTCATCATCCTCGACGAGGCCCAGAACAGCACCCCCGAGCAGATGAAGATGTTCCTCACCCGGATCGGCTTCGGGTCAAAGGCCGTCATCACCGGCGATGTCACCCAGGTGGACGTCCCCGCCGGTCGTTCGGGCTTGGGCGGTCTGGAGCGGGTGCTCACCGGCATCGCCGGTCTCAGCTTCGTTCAGCTCACCAACAAAGACGTGGTCCGCCACCGCATCGTGCAGGACATCGTGGACGCCTACGAGCGGGCAGCACCGACGCCGACGCCCGATCCCGTCGGTCGGTGAACACCTCCGATGCACCTTCGTCGACGACAGGGCCCCAGCTTCGCCTACGGCCCTTGAGGCAAGGACCGACCGTGGCGGTCATCGACGAGCAGTCGGCCGTCGCCGTGAACGTCGCCCACCTCAGCGCCCTGGCTAGGTCCGTGCTCGTCGACCACGGGGCTGCCGGTGGGGAGCTGTCACTGACTTTCGTCGACGAGGACGTCATGGCCGACCTCAACCAGCGCTACCTGGACGGCGACGGCCCCACCGACGTGCTCGCCTTTCCGCTCGACGGCCTGCCCGACGCCGAGCCTCCGGCCGACAGCGCCGTCCCGACCCTGTTGGGTGACGTGATCGTGTGCCCGTCGGTGGCCGAGCGCAACGCCGGGGCACGATCGGTGGCGATCGGCGACGAGTTGGCCCTGCTGGTGGTCCACGGGGTGCTGCACGTCCTCGGCATGGACCACGCTGAACCCGGCCAGGCGCTGGAGATGCAGTCGGCGGAGCGTCGTCTCCTGGCCGGACTGCACCCGCCCTCCGACGATGGGGGCGGGGCCGGCTCGCCATGAGCACCGCCCTCGCCCTCGCTGCGGCGGCCGTGGTCCTGCTGATCGCCGCCGCCGCCGTCCTGGCCCTGGCCGAGACCAGCCTCACCCAGCTGCCCAGGACCAAGGCCCTGGCCCTGGAGGAGGAGGGGCGGCGGGGGGCGGCCAGCCTCTGTCGCCTCCTCGAGCACCGGGAGCAGACGCTCAACCCGGTGCTGCTGATGGTGTTGGTGTGCCACCTGAGCGCCGCCACGCTGGTGGGCGTCCTGGCCGAGTCGTACTTCGGTCCCGTGGGCATCGCCCTGGCCACGGTGGGGCTGGCGGTCGTCATCTTCGTTTGCGCCGAGGCCGCCCCCAAGACCTACGCCCTCCAGCACCCCGAGCGGGCCGCCCTGCTGGTGGCGCCGGTGGTCAACCTCCTGGCCCGCTTCCCCCCCGTACGCCTGCTCACCCGAGCCCTGATCGGGCTGTCCAACATGGTGCTGCCGGGCAAGGGGCGCCGGGCCGGACCGGCCGTGTCGGAGGAGGAGCTGCTGGCCCTGGCCGACGTGGCCGTGGAGGCAGACGTCATCGAGGTCGAGGAGCGCGCCCTAATCCGCTCCATCATCGACTTCGGCGACACCGTGGCCCGGGAGGTGATGGTGCCCCGCCCCGACATGGTGACCGCCCCCGCCGACGCCACCGTGGCCCAGGTCATGGAGACGGTGATCGCCAACGGCTACAGCCGGGTCCCCCTCCAAGACGACGGCATCGACGACATCGTGGGGCTGGTGTACGCCAAGGACCTGATGCGGGCGTCGCGGGAGGGGGAGACGTCGGTCACCGCTGCCAGCGTCGCCCGCCACGCCCACTTCGTGCCCGAGACCAAGCGGGTGGCCGAGCTCATGCGGGAGATGCAGGCGGACAAGTTCCACATGGCCATCGTCATCGACGAGTACGGGGGCACGGCCGGGCTGGTCACCTTGGAGGACCTGATCGAGGAGTTGGTGGGGGAGATCGTCGACGAGTTCGACGTCGAGGATCCCCTGCTCGAGCCCCTCCCCGGCGGGGATGTGCGGGTCGCCGCCCGCATGCCCCTCGACGAGCTCAACGACCTGTTGCACCTGGGCCTGCCCGAGGGCGACTGGGACACCGTCGGCGGCTTGGTGTTCAACCTCCTCGGCCACGTGCCCAGCGAAGGCGAGGCGGTCGGGGTCAACGGCCATCTCCTACGGGCCGAGCGGGTGCAGGGTCGGCGCATCGGACGGGTTCGAGTCAGCCGGGCGACCGAGCCGGCGACGGCCGAGGCATCCTGATGCACTCGGGCTTCGTGACGCTGGTGGGCCGGCCCAACGTGGGAAAGTCCACCCTCTTGAACCACATCATCGGGACAAAGGTGAGCATCGTCTCCGACAAGGTCCAGACCACCCGCTCGGCGGTCCGGGGCGTGCTCAACCGGCCCGATGCCCAGGTGGTGTTCGTCGACACCCCCGGCGTCCACCGGCCCCGCGGTCCCCTGGGACGGCGGTTGCACGAGACGAGCACAGGGTCTATCGGAGGGGTCGATGTGGTTTGCCTGGTCCTCGATGCCACCGCCCCCCTGGGCGGGGGCGATCGCTTCGTCGCCGCCCAGGTCCCGGCTGATGCCGTCGTAGTGCTCAACAAGGTCGACCGGGCCTCCCGGGCCCAGGTGCTGGCCCAGCTCACCGCCGCCGGCGGGCTGGGGTTGAGCGAGTACTTCCCGGTGTCGGCCCTGACCGGCGAGGGAGTCGCCGGCCTCGTGGACCGGCTCGTCGAACGCCTGCCCGAGGGCCCGGCCTACTACCCGCGGGACGTGGTCGCCGATGTCCCCGACGCCTTCTGGGTGGCCGAGCTGGTGCGCGAGCAGCTCCTGGCCGTGCTGCGCGACGAGCTTCCCCACGCCGTCGCCACCCGGGTCACCGAGTGGGAGTGGCCGCGCGTGCGCTGCGAGATCCTGGTTCAGCGGGCGTCGCAGAAGGGCATCGTCATAGGCAAGGGGGGCGAGGTGCTCAAGGCGGTGGGCACCGCCGTACGGGAGCAGCTGGCGCCGGGGGCCTACCTGGAGCTCATGGTGGTGGTCGACAAGGACTGGCAACGCCGGCCCTTGACGCTGGAGCAGTTCGAGTGACGACCGCTGGATGTCGTTGCCGAGACCGTTCACGTCTCGTGCGCGAAAGTCCGAAAGATCCGCACTCATGCACACGAGCCTGCCGGTGGGGGTGCGTTCAGGCGGTGACGACCAGCGTGTCCAGAAGAAAGGCGTAGACCAGGGCCTCGTCCCTCCAGGCGTCGTAGCGCCCCGAGGGGCCCATGTGGCCCGCCCCCATCTCGGTCTTGAGCAGCAGGGTGTTGCCGTCGGTCCTGGTCGCTCGCAGCTTGGCCACCCACTTGGCCGGCTCCCAGTAGGACACCCGGGGATCGTTGAGCCCGGCGGTCACCAGCATGGGGGGGTAGTCCTTGGCCTCGACGTTCTCATAGGGGGCGTAGGACCGCATGTAGGCGTAGACGTCGGCGGAAGCAACCGGGTTGCCCCACTCCTCCCACTCCATGACGGTGAGCGGCAGGGAGGGGTCGAGGATGGTGTTGAGGGCGTCGACGAAGGGGACCTCGGCCACCACCGCCCCGAACAGCTCGGGCGCCATGTTGACCACCGCCCCCACCAGCAGGCCCCCGGCGCTGCCCCCCCGGATGGCCAGCCGGCGGGGAGAGGTCCAGCCCTGCTCGATCAGGTAGCGGGCGCAGGCGATGAAGTCGGTGAAGGTGTTGCGCTTGTCGAGGAGCTTGCCCTCGTTGTACCAGTGCCGGCCCATCTCCCCGCCGCCCCGCACGTGGGCGATGGCGAACACGAAGCCGCGGTCGAGCAGGCTCAGCCGGACCGACGAGAAGCCCGGGTCGATGCTGGCCTCGTAGGACCCGTAGCCGTAGAGCAGAGCCGGCGCCGTGGTGTCCCGGGGCACGTCGATGCGGCGGACCACGGAGATGGGCACGGCGGTGCCGTCGTCGGCGGTGGCCCATAGCCGCTCGGTGACGTACTGGGCGGGGTCGTAGCCCCCGAGCACCGGCTGCGCCTTGAGCAGCGTGCGTTCCCGGGTGTCCATGTCGTAGGCGAAGACCGACGACGGGGTGACCATGGAGGTGTAGCCGTAGCGCAGGGTGGTGCTGTCGAATTCGGGGTTGGCCCCTCCCGAGGCGGTGGACACCTCCTCGGGCTGGTCGATGACGTGGTCCTCGCCCGACAGCCCATCACCCTCGAGGCGGCGCACCCTGATCCGGCGCAGGCCCTCGGCCCGCTCGAAGAGCACCAAGTGGCGGGCGAAGACGTCGACCCCGCTCAACTTGACCTCGGGGCGGTGGGGGACCACGTCGACCCAGCGGTCCCGACCGGGGTCGTTCTCAGGAGCCTCCACCAGCTTGAAGTTCTCGGCCCCGTCGGCGTTGGTGACGATCAGGAAGCGGTCGCGCCAGTGCTCCAGGTGGTACTCGACATCCTGGCACCGGGGCTCGACCACCCGGAACGCCCCCTTTGGGTCGCCGGCGTCGAGCACCCACGCCTCACTGGTGACCTTGCTCCCGAGCTCGAGCACCACGAAGCGCTCGTCCTTGGTGGTGCCCACGCCGAGGTAGAAGCGCTCGTCGTCCTCGGTGTGGACGAGCACGTCGTCGTCCGCCGGCGTCCCCAGGTGGTGGCGCCACAGCTGGTAGGGGCGCATGGCCTCGTCGGGACGGACGTAGAAGAAGGTGAGGTTGTCGTTGCCCCAGGCGGTGCCGTAGTGGGTGCCGGGGATGACGTCGGCCAGCTCCTCGCCGGTGGCGAGGTCGCGGAACCGCATGGTGTACACCTCCTCGCCGCTGGTGTCCCACGACCAGGCCAGCAAACGGGCGTCAGGGGTGGTGTCGAAGGCGCCCACGGCGAAGAAGTCGGCGTCGCCCGCCTCCACGTTCTGGTCCAGCATCACCTGCTCGGCCACGTCCCCGGGAGGGGTCTCGCCCGGGCCGGCCGGCTTGCGGCAGTGGATGGGGTACTGCCGGCCCTCCTCGGTGCGGGTGTAGTACCACCAGTCACCCTTGCGCACCGGCACCGACAGGTCGGTCTCCTTGATCCGGGCCTTGATCTCCTCGAACAGGCGCTCCTGGAGCACCTTGGTGTGGGCCATGGCCGCCTCGGTCCAGCGGTTCTCGGCCTCGAGGTAGGCCCGCACCTCGGGGTCGTCCTTGTGGCGCAGCCAGGCCCACTCGTCGACCACCACGTCGCCGTGGCGGTCCCGGCTGGTCGGCTCCCGCTGGGCCACCGGGGGGGTCACCGGGGTGGGGGGATGATC